>UROO01000027.1 GCA_900549555.1 uncultured Collinsella sp. | reverse complement strand
CTACACCCTAGAGTTCGTCGGCAGCGTCAGATGTGTATAAGAGACAGGCATTGCCTCATCGCGGGTGAACGCCATGCCGCCGCGTAGCACCTGCAGGATGGTTTCGGCGGTTGAGAGGCCGGGTGTGGGGTGCGGTACATGAACCTCGGAGCCGCGGCGCTTGGCGACCGAGGCCATATGCGCGAAGGCGGCGATGCGGGGGAGACGGGCGAGCATGGAGATGGCGACGTCGATTTCGTGCTCGGGTGTAATGGCGTCGGGCTCGGCGTCGAAGGCGTAGAGCAGCAGCACGGCGCGTTGAAGCACATTCATGATGCTCGACGACACCGTGGTCATGGGGAACTCGCGGACGTATTCGTCGCTCAGGTGCCTAAAAGCACCCAGGCGCTCGCAAAAGCCGTCGAGCTCTTCCTTGTTGGGCAGCGAACCCGTGATAAGCAGATAGGCGACCTCTTCGTAGCCGTAGCGGTTTTCGGCCTGGGCGTTGTTGACCAGATCGTCGATGCTGTAGCCACGAAGCGTGAGTCTGCCCTGATCGGGCACGACCTTACCGTCGACCTTGTTGTAGCCATGTACGTCCGAGATGCGAGTGAGACCCGCGACCACGCCCGAGCCGTCTGCATTGCGCAGGCCGCGTTTGACATTGTGCTCGACAAACAGGTCCTCGTCATAAGGGTCGGTCGGCAGGCCGTGGTAGAGGTTTTCGCTTTCGGGCGAAATCTGACGGCTCGCCTCGTAATCCAGAACCAGGCGGCTCAGGTGATCGTCGAAGCGGTAGTAGATTTTCTTGGCGTCGTAGGCCATGCGCGCTCCTCTCCACGCCGCGTCGGGACGGTACGCTTGGACGCAGAAGCGCCCGCCTGCCCCGAGCGGCTTGTTCGCTACAGGCGGTACATAAAGTTAAAGACGTCCTCGCGCTGGATGGACACGTTGACGCCCGAAAGCTCGCCTGCCTCGGCCAGGGCCTTCTGCAGCTCGGCGAAGTCGAGCTTGGACTCGGCGGTGTCGGCCAGCATGGTCATGGTGAAGATGTCCTCGATAATGGACTGCGTAATGTCGCGGATGTCGACGTTGGCCTCGCCCAGAACACGGGTAACGCCGGCGACGATACCGGGGCGGTTCTTGCCAAGGACGGTGATGACGATGCGGGAGGACGAGATCTCGGCCATGGGAAACCCTTTCGCGTGGTTGCGGCGCGCGGGGGCGCTCCGCTACGGTACAGTGTTCATCATTGTACCTGTCTGGCGCAAAAAAGGCGCGCTCGCTGCGGCGTTACATGCCTGCAACATGGATGAAGGTTCGATGGGGTGCGTGCTCGCTGAGGTTGGGCATATCGCATTGCACAAAGACCGTGAACCTTTTGTGGGACACGCGGCGCCGTGGTACCATAGCCGAGTTTGTTGTCTTGGTCGGAAACCAAGACGCCTTATGCGCTGATCGGTAACCAGCGCCTGACCAATAAGGAGTCCTACCATGAAGCAGGGTATCCATCCCCAGTATGTCGAGTGCACGGTGACGTGCTCCTGCGGCAACACCTTCAAGACGCACGCTACCGTGTCCGAGATGAAGGTCGAGCTTTGCAACGAGTGCCACCCGTTCTACACCGGCCAGCAGAAGTTCGTCGACACCGGTGGACGCGTCCAGCGCTTCGCCGACAAGTTCGGTGGCGCCGCTGCCGCCCAGCTCAAGAAGGCTGAGGAGGCCAAGGCTGCCAAGGCCGCCAAGGCTGCTGAGGCCGAGGCCGCTCGCAAGGCCGCCGCTGAGGCTAAGGCTGCCGAGAAGGCTAAGCGTGCCGCTAAGTTCGCCGAGGAGGCTGCTAAGCAGGCCGCCGAGGCTCCCGCAGAGGCTCCCGTCGAGGAGGCCGCTGCCGAGGCCGAGACCACCGAGGCTGCTGAGTAAATAGCTCGCCGCGGAATCGCTCGCATTCATGGCTAAAGGGCCGCGTATCCATCTGGGTGCGCGGCCCTTTTCTTTTATTGGTGCAAACGGACCTGCTCCCATGGCACCAAATTGGTGCGAAGGGGGACAGGTCCGTTTGCACCAAATGGCAGAGATGTAGCGTTTGCCCAGATAAAACCTGCCAAAATAAACCTGTCCCTGTTTGGCAGGTTGGTCGTAGTTATTACGTGGCGGTCGAGGTCGACCGTATAGGCCGCGCCTTGTTTGGCTAAAGTACATTTATCTGTGTTTAACTCGCCCAAGGCTGCATGGCGTGGGCGATGGCCAAAAAGGAAAACCACATGGGATTCATGTCAAAGCTGCTGTCCTTTGGATCCGATAAGGACCTTAAGCGCTACTACAAGATCGTCGATCAGATCAACGGTCTTGAGCCCCAGTTTGAGAAGATGACCGAGGAGGAGCTCCGCGCCCAGACCGATAGGTTCCGCGAGCGTTACGCCAACGGCGAGTCGCTCGACGACATGCTTCCCGAGGCTTTTGCCACCGTGCGCGAAGCTTCCAAGCGCACCATGGGCATGCGTCACTTTGATGTACAGCTCATCGGCGCCATGGCGCTGCACGAGGGCCACATCGCCGAGATGAAGACCGGCGAAGGCAAGACCCTCGTCTCCACGCTGGCCGGCTACCTCAACGCTATCGCCGGTAAGGGCGTGCATGTCGTCACCGTCAACGACTACCTGGCCAAGCGCGACTCCGAGTGGATGGGTCGCATCTACAAGTATCTGGGCATGACCGTCGGTCTGCTGCAGAACAACATGCCGCTCGAGCTTAAGCGCCCAGCCTACCAGGCCGATGTCACGTACGGCACCAACTCCGAGTTCGGTTTCGATTATCTGCGCGACAACATGGTTACCCGCCCCGAGCAGCGTGTTCAGCGCGGCCACAACTACGCCATCGTCGACGAGGTCGACTCCATCCTGATCGACGAGGCCAGAACGCCGCTCATCATCTCGGGCGCCGGCACCAAGTCCGCCAGCACTTACAAGGACTTCGCGCGCGCCGTGCGCGGCCTTGAGCGCGGTGAGGACGTCTCGCACGACATGCTCACCGCTACCGAGGACGTGGAGCCCACGGGCGACTTCGTCATGGACGAGGCCAAGCACACCATCGCCGCCACCGAGCGCGGCCTTAAGAAGATCGAGCGCCGCCTGGGTATCGATGACATCTATGCCGATCTCTCCGGCCAGCTGGTCAACCACCTGCAGCAGGCGCTGAAGGCCCAGTACATGTTCCACCGCGACAAGCAGTACGTGGTCACCAACGGCGAGGTCAAGATCGTCGACGAGTTCACCGGCCGCATTATGGAAGGCCGCCGCTACTCCGAGGGTCTGCACCAGGCCATCGAGGCCAAAGAGGGCGTGCTCGTGCGCGAGGAGAACCAGACGCTGGCCACCATCACCCTGCAGAACTACTTCCGTCTCTATGACAAGCTCTCCGGCATGACCGGTACGGCACTCACCGAGGACGCCGAGTTCCGCGAGATTTACAAGCTACCCGTCGAGGTTATCCCCCCCAACAAGCCCGTGCAGCGTGTTGACCACGAGGACCTGGTGTACCGCACCATCCAGGCCAAGTACAACGCCGTTGCCGACGACGTCGAGCGACGTCACGCCAAGGGCCAGCCGGTCCTGGTGGGCACCGTCTCCATCGAGAGCTCCGAGAAACTGTCCGCCGCCCTCACTAAGCGCGGTATCGCGCACGAGGTCCTCAACGCCAAGCACCACGAGCGCGAGGCCCATATCGTGGCCCAGGCTGGTCGCTATGGCGCCGTGACCATCGCTACCAACATGGCCGGCCGTGGTACCGACATCTTGCTGGGCGGCAACCCCGACGAGCTGGTGCGCGAGCGCCTGGAGTACGAGGGCCTGACCATGGAGGACGTGACGCCCGAGCAGCTCGAGCAGTTTAACGCCGAGGCCAAGGAGACCTGCAAGGCCGAGCGCGAGCGCGTGCTTGCCGCCGGCGGCCTGACCGTTATCGGCACCGAGCGCCATGAGTCCCGCCGTATCGACAACCAGCTGCGTGGCCGTTCCGGCCGTCAGGGCGACCCGGGCGAGACCCAGTTCTACCTGTCGCTCGAGGACGACCTCATGCGCCTGTTCGGCGGCGACAGGATGGACCGTGTCTCCAAGATGATGGTCACGGCTGACATGGGCGACGACATGCCCATCCAGCACAAGATCATTTCCAAGGCCGTCGAGAACGCCCAGCATAAGGTCGAGAGCATCAACTTCTCCATGCGCAAGAGCGTCCTTGAGTACGATGACGTCATGAACAAGCAGCGCCAGGTCATCTACGCCGAGCGTAACAAGATTCTGGATGGCAAGGACCTGACCGACCACATCACCGAGGTCATGCACGACACCGTGTACCGCTGCGTGCAGGAGTTCTGCACCAAGGACAGCCACGAGGGCGAGCGCGATCTTGAGGGTCTGCGCAAATGGGTTGTGGAGCTCACCGGACATATCGATACGCCGAAGTTCCCCGACGAGGACTTTGAGGCCCTGGCTGCCGATGTCCTAGCCTACGTTGAGAAGTGCTACAACATGAAGGCCGAGCGCCTGGGCGAGGACCTCATGCGCGAGCTCAACACCCAGGTCATGCTGCGCGTCATCGATACCCGCTGGATGAACTACCTGCAGGAGATGGACTACCTCAAGACCGGCATCGGCCTGCGTGGCTTTGGTCAGCGCGACCCGTTGGTCGAGTACAAGACCGAGGCCTACGGCGCGTTCCAGATGCTCGTCGACACCATGTACGAGGATTACCTGCGCACCGTCCTGCGCATCGAGATCAAGGCCGCTCCGCACGCCGTGGAGCATAAGGAGGACCCCGCGCTCGAGGGTGCGCGCTTCTCCGGCCCCGCCGATGTCGATGGCGACAACGGCAACTCGGTGCTGCGCAAGCAGGCACAGGTGCAGGCTCGTACGGCCGTCCAGGGAGGCCCGGCTGCTGTCAACAACGGCGGCAAGGTGACCACCTACCGCAAGGACGAGAGCGACGACCCGTACGTCAACGTTGGTCGCAATGACCTTTGCCCCTGCGGCAGCGGTAAGAAGTTCAAGTACTGCCACGGCAGGAATCGTTAATGGCCGAGGCTTTAGAGGTAACGCCCGCCGAGCTGGACGCGTTTGCGGACCGGCTCGGCGAGGTCGAGTCGTATCTTCATTTGGACGAGAAGCGCACGCGCGTGACCGAGCTCGAGGCCAAAAGCGTGGCCCCCGGCTTTTGGGATGACGCCGACGCCGCTCGCGCCACCATGGAGGAGATCGCTCGCGCCAAGGAAGATATTGCTGCCGTGGATACCGCGCGCGGCGAGCTATCTGACGCTCGCGCGGCGCTGGAGCTTGCTGAGGAGATGGGCGACGACCCCGATGCCACCGCATTGCGCGAGGAGGCTGCCGCTACGGCAGAACGCCTGGCCCGCGCTATCGACGAGCTCGAGCTTTCGAGCTGGTTTACCGGTGAGTTCGATCACGGCGACGCGATTGTGACCATCAAGCCCGGACAGGGTGGCCTGGAGGCGCAGGACTGGACCTTCATGCTCTTTAAGATGTACATGAAGTACTGCCAGCGTCGCGGCTGGAAGGTCACCATCAACGACTGCCCCGCGGCAGAGGTTATCGGCATCGATCACGCGACCTTTACCGTCGAGGGCAAGGACGCGTTTGGCATGCTGCGCGCCGAGGCCGGCGTCCACCGTCTGGTGCGCATTAGCCCCACCGACGACAAGAAGCGCCGCCAGACCACGTTTGCCGGCGTCGAGGTCATTCCGGTGCTGCCTGACGATATCGACATCGAGATCGGCCCCGACGATATTCGCGTGGACGTGTATCACGCGAGCGGCCCGGGCGGCCAGGGCGTCAATACCACCGACTCCGCCGTACGCGTGACGCATTTTCCCAGCGGCATCGTGGTCACGTGCCAAAACGAACGCAGCCAGATTCAGAACAAGGCCGCGTGCATGCAGATTCTCAAGGCCCGTCTGTACGAGATCGAGCTCGAGAAGCGCGCCGAGGCGCTCGACGAGATTCGTGGACCCAAGACCACGATCGGTTTTGGTAACCAGATTCGCAGCTACGTGCTCTACCCGTATCAGATGGTCAAGGACCTGCGCACGGGCGTGGAGACCAGCAACGTCGAGGCCGTTCTCGACGATGGCGATCTGGATCCGTTTGTGATCGGCTACCATCGCTGGGCAACCGGCAACGCCGATGCAGAAGGCTCGGAGGTCTAAAAAATCGGGCGGCTTCAAGCCGATGCCAAGCCCAACGGTTGGACGGGTTTGTATCCAGAATAAACCCTGCGCAGGGGTGGTTTTTGTTCGGCGAATCGGTAGAATCGAATACAAGAAGAAGTTCAAAGCGCATCCGATGGGGTGCGCTTTTTTGAGGGAGGCAGCATGGCATATCGTCTGGACATCAAGCGCATTCTTTCGATGAACTTCTTTCACGATTTGCCCCAGATCATGTTGGGGTGTGCCTTGGCCGCCATCGCGACCGACCTGTTTTTGATTCCCAACGGTCTTGCCGCCGGTGGCGTTACGGGCCTTGCCACCATTATCCAGGCGGTCGGTGCATCGCGCGGCCTATCGCTTCCCGTTGGTATTCAGACGATCGTGATGAACGCCTTGCTGCTGCTGGTCGTTATGCGCGAGGGTGGCATGTTCTACGTGGTGCAGACCGCGACGGGCTTTGTGCTGCTGGGCTTCTTTACCGATCTGTTCGCCCCGTTTGTAGCACCTCTGGCGGATGCGGACCTGATGCTCCCTGCCATGTGGGGCGGCATTATTACGGGCATCGGTTACGGCATGGTGTTGCGCGCCGGCGCCAACACCGGCGGCTCGGACACGATTGGCCAAATCATCTCGCGTAATACCTCGCTGCCGGTGGGCTCGACCGTCATGGCGATCGATGTTGCCGTATGCGCGCTATCGGCTCCGGTCTTTTCAATCGAAAACGCACTGTATGCAGGCCTTTCGATGGTCATTAGCGGCTACGTGATCGATGCCGTGGTCGATGGTGGCAACAAACGTCGTATGGTACTCATCATCTCGGACAAGTTCCCTGATATCGCTGCCGATATCATGTATGGCCTGGGTCGTGGTTGTACCAAGTTTAAGGCGACTGGCATGTATTCGGGTGCCGAGAAGCCGGTGGTTATGGTCATCGTGAGCCGTCGAGAGCTCAATACCCTCAAGACGATCGTGCGCGAGCGCGATCCTCACGCCATTGTGACGGTCACTGACGTTACGGAAGCCTTCGGCGAGGGATTCAAGGACATTAGCGCGTAGGGTCGACCGCGTTCCATCCAAAAGACGTTCACATTGATAAACCGTTTCATCAGCGGTTCTGCCTGCTAAATTGTTCAAATAATGATAAAAACTCTGGTAAAGCCTTCAGTTTCCAGCATAATGAATGACGTACGTGCATTGCGGCTGTGTTGGGATTACCTTCTGTGCCGTGCGCATCTTGTCTTAAGAGGATGAAAGGAAGGCACAATGAGCGACGAAGAGCTCAAAAAGGTTGCCAACGAGGTAAGGAAGGGCATCGTCACCGGCGTGCACGCTGCCAAGTCCGGCCATCCGGGCGGTTCGCTCGGCGCTGCCGACATCATGACCTATCTGTACTTTGAGGAAATGAACGTCGACCCGGCCGATCCCCGCAAGGCCGATCGCGACCGCTTTGTGCTTTCCAAGGGCCATTGCGCTCCGGGCCTGTACGCCGTGCTCGCCGAGCGCGGGTTCTTCCCCAAGGAGGACCTCGAGACGCTGCGCCATATCGGCAGCCACCTGCAGGGTCACCCCAACATGAACGACACCCCGGGTGTCGATATGTCCACCGGCTCGCTGGGCCAGGGCATCTCCGCCGCCGTGGGCATGGCCGTCGCTGCCAAGCACTGGGGCGATACTTACCGCACGTACGCCCTGCTGGGCGATGGCGAGAGCGAGGAGGGCCAGGTCTGGGAGGCCGCCATGTTTGCCGGCAACCAGCAGCTCGACAACCTCTGCGTGATTGTTGACCACAATGGCCTGCAGATCGACGGCTCCGTCGAGGAGGTCAACGACCCCATGCCGCTCGCCGACAAGTTCCGCGCCTTTAAGTTCCACGTGGTGGAGCTCGCCGACGGCAACGACTTCGATCAGATTCGCGCCGCCTTTGCCGAGGCTCGCGCCACCAAGGGTCAGCCGACCGCCATTATCGCCGAGACCATGAAGGGCAAGGGCGTTTCCTTTATGGAGAACCAGGTTGGTTGGCACGGTAAGGCCCCCAACGATGAACAGTTTGAGCAGGCCATGGCAGAGCTCACGGCCGCCGGAGAGGAGCTCTAGGATGGCAGACGTCAAGAAAATCGCCACGCGCGTAAGCTACGGCGAGGCTCTCGTCGAGCTCGCCAACGAGCACGATGACTTTGTGGTCCTCGACGCCGATCTGGCCGCCGCCACGCAGACCGGTAAGTTTAAGGCAGCCTGCCCCGACCGCTTCTTCGATGTGGGCATTGCCGAGAGCAACCTGATGGGTGTTGCCGCCGGTATCGCAACCACCGGCCGCGTTGCCTTCGCGAGCAGCTTTGCCATGTTTGCCGCCGGCCGCGCCTTTGAGCAGGTCCGCAATTCCATCGGCTACCCGCACCTCAACGTCAAGATTGGCGCTACTCATGCCGGCATTTCGGTGGGCGAGGACGGCGCCACGCACCAGTGCTGCGAGGATATCGCCCTCATGCGCGTTATCCCCGGCATGACCGTGATCGTTCCCGCTGACGACGTCGAGGCCCGCGCCGTGACGCGCGCCGCCTACGAGTGCGACGGTCCCGTGTACATGCGCTTTGCCCGCCTGGCCTCGCCGGTCATCAACGACCCCGAGACCTACAAGTTCGAGTTGGGCAAGGGCATCGTTATGCGCGAGGGCGCCGACGTTACCATCATTGCCTGCGGCCTGATGGTCGGCGAGGCCCTCGAGGCCGCCGAGCAGCTTGCTGCCGAGGGTATCGACGCCGAGGTCATCAACATGCACACCATTAAGCCCATCGACGCCGACCTGATCGTCAAGAGCGCCACCAAGACCGGTCACGTCGTGACCGTCGAGGAGCACTCCGTGATCGGCGGCCTGGGCAGCGCCGTTGCCGATGTCCTGTGCGAGCAGTGCCCGACGCCGCTCAAGAAGATCGGTGTCAACGACACGTTCGGCGAGTCCGGCCCGGGTGCCGAGCTCCTGCACAAGTACGGCCTGGATGCCGCCAACATCGTGGCGACCACCAAGGAGTTCCTGGCCTAAGACAAGACGGATCTCAAGGACTGCTTCGCCAGTACTATGGAAACCTGGCAGGGGTGCTCTCTTGGAGAGCGCCCCTGTTTCAGTTGCGGTGAAATAAGGACTGTTTTGCCAGCCTAAAGACTCAATTAATCCGTATCTCACCGCAACTTTCGAAGGCGTTCCCGCTTGTGTTGGCGCCGCCACGTCGACCGATTGCCGCTTGGCACAGTGCGGCAACATCGGGGGCGTCGTCGCCTTTATATGTCATGGCGAGTAGGGCGGCATCATAGATTTCGTCATTGGTTACATCGGCGGCATCAATGGGGCAGAAGGTGAGAATCGAATCCTGTTCTGCAAGCTCGGCCAGATCGATCGTTTCACCCATGGCAAAGGCGTCATCGAGGACGAGTGTGGCACTCGTGCATGGAATTTGATAGATCGTGCCGTCCGCAGCGATAGGGGAACCTGCTGCCTCGAGCGTGTAGACACCTTGCGTGAGATTGATGCCAGAGCCATCGGAGGCGATGAACTCAATCCTGTCGACCGTTATTCCGTCGATGGTCTTGCCCGTAATGTGAATCGGAACGCGCGATGCCCCGCTATCGGTGTCCCAGCCCGCAGCCGCGACATTCAGCACGATGGCGTGCTCCGAATGGGCGGATACAAAGTGCGACAACACCTGCCGCAGATGAAGACCCATACAGCTACCGCCGACAATGCCAATTACCAGCATGCAGGCAAGGATGACCGCAACGTGGTTCCGAGGCTTTACTCGAAGCTCAGAATCAGCAGAGATGCTATTGACGGCAGCCCCGCACGCCGTGCAGTACCTTACGCCATCGCGCAACTCAGCTCCACAATAAGGACAATTCATACCGGCTCCCCACAACCATGGGCATTCCTATCGAGGCCACTGTAAATCGACAATCCAAATCCGAGTTGCGCAACAACCAAATCAAAAACGTGTCAAGCAAAAGTCTCTACCGGGAAAAGGGCTCATATCAGCAAAGTGCAATTCAGACCCTCTCAAGTATGCATTTGCTGCACCTAATAGAAACGCAGCGACCCCTTAGTTACCGCAGGCCGGGCACAGGGTTACCTCCCAAATCTTTCCGCAGGACGGAGGAGCCCCCGCCGCACGTAGTGCGCAGCGGGGGCTCCGACATGTCCGAGGACGATTTGGGAGGTAACCCTGTGCGCGGCCGGTGAGACCAAACCCCGCCATGCTTCTTATGTGCAGCAAAGCTAATGCTGCTAAAATACAAAGCGCTCATGTAGTTTAAACGCACGACGATAAGGAGCACCAGTGGGTAACCACTTCCGTACCTCCGGTGCGGGCGATGAAGCCCCCAAGACGCAGCCGAGCGTCGCGGGCAGTCGTTTCGCCACTCCGGATTCAGAGGATCAGCTGTTTAGCCCGATCCCCGCACAGCCGGCAGATCAGGCACAGCCGGCGGCAGATCCCTTTGCCTACAACCCCAACAACGATGTTGCGCTTTCCGGCACGGCTGGCTTTGAGCCCGTTCAGACGGTGACCGCTCGCGTGGCTCAGCCTCAGATGAGCGCCGCCACGCCGCAGCCTACTATGGCCGGCATCCCCGACCCCATGGCCCCTGCGGCTCCCGCGCCGCAGCCCGCGCAGTCCGGTCTTTTTGCCGGCATTCCCGACCCCACGCAGCCTGCGGCTCCCGTGGTCGAGCGCGATCAGGCCGCCGAGGTCGCAAGCCTCGACAACGCGCTCAACAACCCCGACTTCACGTCGGTGTTTGCGCCCATCGACCCGCAGGCCAGCCGCAAAAAGATGGCCAAGCAGGCCGGTGTCGAGCCCGTCATCCTTATGGAGCACGTCACCAAGATCTATCCGGCGCAGCCCAACAAGCCTGCACTCGACGACATCAACATCGAGATCTATCCGGGCGAGTTCGTCTTTTTGGTCGGTCACTCCGGCTCGGGTAAGACCACGCTGCTGTCGACGCTCAACCGCGACGTCAAGCCCACAAGCGGTCGCATTTTGGTCGCCGGCCAGGATCTCATGAAGATCAAGAACCGCAAGGTTCCGTTCCTGCGTCGTCAGATTGGCGCCGTGTTCCAGGACTTTAAGCTCCTGCCGCAAAAGACCGCTTACGAAAACGTGGCGTTTGCTTTACAGTGCATCGGCAAGCCCAAGGGCGTCATTCGCAGCCAGGTGCCCGAGGTGCTGCGTCTGGTCGGTCTGGCCGACCAGATGGACTCGCTGCCCGATCAGCTTTCCGGTGGCGAGCAGCAGCGCGTGGCCGTTGCCCGCGCTATGGTCAACCGCCCGCCGCTGCTGATTTGCGACGAGCCCACGGGCAACCTCGACCCGGCGATTTCGCTGGGCATCATGAAGCTGCTCGAGCGCATTAACCGCACCGGTACCACCGTGATCGTCGCTACGCACGACCGCGAGATGGTCGATAGCATGCACCGTCGCGTGATCGCCCTCGAGGGCGGCCACGTAATCCGCGACCAGGAGAGGGGAGGTTACGGCAACTATGGCACCAACTAACGTGGGCTACTCGCTCAAAGAGGCAATCAGCCACTTCTTCCGTAACTGGACCACCTCGCTCGGCGCCGTCATCACGATTTTCCTTTCGCTGTTTATCATCGGCCTGTTCATCATGGGTTCCGCGATGCTGAACTCCGTGATCGGCACCGTCGAGGATCAGGTCGTCATCAACGCCTTTATTAGCGATGACGCCGACCAGGCAGATGTTCAGGCCTTTGAGGCCGAGCTCAAGACGTGGAGCAACGTCAAGTCCGTGACGTACAAGGACAAGGACGACGCGCTGGCCGAGTACACGAGCAAGATGTCGGGTAACGCCGACGCTACCATGAGCGCGCTCGACGGTCAGAACCCGCTGCCGGCTTCTTATGCCATCGAGATGGACGATCCGTCCAAGGTCGAGAGCACGGCCCAGAAGCTCAAGAAGAACGCCGATTTTCAGAAGATCGCGGACGACGGCGACGTCAACGCGAGCGTTCTGTACGGCCAGGAGGAAGTGAGCCGCCTGTTCCAGGTGACGAACTACATCCGTATCGCCGCTGTGGTGCTCGTCGGCCTGCTGACCTTTATCGCGTTCATTTTCATTAACAACACGATTCGCCTGTCCATTACGGCGCGTCGTCGTGAGATCGCGATCATGCGTCTGGTGGGCGCAAGCAACGGCTTCATTCGCGGGCCGTTCATTACCGAGGGCGTGCTGCAGGCCATTTTGGGCTCGCTGCTTTCCATCGGCGTGCTGGAGCTGCTGCGTAACCTGATGGTTCCGCGCCTGCAGGAGAGCATCGGCTGGATGTCGTTTGCGCTGCCGATGCAGTACTACCTGGTGACCTACGCCGCGCTGATTCTGGTCGGCGTCATTATCGGTCTCTTTGGTTCCGCCATCGCCATGCGCCGCTATCTGCGCGTGTAGGCGTGCTTGGAATTCGTTCCTTCAACGGGTCGTCTCTTTTGGGGGCGGCCCGTTTTTTGATCCCTAGGGGACGGCAGGATTGCGGATCATTGTGGCGCTGGTCTATCTATGCGATCCGCAATCCTGCCGTCCCCTAGGGATCATTTGGGTAGACTCTTGGGGTGTAAACGGCCATCGATAGTAAGGAGGCGCCATGGGGCGCAATAACAAGCATAAGCGTGGAGCTCGCAATAAGCGCGGGCCGGTGCGCAGCGAGCGCCGCCCGAGTCTGACCGGACGCGTGCAGCTCCATGAGCATAGCGCCTACGTTGTAACCGAAAACGGCGACTACAAGGTCATGGGCCGCGGCAAGCGCGAGATTATGGACGGCGATACCGTTGCCGTGAGCATTAAGAACAGCCCGCATGGCGAGCGACGCGCCGTAATCGAGGGCGTCGTCGAGCGTGCAGCCATTAGTGTGGTGGGCACGTACCAGACCGCCGGCCCGCTCGGGGTGATCGAGCCGCTTGATTCTCGCCTTAAGGCCGATTTCTTTATTCTGCCGGAGGACACTTCGGCGGAACGCTTGGGCGTTCATCCGGGTGATGCGGTCGTCGCACGCATTTTGACGTATCCGACGCGCCTGGAATCGGGCACCGTGACGATCGATCGCCGTATTGGCGGCGATGATGCGCCCGATTTGGGCGTTCAGTATGTGATGGCGCGCTATGGCTATACCGATACTTATCCCGAGGCCGCGCTAGCCGAGGCCGAGGCACTTTCGCTCGATGTGGCCTCGGCGCTCAAGGACCCGCTTCGCCGAGACCTGCGCGACCGTTTTGTCATTACGATTGACCCGGTCGACGCGCGCGACTTTGACGACGCCATCTCGCTGGAGCGCACGCCCGAGGGTGGTTACAAACTGGGTGTCCATATTGCCGACGTTTCGCACTATGTTGCCTGGGACGGACATATCGATCTGGAAGCTCGCCATCGCACGACGTCGGTGTATCTTGCCGATCGCGTGCTGCCCATGTTGCCCGAGCGCCTGTCGAACGATTTGTGCTCGCTGCGTCCCGACGAGGACCGCCTGGCGTTTACCGTCGACATTGAGCTCGACGCACAGGGTCGCGTGCGCCATTACGATCCCTATCCCAGCGTGATCCGCTCGCGCGTGCGCATGGACTACGACGGCGCCGAGGCGCTGCTGGTACGTGCCGGTGCGGTGGAGTATTCGGTGCTGGAGGGTGCCGCCGAGGATGTTGCCGCGGTTGAAGCCTCGCGCGAGGAAGCGCTCGAGCGCGGGCTTGCATGCGAGGAAACCGCTCGCGGCCATAACGTCGACTTGGGGGATTTCCTCGTAGCTGCCAACGAGCTCGCCGAGCTTCGCCGTCGTATTCGTCGCGCACGCGGTTCGGTCGACTTTGATACGGCCGAGATTCGTGCGCTGCTGGACGAGGACGGTGTGCCCGTGCAGATCGTGGCCCGTGAGCGCTCGTGCGCCACGTCGCTGATTGAGGAAGCCATGCTGCTGGCCAACGAGTGCGTGGCGGAGTGGCTGGCCGACCGCGATATCGAGGCCTGCTATCGCGTGCACGACGATCCCAGTCCCGATAGCCTGCATGGTGCCGCCGTGGCGCTGGCACAGCTGGGTATCATCGATGACCGTCGCGCGGCAGGCATTGCTCTGGGAAGCCCCGACGAGCTGCAGGCGGCGGTTGATGCCGCAGCCGGTACGGCCAACGCGCCGCTCGTCAACACGTTGCTGCTGCGCAGCATGCAGCGCGCACTGTACAAGCCGCGCAACGAGGGCCACTTTGCACTTGCCGCGCCGTGCTATTGCCACTTTACGAGTCCCATTCGCCGCTATCCCGACCTGGTGGTGCATCGCGTACTCAAGCTGCAGCTGGCCTACGAGCGGCTGGGCGGCAAGGACGCCTTGGTGCGTACGCCGCGGCTGATCGGTAAGGGTCGCGAGTCCCTGCCGCGCATCCTGCCGCAAATCTGCCGCGCGTGCAGCGATGCCGAGCGTGCGGCCGACGCCGCCAGCCATGCGACGCAAAAGATCAAGATCGCCCAGTACTACGAGGACCGCCTGGGTGAGCGCTACGCCGGATCGATCTCGTGGGTCAGCAGCATGGGCCTCTTTGTGCGCCTGGATCTGACGCAGGTTGAGGGTTTGGTTTCGATCAAGAGTCTTGGCAACGAGTGGTTCGAGTTTGATGAGGACGCGCTCACGCTCACGGGCGCCGACACGGGGACTCGCTATGAGCTGGGGCAGCGCGTGATCATCGAGGTCTCGCGCGTCAACACCACGCGCGGGCACTTGGATTTTAGGCTTATTCATTAGCCGGAATTTGGTGATTGGTAGAGAACGGGGCGGTCTTTTGGGGCCGCCTTTTTTGTGGCGGTTCAATCGCCTTGCCGCTCGCGCGCTTGCGTCTTCCGCCTGCTGTAGGGGAGATAAAACCTACCAAAATAAACCTATTCCTTCTTGGGAGGTTTACGAGAGAGCGGGGATGAGATGACAACGGTGTACGGGTATGCGCGGGTGAGCTCGCGTGATCAAAATCTGAATCGGCAGCTGGATGCGCTGGGCGCCTATGGCGTGGAACCGGCGAATATCTTTGCCGATCATGCGAGCGGAAAGGACTTCGATCGACCGCGGTATCGCGAGCTGCTGTGCGCGTTGGATTCCGGTGATGTGCTGGTGGTACTTTCCATTGATCGGCTGGGCCGTAACTACAGCGAGATCCTCGAGGAATGGCGGTGCATAACCAAAGAGCTCGGCGCCGCCATCGTGGTGCTGGACATGCCATTGCTCGACACGCGCGCCAGAGACTGTGGTGGGTCGGACGTGACGAGTGCGTTGATTGCCGATATTGTTTTGCAACTGCTGAGCTATGTGGCGCAGGTGGAGCGCGAGAACATTCACCGGCGCCAAGCCGAGGGCATTGCGGCGGCGCGAGCGCGCGGCGTGCGCTTTGGCCGGCCCCGCAAGCCCTGCCCTCCGCAATTCGAGCTGGTGCGCGATACCTACGAGGCGGGTGATATCACGCGGAGTCAGGCGGCAAAGCGGCTAGGCGTGTGCGTGGGGACGTTCGATCGCTGGATGCGCGAGACGGAGTAGGGGAGCCGGGGATGCGGACTCAGCGACTACCGCCGCCCATCCCGACCCGCTTGCCCCCGTTCGCATATGGATGGGCACCAACATCCGTCGTGTCGCCCATACCGTAGAGTTCTTCTTTGTTGGGCTGTTTGCCTCGTTGGCGGCGGTGTGCTTGGATAAGCGCACGACCCGTCCCATCGGCGCCCATGCGAGACGCCGTTAACAACTCTGTTACGAATAATGCGACCTTGATGAATCATTTTGTGTCGCGCGTATTTCCGAGCGGTCGGATTTGAGGGGCGAGTGGTAGAATGCCCGCCCTTTGTGCGCCATGATGCGGCACAATGTACCGTAAAAGCTGTTTATATCCGGTACGAATCGTTCGTTGGTCTTTAATTCTTCTCAACGGAGGTGTTTGAGATGGCAAACGGATTGCTTTTAAGGCTTCGCGAGCGTGAGCTCAGCGCAAGTCCGGCGGAGCGCAATGTCATCGCATACGTGAGTGCTCATCCGCATGAGGTGGTCGGGCTGTCCGTCCGCGGTCTTGCCGATGCCACGTTCTCCTCGCCCTCGAGCATTTTGCGCTTTTGCAAGCGCTTGGGTTTTGCGGGCTACAAGGAGTTCCAGCGCGAACTGATTGCCGAACTTGCGCTCCTGGGCGACAGAAAGGACGTTGCCCTCGAGGACATCTCCGTGGATGACAGCGTCGAACGTATCGTGGGGAAGGTGATGAAAAGCAACGTGCGCACGATCGAGGCGACGGCGCGAACACTCGATTACACCGTTTTGGAACGATGTGCAGCCTATCTTAAGCGGGCGCGCATGGTCAATCTGTTCGGTATTGGTGCTTCTCGCTTGGTTGCACACGATCTGGCACAAAAGCTCATGCGTGTCGACAAGGAATGCCATCTGTACGATGACTGGCACGACCAACTCTTGTGCGCCAAGAACATGCACGAAGGCGATATCGGCATTGCTTTTAGCTACTCGGGCTTAACGCAAGAAGTACTGGACTGCACCGCCGAGGCCCAACGCCACAACTGTCCCGTTGTGGCCGTGACCAAAGTAGATGGATCGTCCAAGCTTGCCACCATGGCCGATGCCGTGCTCGGCGTTGCTGCAAGCGAGCCCTTGGTCCGCAGCGGTGCCATGGCCTCGCGTATGGCTCAGCTTATGGTTGTCGATGCCCTCTACGCTGCTTACGTTGCGAGCGATTACGAACGGGCGACGCATGTCATCAAGCAAAACTACATCGAGAAACAGGAAAGATGAGGTGAACAAAATGCTCGATTTAACAAAATTCACGACAGAACAGCGAAATCAAAAGTCAATGGACCTCGACACGATGACGTCGCTGCAAATCGTCACGACGATGAACGATGAGGATCTTCGCGCCGTCCAGTCGGTCACGAACGTGTTGCCACAGGTTGCCACGGCAATCGACTGGGCTGCCGAGGCGCTCGAGCGCGGCGGACGCGTCTTTTACATGGGCGCGGGCACGAGCGGTCGTTTGGGCGTGCTCGACGCTTCGGAGTGCCCACCCACGTTTGGCGTATCGCCCGATCTGATTGTCGGGCTCATTGCCGGAGGCGAGACGGCGTTTACCAGGGCTGTCGAAGGTGCCGAGGATAGCGAGGAACTTGGCGCGAGTGACCTGCGGGAACATGGGCTCTCCTCCAAGGATCTCGTCGTTGGTTTGGCGGCAAGCGGTCGTACCCCCTATGTGGTGGGCGGCCTCGCGTACGCCAAGGCAACCGGGTGCAAGACCATTGCTATCGCCTGCAACCAGGGGTCGAGGATCGGGGAGGACGCAGATCTTGCCATAGAGCCCGTGCCCGGCCCCGAGGTGCTTACCGGCTCAACGAGGCTCAAGGCGGGAACGGTCCAAAAGCTCATTCTCAATATGATTTCGACCGGTGCCATGGTCAAGATTGGCAAGGTGTACCAAAACTTGATGGTCGATGTGCAGCAAACGAACGAAAAGCTGGTGGTGCGCGGCCAGAACATCGTGATGGAAGCAACCGGCTGTACACGTGAGCGCGCTGTTCGGGCACTTGCAGATGCCGGCGGCCACGTTAAAACCGCTATTGTCTCGGTGCTGCTGGGCTGCGATGCCGAGCAGGCTGCGGTGGCTCTTGAGCGGGCGCGCGGCCATGTCCGTGCTGCGGTGAGTGGCCATGAGAAGAGCAATGCCGATGCCCAATAGGTGCACGGCGTGAGCAGATATGACATCAAGAAGAGATACCCAATACAAGGAGGAGTTATGACGAACAAAGAGCTGGCTCAAAAGCTGCTGGACCTTTTGGGCGGTAAAGACAACGTGCTGGCAAACGCGGCGTGCATGACGCGTCTGCGCGTGACCGTCAAAGATACGGGCAACGTCGACACGGAGGGTATTAAGGCACTCGATGGCGTGATGGGCCTGGTCGAGGACGACACGATGCAGATCGTGCTGGGTCCGGGCAAGGTGAATAAGGTGCTCGAGGAATTCTCCAAGCTCACCGGCCTTGCGAAAGGCGTTGCCGACGAGAGTGTGGTTGACGCTGCGGCCACAAACAAGGCCGCGCAGAAGGCCAAGTACGAGTCCAAGCCGGTTCAGGCCTTCCTCAAGAAGATTTCCAATGTCTTTGTTGCCCTGCTTCCCGGCATTATTGCGGCTGGCCTTATCAACGGTATCTGCAACGTCATTAATGTCTCGACGGCCGGTGCGCTTGCAGGTGAGTGGTGGTATCAGGGCATTCGCTCCATGGGCTGGGCCCTCTTTGCCTATCTGCCCATTTTGGTGGGCTATAACGCGGCGCGCGAGTTTGGTGGCTCCGCTGCGTTGGGTGGTATTGCCGGCATGATGTGCATCGCTAACAGTGCTATGCCTCTGCTCGCGCCTGGCGCCGCCGATCCCAGCACCGCTATTCTGCTGCCGCTCACCAATGCACAGTACAATCCCGCCGCGGGCGGCATGATCGCAGCTCTCATCGCTGGTGCGTTTTTCGCCTGGATGGAGCGTCAGATTCGCAAGGTCATGCCCAACGCGCTCGATACGTTCCTGTCCCCGCTGCTGGTGCTCATCATCGGTGCCTTTGCCCTGATGCTCGTCATCCAGCCGGTTGGCGCTTGGCTGACGACCGCGATCTTTAGCGTCCTCACCTTTATCTTTGAGAAGCTGGGCGTTCTGGGCGGCTATATCCTGTCGGCAGGCTTCTTGCCGCTGGTGTCCGTTGGCCTGCATCAGGCACTTACGCCGATCCACGCTATGCTCGACGATCCCGACGGCGCTACCAAGGGCATCAACTACCTGCTGCCCATCCTTATGATGGCTGGCGGCGGCCAGGTCGGTGCCGGTCTGGCGCTGTACTTTAAGACCAAGAACGCCAAGCTCAAGAAGTACGTCGCCGAGTCCATCCCCGTTGGCATCCTGGGCGTTGGCGAGCCTCTGATGTATGCCGTTACGCTGCCGCTTGTCCGCCCGTTTGTGACGGCCTGCCTGGGTGCCGGATTTGGCGGTGCGCTCGCGGCACTGCTTCACATCGGCACGGTTTCTCAGGGCGTTTCCGGTCTGTTTGGCCTGCTGATTGTCGTTCCCGGCCAGCAGCTCGGCTACGTTGCCGCTATGCTGCTTGCCTATGCCGCCGGCTTTGTCCTGACGTGGTTCTTCGGCGTCGACGAGCAGAAGATCAACGAGTTCTTTGGCGAGTAGCTTGATGCTGCGCGCTATGTCATTCGAGCGTCATGACGTGCCGCAGATCTCTTGATGCTATGGTTGTGCCGGCGGGGCTAACTGCTCCGCCGGCCTTTTTTAAAGGAGAATCGAAGCGTGAGAACGGGTATTTCTGTCTATCTTTCCAGTCCCCTGCAGGATATCGAGCGGACGATTGAACATGGTGCCGCGGCGGGTGCGCGCTATGCGTTTACCTCGCTGCATATTCCCGAGGATGGGGGAGCGGCATATGCCGATAAGGTTCGCCAGGTGCTGTCGCTGCTTTCCGCTCGCGGTATTGCGCTCATTGCCGATGTGGGGCCGCGCACGTGCGATTTGCTGGGCCTTGAACGCATGGAGGATTTGCGCGATCTGGGACTGGAATACCTGCGCCTGGATTACGGCTTTAGTGCCCAGCGGGTCGCGGAGCTGTCCGGTGTATTTCGCATTGTGGTCAATGCATCGACGGTGAGTCCTGATGAAATCGCATCGTGGCGAGAAGCCGGCGCCGACGTGACTCGTTTCGCCGCCTGCCACAATTTTTACCCCAAGCCTTATACCGGTTTAGCTCTTGAAGATGTTGCTCGGACGAATCTTCGTCTTGCGGCGCTCGGCTTTGAAATCATGGCTTTTGTGCCGGGCGATGCCAACGTTCGTGGGCCGGTATTCGAGGGATTGCCGACGGTTGAGGCGCAACGCGGTCGCGCGTCAAAGGTTGCCCTCAACATGCTTGAGCTCGCACATGGCGCCGATTGCGACATTGTTTTGGTCGGCGACCCCGATCTTTCCGAAGCGGGTTGGGCGCAGTTTGCCCAGATTTCCGCGGGGTATGTTGACATGCCGTGCCAGCTCGACCCCGGATACTCCTATTTGTTGGGGCAAGTCCATCACGATCGGCCTGACTCGAGCGCCCTTATTTTTAGGTCTCAGGAGTCGCGTACGTCGCTTAAGCCAGATTCCGTGCCGACGGATGCCGGTGCAGGTCTGCCGCGAAAGACGGGGTCGATCGCTGTGAGCAATGGCGGCTATGGGCGCTACGAAGGCGAGCTTGAGATTGCGCGGGTCGATCTTCCCGGTGACGAGCGCATGAACGTTGTAGGCCATATAGCGCCCGAGGCGATGGAGTTGCTGCCGTTTGTTAAGCGAGGCTTTGGGGTGCGGTTCGTTTAGCGTGTGGCGCATGGACTACAATTGCCCTATTGCGCGAATGCACCACGTTTGTCGCGTGCTCGCATTGGCCGATCTATATTTGGAGGATTCTCATGACCGTACTGTTTGTTGAATATCCCAAATGCTCGACGTGTAAAAAGGCCAAGGCCTGGTTGGACGAGCATGGGGTTGAGTACGTCGATCGCGATATTGTTACAGATAATCCTTCGGCTGAGGAACTTGCGACCTGGATTGCTCGTTCGGGGTTGCCGGTGCGACGCTTCTTTAATTCGTCGGGCATGAAGTATCGAGAGCTTGGCCTGAAGGCGCGCCTGGACGCGGGGATGACGGATCAGGAATGCTATGAGCTGCTGGCGACCGACGGTATGCTGGTTAAGCGCCCACTGCTGGTGGGCGATGATTTTGCGATTCCTGGCTTTAGGGAAGCGGCCTGGGCCGAGGCGCTGCTGTAGCAACTGCGGAAAGTGCATCCCGTTCTGAGTGCAGATTCCGGGATGCGCTTTCCGTCGGCGGGTTCGCTCCGGTCAGTCCTCGAACTGTGCCCACTTATGCGGGTCGTAGATCTTTACCTGCTTGTTGGGCTTGCCGCTCCAGTACTCTTCGTCCATAAAGGGCAGATATGCCTGAATGCCGGGGCAGATGAACGGAATCCGCTGTTGCTGCAGGCGTTCGCGCTGTCGTCGCCCCAGATGCATCTCGGATATGACGGTCGGCATGCCGGATAACTTGACGAGGCTCGCCTGGATGCGCTTGAGGTCGGGGAGAGCCGCGTGCCATGACGTCCGCATAATTAAAAACGAGGCGTGACGGTATTCCGCTTGCATCACCGTGATGGCTGTCTCTTATACACATCTCCGAGCCCACGAGACGGACTCCTATCTCGT
>UROO01000026.1 GCA_900549555.1 uncultured Collinsella sp. | reverse complement strand
ACCCCCTAGAGTTCGTCGGCAGCGTCAGAGGTGTATAAGAGACAGACACCGCACTGCGCCGCCCGGCAACCGAGAAGGGCCAGCTCATCGTCGACGGCCAGGACGTCGTCGCCGACGTGCACGAGGTCCTCGACCGCATGTATGCCTTCGCCGAGCGCGTTCGCTCCGGTGAGTGGAAGGGCGTTACCGGCAAAAAGATCGAGCACCTGGTGTCCATCGGCATCGGCGGCTCCGATCTGGGCCCGGTCATGGCTTACGAGGCCCTGCGTCCCTATGCCGACGCCGGTATCGACTGCCGCTATATCTCCAACATCGACCCCAACGACCAGGCCGAGAAGCTTCGCGGCCTGGACCCCGAGACCACGCTCGTGATCATCGTCTCCAAGACCTTCACCACGCTCGAGACCCTCACCAACGCTCGCGAGGTCAAGACCTGGATGCTCGAGCAGCTCAAGGCTCGGGGCGCCATCGACGGCTCCGATGAGCAGAACGCCGAGGCCGTGGCCAAGCACTTCGTCGCTGTCTCCACCGCACTCGAGAAGGTCGAGGCCTTCGGCATCGACCCCGCTAACGCCTTCGGTTTCTGGAACTGGGTCGGCGGCCGCTACTCCGTCGACTCCGCCGTGGGCCTGTCGCTGATCGTCGTGCTCGGCCCCGAGCGCTTCCAGCAGTTCCTTGAGGGCTTCCATGCCATCGACGAGTACTTCTGCAACACGCCGCTCGAGAACAACGCCGTCGCGCTGATGGGCCTGCTTAACGTCTGGTACGTCAACTTCTTCGGTTCCAAGAGCCACGCCGTGCTTCCGTACTGCCAGTACCTGCATCGTTTCCCGGCCTACCTGCAGCAGCTCACCATGGAGTCCAACGGCAAGCACGTCCGCTGGGACGGCAGCGCCGTGACCTCCGACACCGGTGAGATCTTCTGGGGCGAGCCCGGCACCAACGGCCAGCATGCCTTCTACCAGCTGCTGCACCAGGGCACCGTGGTGGTTCCGGCCGATTTCATCGCCTTCGCCAATACCGCCAACCCCGCAACCGACAGCGGTCAGGACGTGCACGAGCTGTTCCTGGGCAACTTCCTGGCCCAGACCAAGGCGCTCGCCTTTGGCAAGACGGCCGACGAGGTTCGTGCCGAGGGCACGCCCGAGCAGATCGTCCCCGCCCGCTGCTTTGAGGGCAACCGTCCGACGACCTCGATCTTCGGCGACACGCTGACCCCGTTTGCGCTCGGCGAGCTCATCGCCCTGTACGAGCACATCACGTTTGTCGAGGGCACGGTCTGGGGCATCGATTCCTACGACCAGTGGGGCGTCGAGTTGGGCAAGCAGCTTGCCAAGCAGATCACCCCTGCCTTCCACGACGATGCCGCCAAGGCCGAGCAGGACGCTTCGACCCAGGCGCTCATCGAGTTCTATCGCGCGCATCGCAAGTAGTCGCTGCTGTTAACGCATCGCGCCTTATAGTCAGGGGCCCGTATCCTATCGGATGCGGGCCCCCTTTGCTTTGCCGTGGTCCCGGGGCGCACGGTCTTTGTGGAACATCGCCGGGGCGTCGCGCGCTGCGAGAACCCTGCGCCTAGATCTCGGCCTCCGCATGGCCTCGCTGCGCCTCGGGCAGCTCCCCGTAGAGCGGATGGTCTTCGAGCCTAAAGCGCTCGACCTGTTCGGGAGTGCGACCGCGTACAAAGAGCCACGAGCGATCGATCGGCGTCGCCATGAGCGTGCTGGGCAGCGCGTCGGCGCGGTCGGAAAACACCCGGGCACTCTCGGGATCCTGGAACGCCAACACCAGATGCGTGTCGCAGTTGCCCATGATGGAGCGTGCGCGTGCCTCGCCATAGAGCGCATCGAGCTGGTTGGTCGACTGCAGCAGCAGCGTCGCCCAGATGTTGCGGCTTCGGATAATCGAGAGCACGTTGTCGATCTGGGGGATCTGCAGATTTGCGAAGTCATCGAGCATAAAGCGCACGGGCACGGGCAGGCTGCCGTCGGGCTGCCTATCGGCCTCGCGAATGAGGCCCATAAACGCCTGCGTAATAAAGAGGCCGGTCAGCGGATCGAGATTGCGGTCGATATCGCTCACGGTTACAAACAGGGCGCAGGGGGTGTGTCCCATGGAAGCGAAGTCCACCTGATGGCACTCACGATAGAGCTGTGCCGCACCGTCGAATCCCAGACACATGACCTTTTCGGCAAGGATGCCGACGATGCTCGCGTGCATGCGCTCGGCATTTTGCGTAATGGCGTAGCGCCGCCATAGCGAGAGGGCATAGCTTTGGGGGTCGGTCGTGATCAGGTCGTCAAACAATCGACCCGTGGCACCGTCCTGCAGGTGCTCGATCAGCTTGATGACCGAGCTGATCGTCTGCTCGTCGGCGGGTAGCTGTTCGGTGACGTAGGCGATAAGACACGACAGCAGGTTTGCCGCCGCATGATCCCAAAAGGGCTGGTTGTTGTCCTCGATGGGGCAGATGGCCTTTGCCACCGAGAGAATGTCCTGCTGGTTGGGCCTGCCGTCCGCCTTGCGGCGAATGTGCCTCAGGGGGTTGTAGCCGCAGCGCTCGATGCCGGGCGCAAGGACCGGGACGGTGTTGAGGTCGGCGAAGTTGAGACATTGCACGCAGTAACCGTGGGCTGCCAGCACGGGTCCCACTTCGCGACAGAGCGTGCCTTTGGTGTCGAGCACGATGTAGCTTGCGTTCATTTGCAGCAGGTTGGGCTTGAGGACGTTTCGGGTCTTGCCGGCTCCCGAGGGGCCGATCA
This sequence comes from uncultured Collinsella sp., assembly GCA_900549555.1. Classification (GTDB taxonomy): domain Bacteria; phylum Actinomycetota; class Coriobacteriia; order Coriobacteriales; family Coriobacteriaceae; genus Collinsella. The sequence goes on along the minus strand of UROO01000026.1, from coordinate 18,819 downwards.
CAAGTGCATTGTTGTTGAGTCCCGTTTGGCGGGTGTCGCAGGAAAGCGTTCGATCCTTGGCGAGGATGGTGGACGATGCGGACTCAGATGCGGCGAGGCGGCTGGTGAGGTTAGACATGGGCGACCTCCTTGGTGGTCGAGAGGATTTCGTGGGCAAAGCCGAGCTCGACGGCGCGCTCGGCCGAAAGGTAGGTGTCTTTTGCAGTGAGGGACTGGATGCGCTTGGGCGTGAGGCCGCTGCGGTCCGAGAGGATTTGCGTGAGGGCCTTGCGGGTCTGCATGAGACGCCGGCTGGTTTCCTGCAGCGCAAGTGCCGAGCCGCCTGCCCCCTGGGGGATCAGCGGGTCGTGAATCATGAGCTCTGCATGGGGCGCCATACGGCGATCGTCGCCGCCCATAAAGATCACGGCGCCCATGGACGCGGCGAATTCCAGGCAGACGGTGCGGATGGGGCACGATGCGAGGCGCATGGCGTCATAGATCGCAAGACCCGATCGCACGCTTCCGCCGGCGCTGGCGACAAATATGGTGATGGGGCGGCTGGGGTCGGTGGCATCGAGCAGGCGGATCTGCTGGCATAGGTCGTGGGCCATCGGGGTTTCGATGTTTCCCATGACGGAGAGCTCGCGACGGGCGAGCATCTCATCGTAAATGCTGGTGAGCGTGATACCTCGGGCGGATTCACGCATGGTGAGGGGGCTGATGATGGGGGAATGATTGGTGTCCATGGGGACTCCTTTCTGTTGGTTGTGTTGTGGAATAGGATTGTTGCCCGCGGAGGGGCTGGCGGGCTACAGGGTTCGTCCGAGCCTGAGATCGAGCTCGGTTGTGGGGCAGGCTGCCTGTCCGTGCGGCTCGCAAGCGCCAAGGGCTCCAAAGCGATGGAGCGTTGCGGCGGGCGTGGTGTAGGCGAGCCGCAGCTGATGCTCGACAGGGGCACATCCGTCATTTTTGTAATGAGCCGCGTAGTACTGCGCGATGCTGGCGTTCATCTCGCTGCCATTGCGATGGCGCTCAAACTGGCGTCTGCAGGTCTCGATGATCTTTGCTACCGACTTGGGTGCCGTCGCGGGAACAAGGGCGAGATAGCCCTCAAATAGCTCGTTGATGCTCAGGAGGCACAGCAGGTCGATCAGCGTCCTTATGGCTGCTCCCTCGGCGGAAAAGTGCGCGGTCATGCGGTTATATCGGTTGCGGTCGACGATGGCTGCATGGGGTCTCGGAGTTTTCTGCCCTGTGGTCCCGGGCTTTTGCCGCGCCTGTGTATTGAGCTCGACGTTGCAGCGCTTGAGGCCGTCCAACGGAAGGAACAGTGCGGTGCGCAGGGTGTTCCGCTTGCTTTCGAGTTCATGACGCTCGTCGGGTTCCCATTCGAGCTTGAGTTTCGTGTCGAGCGCCGTAAGCATATGGGCTAGGCAGCCTACGGTAAGAACGTACGAATCGTTGTCGCGTTTTGGGGCATAGGGGTCTGTCAGCTTGCGAATGTCGGGGTCGCCCATGATCTTTGTGCAGCGCTTCAGCAGTTGAGGGTGGTCGGCCAAGATCGTCGCGAGCGGTAGCGACGCGTAGTTCTTGATGGTCGCGGCGGCAAAGGCGGCGTCATATTCGTTTGCATATGCTCGCTCAATGCGGGCATCCAGAATGCTTTTCTTATCGCCGTCTTCAGCGTGGTGGTTTGTCATAGCTTCTCCAATCGGTTGATGTTCGTGCTGTTTGTTGATGTGTTGGTTGTCGTGAGTGATGTGCTTGCCATGGGTGATGTGCTGACGTTGGGGTGCTATGCGGTTTTCAATGAGCCCGTGAGGCAGTTGCTGCAGGGGCGGGATGGAACGGCCCATGCAAGGCGGAAGGCATCGTGCTCAAAATCGAGACAGCAATGCCCTGGGCGCCTCACATGTGGCAGTTACCTCATTAAGTTGTCATTGCGTTTGGGGTTGTACTTTGCCGATCTTCTTTCTCTTACACGCTGAAAACTGAAACTGAATATGCTCGATCAAACGATGACCACCGGAGCGGTCATCTTTAAAGTACGTTCGTTTTGCTGATTTGACAAGACTAATTTTGAAATTTTTTCTACGGGGTGAAACGAGGTTCGTGGAACGGTCGCGCTTGGTGTCGCCAGCTTTGTATGTGGTGGCTCGGCGTTTAGGCTGGAACGATTAAGCCCCGAGATGGCGTCCCGTTCATGTTCGGGACAATATGACTTTTTACCCGTTGCAGACAGAGCCGCAGTAGGTGTTCTGTATGATGGCTCAGACAAGGTTACTCAATGACAGGGAGGCATATATGGCAATCAAAGCCATCGCAATGGATATCGACGGTACGCTCACCAACGACCAAAAGGTCATCAGCCCGCGTACGCGCGAGAAGCTGCTCGCGGCGCAGGAGTCGGGCATTAAGCTCATCTTGGCTTCGGGCCGTCCCGCATGGGGGCTGCACGCCTTGGCGCAGGAGCTCGATCTTCAAAACCATGACGGTCTGCTAGTTGCCTTTAACGGCGCGCATGTGGTCGACGCTCAGACCGACGAGGTGCTGTTCGATCAGGCTATGCCTGCCGACGAATTGCATCGCCTGATTGATCACCTGCGTAATTTTGACGTGATTCCTATGATTTCGCTCGGTCGTGATTTGCATGTCGAGGACTCGTACCATTGCATGATCACGCTGCCTGACGGCTCGCAGAAGAATATCGTCAAGTATGAGCGCGATGCGTGCGATCTTAAGATCCGCGAGGTGGAGAGCCTGCATGAGGTTGCTGATGCTTATCCCGTGGACAAGCTGCTGACGGCGGGCGATCCGGCCTACCTGCAGGCGCATTACGAGGAGATGTATGCGCCCTTTACCCAGACGCTTTCGGGCATGTTTACGGCCGACTGGTACTTTGAGTACACGGCGCCCGGTATCGACAAGGCCCGCGCGCTCGAGGGTGCCCTGCCCAAGCTTGGCATCGATGCCAGCGAGGTCGTATCGTTTGGCGACGGCCAGAATGACAAGTCCATGATTGAGTGGGCCGGCACCGGTGTTGCCATGGGCAACGCCGTCGATGAGGTTAAGGCAGTGGCCCAGATGGTGACCGCCAATAACAACGAAGATGGTATTGCGGTGGCGCTGGATAAGCTACTGGGTTAGAATCGCCGATTAATGCATGGTTCGGGCGCCTGCTTGCGGGCGCCCTTTTGTTAGGGAGGGTGCCGTGTCCGCGTTTCCGTTCGACGCCGTTATCTTTGACATGGACGGCGTCATTGTCGATACCGAGTATTACTACCTGGGCGAGACTGCCGCGTTTGCCAAAGAGCTTGGGCTTAATCTGACTCAAGAGGAGTTGAATGGGCAGGTCGGTACCTCGCATCAGTTCTTCCTGCGTATGCTGGTCGATTGGTTTGAGCGCGCCGGTAAGGGGCATTTCACTGGCGAGGAAGCGTTGGCCCGTTGGGACGAGTGGGCGCATAAGCGTCCGCGCGACTATCAGGCTTTGATTAACCCAGGCGCCGTGGATACGATTCGAGAGCTGCCGCGCCGTGGCGTTCGCGTGGCGCTTGCCAGCTCGTCTCCCATGGTTAGCATCGAGGAAGTGCTCAATGCGTGCGGGCTGTCGGATGCCTTTGAGTATGTGGTGAGCGGCGAGCAGTTTAAGGAGAGCAAGCCCGAGCCCGACATCTACCTGCATGCGCTGGACCTGCTGGGGCTGCCCGCGAATCGCTGCTGCTGCGTTGAGGATTCGGTGCCCGGCATCACTGCCGGCAAGCGAGCCGGCCTGACGGTCATTGCCAAGCGCGAGGAGCGCTTTGGCTTTAGCCAGGATGCCGCGGACAAGATTATCGACCAGCTGCCGGAGCTGCTCACGCTTTCTTAGGAGCGCGGTAGTTGCGCGTTTTTCGGGTCAGATGAGTAAATAGCCAACATTTTGGTGCGGCAGCAAGCATACTTTATGCTAATGCGGGCTCAAGGGCTTGTTGAATGCCCTTGAGCCCGCTTTTGACTTAATTGTGCTGGGAGAGGGTATATGCCACCGACTGAAGGGCTAACTGACGGTAAAGCAGCGATACCGCTGTACCAACAGGTTATCGATATCATTAAAAACGAAATCAACTCCGGCGCCTACAAGGCAGGCGCGCGGATACCAAACGAATTCGAATTGGCTGAGAGCTATAAAGTTGGCCGCGTTACCGTGCGGCGCGCTATTGAGGAGCTCGTCCAGCAGGGCTATCTAACGAAGCAACAGGGGAAAGGCACGTTTGTCAATGCCCCCAAGCTCAAGCGCAAGATTCGCCAGAAGGGTGACGTCCAGAGTTTTTCGGACGCATGCCGCGTTAACGGAATGGAACCGGGGGCGTGTGTCATTTCGAGAAAGATACTGTCGGCGGATTCCACCGAAGCACAGTTCTTTGGTGTTCCCGTTGGAACTGACTTGATTTGCGTTGAGCGCGTGCGCACTGCCGATGGCGTCCCTGTCATGCTCGAGAACAACATTTATGTTTACGAGGACAACGCCTATCTATCAACGGCACCTCTATCCAACCAATCCATTTTTGAGTTCGTGTGCAACCGGACGGGCCGCACGCCCGCGTTTACCGACCCGTGCACGCTCGAGATCGCGTGCGCGTCGCCCGAGGTCGCTCGACTGTTGGCAGTTCCCGTTGGCGAACCCTTGTTTTATATGGAAGCCTTCTTTTTCGATGAGCAGCGGCGGCCGTTTATCATCGGTCGTCAGCGGATCGTTGGGTCTCGCTACGTTTTTGACATCTAGGACATTGCGAATGGAAGCGCCCGGTGGATCATCTCACCGGGCGTTTCCATACCGTTCACGGCGCAAACGCAACCGTTCAACCGCGTTGCGGCAATCAGTTTGAAATTATCTTGATGACGAGAAAAGCTGCTGGTAATCTATGGGACGTCATAGAACGTTTGCATTGTGCAAACGTTGAAGCGAGATGCGATGCAGTCTCGAGTTCTTTGGAGGTATCTATGTCAGATACGAAGGCGAAGAAGACAAACAGACGTTTTAAGTTCAAATTACCGCATGTCTATACGATCATGTTCTTGCTGATCGTTGTCTTTGCGGTCCTGACTTGGATTGTTCCCTCTGGTCAGTATCAGCGCAAGACGATTTCGACAGCGGCGGGCGAGCGTGAAGTCGCCGTTGCTGGAACCTATGAACAGGTCGATAAGAACTACACCGATTCCGAGACCGGCGAGACCATCAATCTGGGTCAGGATATCTTCGCGGTCCTGCAAGCGCCCACCAAGGGTATCCAAGAGGCTGCCGACGTCGTTGCGTTCGTCTTATTGATTGGCGGATCGTTCGCAATCATCACCAAGACCAACGCTTTGAATGCCGGCATGAGCCGTGTGATTAAAAAGCTCAAGAACAAGGACATCCTCATCATTCCCATCACGATGACGTTGCTGTCCATTTGCGGCACTACGTTTGGTATGTCTGAGGAAGCCCTGCCGTTCTATGCCATCTTCATTCCCATCATGATGGGTATCGGTTATGACTCGATGACGGCATTCATCATCTGCTTCCTTGGTCCTAACTTGGGATATTGTGCTTCGACCATCGACCCGTTTAATGTTTTGATCGCCCAAGGCATCATTGGCATCGAGGGTAATCCGCAACTGTGGCTGCGTGCCGTTTCTTGGGTCATCTTCACTGCCGTCGGTATCGCATGGGCCATGCGCTACGCCATGCGCGTCAAGAAAAATCCCGAGTCGTCCATTGTGTACGAGGACGATAAGCTCAAGCGTATTGAGTTTTCCGTGACCGATGCCTCCATCGAGGAAGAGTTCACTATCCGTCAGAAGCTCGTGCTTATCGATTTTGCTTGCGGTATGGGCATTATCGTCTGGGGTCTTGTTACCCAGGGCTGGTACATGAATGAGATTTCCGCCGTGTTCCTTGGCATGGGCTTGCTTGCCGGTATCCTGGGCGGTCTTGACCAGCAGACGATCGCAGAGGAGTTCGTTAAGGGTCTTGCCGACTTTGCGTACGCTGCCATCGTTATCGGTATCGCTCGCGGTATTCTGGTCATCGCCGAGGGCGGCATGATCATCGACACCATCCTCCAGGCGCTCGCTACTGCGCTTGCCGGTGCACCCGCCGCCGTCTACACCACGTTTATGTATATCGTCCTTGGCCTGCTCTCTTTGCTGGTTCCCTCGAGTTCTGGCCTGGCGGCGCTCACCATGCCCGTTATGGGCCCCCTGACCGAGCTCATGGGCCTCAATCCCGAGGCGGCCGTCACCGCGCTCCAGTTTGCCAACCAGACCATCAACACCATCAGCCCCGTGGCGGGCATGACGGTCGCCGGTCTTGCCGTGGCTAGGATTTCGTTTGGCCAATGGTGGAAGACCATTTGGAAGTTCTTCATTTTCATGGTCGTCTTTGGCCTGATCGTAACGGCAATCTCTGGCATGCTTCCGGTGTAGGTGGTTGTGATGTCTGATCGTTTGACGGTCCTGACGTCTAAGAGCGTCTTTACCGGTACGGGGGACCTGCCGTTTGAAGGTTTCGTAGCGGTCCGTGGCAATCGAATTGAGGCTGTTGGCACCAAGTGTGAGGTAGCTTCGTATTTGACCCAGGCGGACGAGGTAGTTGACCTGGGCGACCGCACTGTCATGCCTGGCCTGATCGATGTGCATACCTTCTATACAGGTTGGGCGCTGCGAACGTTGGGGTCTGATCTGTCCGGCATCGCTGATGCCAAAGAGGCCGTGTCGCTCTTGCGTGCATGGAAAGAAGGTCATCCGGATTGCGCGGCGGCTTTTGGCCACAACCTACCCGAAACGTTGGCATCGGATGCCGAGAACGCAAATACAGCAGCTGTGTTTGACGAGTGTTTTGGCGATATCCCTGTCGTCTGCTTTACGCCGGGCGCGGAGACCTGCGTTCTCAATGCTGCCGCCAGTGCGCGATATGGCTTTACACCCCAGGCGTGCTATGCCGAGAAGATCTGGCGCATGATGAGCGATTTCCTCGCGCTGCCCGAGGTGCGTGCCGGGTATTCGGACTACATGAGCATGCTTAACGAGCGCGGCGTTACCGCCATCAAGGAAATGGCGTTTGATGACTACTACGGCTTTGCCGACGAAATGGCTCGCCGTGAGGAATCTGGTGAGCTGACGGTTCGCGTCTCTATGATGTCGCAGCCGGTGGGCGCCGGTGCAAATCTGGCATATGCCCGCGAGGCGCGAGAGCGCTTCCGGGGACCGTTCGTTCGTTTTTCTGGCTTCAACCGTATGACCGATCGCGGCGTATGGGTGGGGCTTGCCGAGATGATTGACCCCTATGAGGACACGGCCGATGCGGGCGCTGCCGGCAAGACGGTCGTCGAGGAGCCAGAGTGGGATCTGATTGAGAACGAGCTGCGTGCAATTGATGCTGAGGGCTTCCGATACTCCTTGCATTGTCAGGGCGATGGCGCCGTTCGCCGCACCGTGGCGCTCTATGCCTCGCTGCCTCGAGACGAGCATGGACGGATGCTTCGCCGCCATGCGATTACCGATCTCGAGAACTCTGACCCGACCGATCTTGTCGAGTTTGGCAAGTTAGGTGGAATTTGCGAGGTCTATCCGCAGATTCTGACGCTGGACCGGCGCGAGGATTGCCTGTCGATGATGCGTCGACAAATTGGCGAGACGCGACTTTTGCACAGCTGGAATCGCCGCGGCATGGAAGATTCCGGATGCACAGTGTGCTGTGGAACGGATTTGCCACTGCTGATTCCGAGCCTGGGCGAGTCAATCTACAGCGCGTGCGGTGGATTCTTCGCCGACGGACTGCCCGTGAATGAGGTCAACACGCTGACGCTTGTCGAGCTCTTGCGCGCTTGGACTGCCGGGGGCGCGTACGATCTGATTCGCGAAGACGAGCTGGGTACGCTTGAGGTTGGCAAGCTTGCCGATATCTGCGTGCTCGATCGGGATGTGTTCGACCTCGATTATCGCGACGCACGCGATCTTGCGGTTGATATGACGATGTCGGACGGACAAATCGTGTTCGATCGAAATAAGGAGGCATAAGATGCCTGAATCCAAACTGACGCTGCGCCGCGAGCAGATTGCGGGCATGAATATCCACTACATCATGTGGTCGCTCGATTACTTCCTTGATGTGCAGCAGCGTTTGGGCTTTGAGTCCATTGAGCTGTGGTGTGCAGAGCCGCATGTGACGCTCGACCATACGGGCTACTTTGAGGCTGAGGTCCTGGCGAAAAAGGCTGCAGACCGTGGGCTTAGGTATCGTACTCTGTGCCCCGAGAATGTTGTCTATCCTTGGCAGTACTGCGCACGCAAGCCGCTGCATGAACAGCGCAGCCTGGCGTACTTTAAACACGGCATTGAACTTGCCGAGGTGCTTGGATGCGACCGTATGTCCATCAACTCGGGCTGGGGCGACTGGGACGAGGATCGCGAGGAAGCCTGGAAGCGCAGCCGCGAGCACTTGTCCATTCTGGCGGAGTATGCTGGCGAGCACGGTCTGGTGCTTACGATGGAAAGCCTGCGCCCCGAGGAGAGCAACCTTGTGACGACGGTTTCCGATGCGAAGCGCATGATTGACGAGGTCGCGAGTCCGTACTTACAGCCCATGGTTGATACAACCGCGATGGGCGTTGCAGGCGAGACGCTCGAGGACTGGTTTGCCGCCTTTGGTGATGGGGCAATTCACGAGATGCACTTTATCGACGGCGACCCGTATGGCCATCTGGTGTGGGGCGATGGCAAGCACGATATGGACGCCTTCGTCGCCACACTCAACGCTCATGGTTTCGACGGCATGCTGGGCCAGGAAATCACGGACGGTCGTTACTACGATGACCCGGCGGCGGCAGATGCCAAGAACATGGCCGCATTCGAGAAATATCTGATTGACTAAAACAACCATCGGCCACGCAGCCAACGTCATTGATTGCGGGCCAAATAAGAAAGGAACTGGATATGAACGCACACGATCTGATCAAAGAGGCAATTGCCGAGAAGGGCAAGTTCGACAGCGTCTACTGGATTGCTTGCGGTGGCTCCATGATCGATTTGATCCCGGCTCATGAGCTTCTGCAGCGCGAGGCAACCACCTTCACTTCGTATATCTATACGGCTCGCGAGTTCGATATCATGCGTCCGCGTCGTCTGGGCGAGAAGTCCCTGGTCATCGCTTGTAGCCACAGTGGCAACACCCCCGAGGTCGTCGAGGGCTGCGAGATTGCCCTTGCCGCCGGCGCTACGGTGATCGCCCAGACCGACAACGCTGGATCCAAGATTGACTCTGGCAAGTGGACCACGTGGGTCTACCCGTGGGGCGAGGGTGTGCCGCAGGCCGAGGTCCCCGCTGGCATTTCGCTGTCGCTTGCGGCAGAGCTGCTCGATCAGCAGGAGGGCTACGCCGATCTTGCCGATATGTATGCCGGTATCGCCGAGATGGATAAGATTCTTCCCCCGGCACGCGAGAAGGTAAATGCCGAGCTGGGCGATCGTTTTGCCAAGCTTTGCCAGGAGCACGAGTTCTTCTATATTCTGGGCAGCGGTCCCAACTTTAGCCAGACCTACGGTTTCGCTATCTGCTCTCTTATGGAGATGCAGTGGCAGCACTGCAGCTACATCCACTCTGCCGAGTACTTCCACGGCCCCTTCGAGGCTACTCAGGATGGCGTTTTTTACTTCCTGCAGATGGGCTCCAGCGAGTGCCGTGCTATGGACGAGCGCGCCCTGGCGTTCCTTAAGACGCATACCGATACGCTGATGGTGCTCGATGCCAAGGAGTACGGTATGGAAGCCGTGCCGGCGAGCGTCCGTGCCTATCTGGACCCGGTGCTGTTCTACGCCATGAACTGCGAGCTGCGTGCTGCACGCGGCAAGGTGTTTGATCACGATCCCGATTTCCGTCGCTATATGGGCGTTGTCGAGTACTAGAAGGGACAAAGGCCATGGCATTTAACGTTAACGCGCTCGGATTTGGCGACAACGTCGTCGATCGCTACGAGCATATCCACACCATGTATCCTGGCGGCAACGCTGTGAACTTCGCCGTTTATGCCAAGAAATGCGGTGCCGCACGCTCTGCATACATGGGCATTTTTGGCAATGACGCCGCTGCCGAGCATGTCATTGCAAGCCTCGAGGATGAGGGTATCGAGCTTGACAAGTGCGAGCAGATGATTGGCGAGAACGGAGCGGCTCGCGTGACCGTCGTTGACGGTGACCGTGTCTTCCTCGGCTCCAACGAGGGCGGTATCCGTGGCGATGCGCGCTATGTTCTCGATCGCTTTGACCTTTCGTACATGAAGCAGTTCGATGTGGTTCATTCGGGCAACTATTGCTTTACCGAGCGCGAGCTGCCCAAGCTGAAGGCTGCGGGCGTCACGGTCTCTTTTGACTTTTCGGACGACTCCACCGACGAGTACTACGAGCAGATTGCACCCTACGTCGATTTTGCCTTCTTTAGTGCGGCGGATGCCGCGAGTGAGGACGAGATTCGCGAGCGTCTGGCATGGGTGAAGGGCCTGGGTCCGCGTTTTGTGTCGGCTACGGCGGGCGCCGAGGGCTGCATTGCTTACGACGGCGAGCGTTATTACCGCCAGCTGGCTAAACCGGTAACGGACATGAAGGACACCATGGGGGCGGGCGACTCGTTCCTCACCTCGTTTTTGATGTGCTATCTCGATTCCGCCAAGCGTGGTGAGGATGGTGCCGAGGCCATCGAGCGCGCGCTCGACTTTGCTGCCGGGTTCGCCTCGACCGTGTGCGGCATGGAAGGCTCTTGGGGCCACGGAGCGCCAATCGTCGAATAGCTTAAGAAAGCGTTCGGCGGTCGGGCTATGAGGCCTTGGACAGCCGATGCAAAACAATAAGCGAAACGCGAAAAGGGGGCTCGCCATGTGGTGGGTCCCCTTTTGATCATTGGAGAAGACCATGGGTATTAAAGCGTGTGCGGCTGGTTTTTGCTGTGCGGACGTCTATCAAAACATCGGCGTGTTCTATCCGACTGGTAACGGCATTGACTGGGGTATCCATCTTGCACGAATGGGAGTTTCGGTATCCGCCGTGTCGGTTGTCGGCAAGGACGAGTACGGAGACAAGATGAGAGAGGCGCTGGCCGCTGAGGGGCTCGATATCTCACATCTGCGGGTGGAGGATGGCGACACCTCGGTGATGCTCATGGCATTGAAAGACGGCGTCGATCGTGTGCATCTCGAGGCAATCGATGGCGTAATGGAGACATATCGTCCGAATGAAGATGACCGGGCGTTTATCCTAGAGCATGACATCATTCATACCGACCTGTTTGGCAATTGTTTGGACCTCCTGCCCGAATGGCATGATGCGGGCAAGACGGTGGTTATGGACTTCTCGGTGTTCAGCCAGGATCCCGAATATGCCTGCGAGGCTCATTTTCCTTACGTAGACTATGCGTTCATGTCGTTTGAAGAGGACACTCCGGAGCTGCGAGACTGGGTACGCCACGTGCAGGAATTGGGACCGCGCGTTGCGGTTGCCACGCTTGGCGAGAAGGGAAGCATTGCCTTTGACGGTGAGCGCTTCTATGAGTGCGGGATCGTGCCGGCGGAGAAGGTCGTTAATACCGTGGGTGCCGGCGACTCGTATATCGCCGGGTTTACCAAGGGCGTGATCGATGGCCTTGATATTCCGGCGTGTATGAAGGCGGGCGCTGAGCTGTCGTCCCGAGTGATTGGTTCGTTTGAGCCGTACTAGGGTCAAATGCCTGGAAAGGAGTACGAAATGGTTATCGACATGTTGGTCCATCCTATGCTCTACGGCGAGATCTGTACGCCGGGCGATGAGCCTGATGGATTCGGTTTTTGGTTACGAGAGTTTGGTATGGGGCATATGGGCCCCATGGATTGGGACGAGCTTCAAGTCGAGATGGACGTCTGTGATGTGCGGAAGAGCGTGCTCATGCCGCTCGATGTAACCACGGCATGCGGAGGGCATTTTGGCACCAATGACCAGATTGCCATGCTGGTTGCCGCGCACCCCGATCGTCTGTGGGGATTTGCGAGCGTAGATCCGCAGGTGAGCGGTGCCGCAGACGAATTGGAGCGCGCCTTTACCGAGTTGGGGGCAAAGGGGCTTTGCCTGCATCCGGCAAAGCAGGGTTTTGCCCCCGATGATGCCGTGGCCGAGCCGCTTTACGAGCTGTGCGAGCGCTATAACAAGCCGGTGGTTTTCCATGCCGGTATGTCTTGGGAGCCGGGCGCGGAGCTCTCGCGCAGTAACCCGCTTGCATTTGAGCACACAATCGCAACGCATCCAAATGTGCGCTTTAGTTTGACCCACTTTGGCTGGCCCTGGGTGCGCGAGACCGTGGCGATGCTGCTCAAGTATCCCAACTGCTACGCGGACACCTCTATCACTTACATCGATTCGCCCGAGGAGATGATGCAGCGTCTTTTCACGTTTGATATGGGGCCGCTGTGGTATGAGCGCGCGCTATCGCACCAAGTGATGTTCGCCAGCAATACGCCGCGTTTCCGTGCATTCAAACTCAAGCGGGCGCTCGATACCGTGCCCATGCGCGATGATGCGCGAGAAAGGCTCTACTGGGGTAATGCCCTGCGTTTTCTTGAAGGGGATGAGTAAACATGGTGGCGCTCGAGACATTGAGCTATCTATCGACTGCTCCGGACCAGTTCATCGATATTACCGAAGACGTGCACGCCGCCATCGAACGCAGCTCGGTGACCAATGGCTTGGCAGCGATTATTTTGTCGCATACGACCTGTGGAATCGTGGTAAACGAGGGGCTGCCCTGCGTGGAGACGGATCTTATGGAGACGCTTGATCGCATCGCCCCACTCGATGCCCCCTATGCGCATGCACACTTCCTGCCGAGCTATGGAGCTACTGGCAACAACTCCTGTGGGCATATCAAGAGCATGATTTGTGGAAACAGCTGCTTCTTTCCCGTCCAAGATGGCCACATCGTGTGCGGAGGTGCCCAGAACATCTATCTTGCGGAGTTTGACGGTCCGCAGAAGCGAAAAGTGTACGTGGAGGTGCTGGGGGAGTAACGTCCCTGCAATAACCCTATGAAGGAGCACGTTATGTCGTTTCTAACCTCGATGTTCAAGACCGAAAAGCCGGTTATCGGAATGCTGCACCTGCGTCCTTTGCCGGGCGATCCACTGTATTACCCGGGCGGAAGCGTGCCGCAGGTCGAGGAAGCCGCCAAGCGCGATCTCGAGGCGTTGCAGCAGGGCGGTGTCGATGGCATTTTGATTACCAATGAGCTCTCGATGCCCTATGAGCAGCACGTTTCTCCCTCAACCCTTGCATCGATGGGCTATGTAATCGGGGCTCTGTCCCATGATCTGTCGACTCCTTGGGGAGCTGAGGCTATTTACGATGGTGATGCCACAATCGAGCTGTGCGCTGCCGTCGATGCGCAGTTCACGCGCTGTAATTTTTGCGGTGCCTGGGCTGGTGATCTCGGGCTGATTAACCGAGATTTCGCGCACACCATGCGTCGCAAGGCGGCGCTGCGCTTGGACGACCTCGAGCTTTTTCACTTCATCACGAGCGAGGGAGAGGTTTATCTCAACGACCGCACGACTGCGGACATTGCCGATTCGCTTCTCTTTAATTGCCTACCGGATGCGATGGTCATCGGCGGTTCGGCTGCCGGTCGTGGCGCTTCGGGCGAGCTTGCCGATGAGGTCCGTGAGCGTGTTGGCGAAGTGCCCGTGGTATGTGGCACCGGTTGTCGCGAAAATACCGTGGCTGACGTATTTGCTCACTACGATGGCGCGTTTGTCGGCACCTGCTTAAAGCGCGACGGAAAGCTGGATGCCCCGGTTGATGTTGAGCGGGTAGCTCGTTTTATGGCTACCGCTCGTACGGCGCGAGGGGAGTAGGCACCTATGGCGCTCTATCTGGGTATTGATATTGGGACAAGCGCCTCTAAAGGCGTTTTAATCGATGATCGATGCAACATCGTTTGCCAAGCCTCTTGTGGACATGAGACGGACAACCCGTGTGACGGATGGTACCAGCATGATGCCGAGGCCGTTTGGTGGGGCGATTTTTGCCGCTTGTCGCGCGAGCTGGTGGCGCGATCGGGGGTTAACGCGGCACAGATCGGATGCGTGGGCCTTTCCGCATTGGGCTGCGACTGTGTGCCGGTCGATACCGAGTGCAACGCGCTGGCGCCCGCGATTTTGTATGGAGTCGATGCACGTTCGAAACCGCAGATTGACGAGCTTCTTTCCGAATATGGGTCAGATCGCGCACGCGAGCTTTTCGGGCACGATCCCTGTTCGTCAGATATTGCTCCCAAGATCTTGTGGTTTAAGGAGAATATGCCCGAGGTGCACGAACGTGCCGCGAAGTTCCTGACGGCGTCATCGTTTCTGTGCGCAAAGTTGACGGGGCGTTTTACGGTGGACCGTTATTTGGCGGAGGATTTTCTTCCCCTATACGACCGCTACACCTGGAAGGTTGATGCTCGGGAATGTGCTCGTTTCTGCCGGCCTGACCAGATGGCTGAGGTAATGTCGGCTACCGATATTGCCGGGGTGATTACGCGGCGTGCGGCTGAGGCGACGGGGCTCGCGGCAGGGACACCTGTCTTAGTGGGAACGGGCGACTCTGGTGCCGAGGCTATTTCGACGGGTGTATTCCGTCCCGGCGATATGATGGTTCAGTTGGGGAGTACGGCGTATTTCATCTATCTAGCTGATCATATGGTCGATGATGCCCGCCTTTGGCCAGGGACGTTTATCATTCCCGGAACTTACGGGATCTGCGCGGGGACCAATACGGCGGGTGCGCTCACATCGTGGCTGCGCCAAGAGCTGTATCGCGACGCCGTGGAGGCCGAGGGCCACGGTGGCCCCGATGCATATTCGGTTATGGCGCATGATGCCGCCGGTGTGGCACCGGGTGCCGATGGGCTCCTGTGTCTGCCGTACTTTGCGGGGGAGCGCACTCCGCTCAACGATCCCGAGGCGCGTGGCGTCTTCTTTGGCCTGACCGGAAAGCATACGCGAGCCCATATGGTTCGTGCCGCCTTGGAAGGCGTCGCGTATACCGTTGCATCCCATGTCGACATTATCGAGCGAGAACATGGACTGCCAATTGGGCGCATTATGCTTGTCGGAGGTGGAACCAAGAATCCAGTTTGGATGCAGGCTATCGCCGACGTATGTGGGCGCGAGGTCTCGGTTGCCAAGGTTACGGTGGGCGCATGCTTCGGTGATGCCATCATGGCAGCTCTCGCAGGTGGCGCCTATGCATCATGGGATGAGCTCGCCCAAGTCCTTGGCGTTGCGCAAACAATCGTGCCTGATATGACTGCCCACGAGTTATATGCGTCGCGCCGTCATATCTTTGACGAATTGTATGCACGCAACCGTGATCTCATGCACGAATTGGTGTAATGCTGCCGAATTGTACTGTCTTCCAAAATAGGGACTGCGTTGTGCGATTTGCATGCCCCTTGGCATTTTTGCCCACAGGGGTTAGCGAAGGTCAAAAACAGAGTGCGCATTTGCTAAAACTGCCGACTCGATGCGCTTTGCGTCACAGTTTTTGAGTGAGGCGATGCGCATCGAGGTCCTTGCGAGCGATCTGATGAGCGACTGCGCGCTTGTTTCTGTGTTTGGTTTGGCTGGCGCATCGGTCTCGAGCAGTAGACGGTCGAGTGGAATCTGCCGGGCATATTCGCGGCCGCGCTTGGTGGCGAGCATACGCTCGTTCACGGAAAAATAGCAGTTTGCGTTTCGCGCGCGGGCGAGTTCGTTCGAAGTGCCGCTAAACCAGTGGAAGATGATAGCGGGGGAGTCGGGGTTTGGGATGAGTAGTCCATGCGATTCGAGGACGTCCAGTACGGCTCCTGCCGAACGAACGGCGTGAATTGATATCACGCGCCCGGTAAGAGGATGCTGCACGAGTGCATCGCAGAGCCGGTTAAGTGCCTGTATTTGTAACGGCTCACTTCCAGCAAAGCGCGCGGAAAAGTCGAGCCCGACTTCGCCGATGTAGCGCTCTTGGGCAGCAACTTCGCAAAGCAGATTGACTTCGGCGGGACCGCAGCGGCCGTCGGCGAGCCACCAGGGATGGAGGCCGATGCCCTTGATGACGGTAGGAAGGCGACGGGTTCGCCCGTGTGCGCTAGCGAAGTCGCGTGGATCGACGCCGCAATCAAATAGACCCAAGCCCAGCGCCGTTGCCTCATCGGCAACGGCGTCCGGGTGAGCCATTAAATCAAGATGGCAGTGTGCATCAAATAACCGGGGCTCCATCTCGGCGCGCTCCGCTAGTCCAGGCGTTGGCCGTCGGCGCGCACGCGCTCGGTGCCGCGACCACTGATCTGACGGATAACCTCGCCGGCGATCATCTGGCCCATGATGGGCGGCATAAAGCTGGCAGTTCCCAGCTCGGTGCGCTCGTGGATGTTGGAAGGGTCGCGGGGCTGTGTCTTAACCGATTCCTCGCAGCTAAACAGTACGTGCAGGCTCTTGATGCCGCGCTTCTTGCATTCTTTGCGCATAATGCGGCTCATGGGGTCACGTACCGTATCGAAGATGTCGGCAAAGCGGAGGCACTCGGGATGGAGCTTGTTGGCCCCGCCCATGGAGCTAACCAAACGAATGTCGTGGTCCTGAGCATATTTGGCAATGGTGAGCTTGGCCGAGATGGTGTCGATGGCGTCGACAACGTAGTCGAGCTTGCCGTCCGTCTGCTCCAAAACGCTCGCGAAGAAATCATCGATGTTGTCGCTCAGCAGGTATTCGGTGCGTTTGATAACGGTGGCGGCGGGATTGATGTCGTGGATCATGGCTTCCATAACATCGACCTTGCGCTTGCCGATGGTGCTGTGAAAGGCGATAGCCTGGCGATTGATATTGCTGGGCGCGACGATGTCCTTGTCCAGAATGACGAAATGACCAATGCCGCCGCGGGCGAGCGCCTCGCAGCAATTGGACCCCACACCTCCGCAGCCGAGCATCAGCACCGTAGCATCGGCGAGCTTATCGAGTGCCTCGCGGCCCATGATGATCTCGAGCTTGGTGTCGCGCGTCTCGACGAGAGCGGCAGCGGTTTCGGTCATAGACATCCTCCGATGGGGAAGCGAATCGTGTTTTAGCTATCGTCATTATAGGTAATCGCCATAGGTTGCGATGGCGTTTACTTTGATGTGGTTTGAAGCATTGCGATTAGATAGTTAGACAAACATCTAAATATCGAGTATAGTGTGCGCGTCATGAGAGATGATGAGAGGAGGCCCTATGCCGGGAGAGGGTTTTAAAGCGCTTGCCGATCCAACGCGGCGGCGCATTTTGGAACTGCTGCGCGAGGGCAATTGCACGGCCGGGGAGCTTGCCGAGCATTTTGACATTAGCAAGCCGTCATTGAGCCATCACTTGGCGACGCTCAAAAACGCCGGGTTGGTGACCGACGAACGTCATGGCCAAAACATCGTTTACAGCTTAAACACCACCGTCATGCAGGACTTGATCGGCTGGTTTATGGGCTTTACAAACACGGAAG
The DNA here is from genome assembly GCA_900549555.1 of uncultured Collinsella sp. Classification (GTDB taxonomy): domain Bacteria; phylum Actinomycetota; class Coriobacteriia; order Coriobacteriales; family Coriobacteriaceae; genus Collinsella. Next base: position 1,314 of record UROO01000026.1, on the reverse strand, counting down.
GTGATAAGGATGAATAACGAAAACAAGGGCATTCACCCCACGGGGGTATCGTCGCGCGTGTGGATTGCGCTGGTCGCTCTGTGCGTCGCCAATGTCGTAGCGCACCTCATGGTGATGCCGAGCTTGCCTGTGCAGATTCCCACGCACTGGGGCGCGAACGGCGCCGTCGACGGTTGGGGTCCTAGCTGGATGGCCTCCGCGCTCGGCGTGCTGCCTCTGGCGCTTCTCGCAATGTTCTGCGTGGTGCCGCGCATCGACCCCAAAGGTGAGGCATATCGAACCTCGGGCAAGTTCTACCAGGGCTTCGTAATCGCCTTCACCTTGTTCATGTGCGCCATAAGCTGGCTGGGAGAGCTTACGGTCTGGGGCGTGGTGCCGGCGGTCGGTTCGGTCAACGTGCTTATTTCCGGTGTTGTCGGTTTGCTGTTCATCGGCGTAGGCAACTACTTGCCGCGTGTGAAGCAGAACTATACGCTCGGTATCAAGACACCTTGGGCGCTTGCCGATCCCGAGAACTGGCGCCGTACGCAGCGCTTTGGCGGTGCCTGCTTTATGGTGCTGGGTGTCGGCTTGATAGTGATGGGCGTTGTGGGTAGCGTGCTTTCGAGTGAGGTCGTCGCCGCGGTGATTGCGGTTCTGGCGTTTGGTTCGGTCGGAGCCGTCTACGTCTACTCGTATCTGCTGTGGCGCAAATCGCAGCGAGCCGTTCGCTAAGGTTGCGGAAAACTAGCGTACGCAGTTCATGGTGTGTTCCGGGGGACTTTTCCCAGGTAGTATTAGGGGGGCGTGGGCAACCATGCCCCTTTTTCGTTACGTTTCAGAGCTGGTTTTCTCATTTCGTTTCCACTAAAGCGAAACAAGAATAGGGAAACAGCAGGTAGAAAGGATAAAACAGGCAAATGGCGGAGTTTATCTACCAGATGTATCAGGCTCGCAAGGCCCATGGCGACAAGGTAATCCTTGACGACGTGACCCTGAGCTTCTACCCCGGTGCCAAGATCGGCGTCGTGGGCCCCAACGGTATGGGCAAGTCGACCCTGCTCAAGATCATGGCCGGCATCGAGGAGGTCTCCAACGGTGATGCCAGGCTCACCCCCGGCTACACCGTGGGTATCCTGCAGCAGGAGCCGCCGCTCGACGACGACAAGACCGTCATCGAGAACGTGCGCATGGCATTTGGCGACATGATCGCCAAGGTCGATCGCTTCAACAAGATCGGCGAGGAGATGTGCGACCCGGACTGTGACATGGACGCCCTCATGGCCGAGATGGGAACTGTCTCTTATACACATCTCCGAGCCCACGAGACGGACT
>UROO01000025.1 GCA_900549555.1 uncultured Collinsella sp. | reverse complement strand
TCGCTACGTTGTGTACATGGAGGGCTGCGACGCCAATTGCATCGACGAGGCCCAGGCCCGCGATGTGGTGCTGCAGCTTGCCTTTGCCGCGGCCAAGGCATAAGGGGGCGAGCGACATGAAAGATCAGAAGCACATGCCAGCAGATAGCTGCGAGGCCAAAATCCAGAGCGAGAGTCCCGCGGTTCCCTCCAGCGTAGCCGCCGAGCGCCAGGTCCTCGAGGGCACCGCCACCCGCCGCCACGCTCGCCGCGCGCGTGCCTACATCGCGCTCGTTATGGTGGCGCTCGCCGCCACCTTGGGCGCCGCGACCTACGCCTGGTTTACCAACAACATGAAGGTCAACACCAACTCGGTGAGCGTGCACAGCGACACGTCCAAGCTGGTGCTGGAGCTGGGCGACGCCGATCGCGGCAGCTGGTCGCAGCAGGGCGACGTTTCCCTGACTTCCAACGCGACCGGCGCCGTGACGCTCTACCCGGTCTCGACCTTTGACCTCAACGGCTTTGCTGCCTGCGCGCAAAACAACTCTGCCGGTGATGCCACGGTGTTTGAGCAGGCAAAAGACAACGGCTCCGCGTTCTACCACGGCTGGATCGACCTGCGCCCCACCATTACCGGAACGGGCGCCAACAAAGTAAAGGGTAAGGTTAGCTTGTATCTGGCCGAATCGCTGGTCCCGCAGGGCGCCGATGCCGAGCTGCTGCGCGCAGCCCGTGTGGGCATTAAGGTCTCGAGCGGCAACCAGGTGCTTGCCACCAACATCTTTGAGCTCGACAGCTCCGATAGCGGCCATCGCGACGAGCACCCCGCGACCGCGCCTACGGGTCTGGCGGGCTACACCGAGGGCATGCTGCTGGGCTGGCAAAACGGCCAGCTCGCTTGCGGTACCAACGTGACGCAGGACCCGGCCGCCTTTACGCTGGACACGAGCGAGACAGCCACGCGCCCGCAGAACACACTCGCCACGCTGGCGCTGGGCCAGACCTATCGTCTGGATATCTATTACTACATCGAGGGCACCGACCCCGATAGCGCCGACTATCTCTATCAAGATCCGGGTACCTTGCACCTGGCGCTCTTTGCGACCCTGGACGGTGAGTAGCAATGACGCATAAGCAACCCGCCGCCAACTGCACGCCCGCCACCGGCAAGCCCAGCGCCGCCGCCCCCACCGACACCGACCTGCGCCGCAAGCTCTCCACCACTGTGGTTCTGGTGCTGTTTGCGCTGGTGGCGATAGCCATGGCAACGTTTGCCTGGTTCTCCATCGCCGATAGCGCCAAGACCCGCATGCTCATGATCGACGCCAACGCCGACGGTTCGCTGCGCTTTGACCTGGACGAGCACGCTACGTTCGACGAATACGTGCACAGCCTGGGCTTTGACCAGATCTCGGCGCGTATCGCCAGCGAAAAGGGCGTGGACATCGATGTGTCCAAGCTCAAGCCCGTCACCACGAGCGACTGCCAGACCTTCACCTTCGAGGACGGTTCCACCGCCGATCCCGCCACCGGCGCCTACCTGGAGTTCACGCTTCACTTTATGAGCAGCACGGACCTGCGCGTGCGCCTGACCGGGCAGGATGGTGATGGCGGCGTGTCCGGCACGCGGTTTAGCTCCGACACGCAGGGCATGGCCAGCGCCATGCGCATGAGCTTTACCGCCGACGGCCACACCTGGGTCTACGACCCCAACGGGGGCGGGGACTCATCCGGCGCGGCCACCGTCTTTGGACTCGGCTCGGGTACGGCCACCGCGGCCAGCGACATGTTCGACCTGATAAAAGATACGGATAAGCCGGTAACCGTTCGCATATGGCTCGAGGGAACGGACCCAAATTGCACTAATATGCTAAAGGGAGCTAACTATTCGGTTTCGATGCGCTTCGAGGGCATCGAGGAACAGTAGATATACACGGCGGCCACCGGGCCGCGCACGACCTAGACAGACACGGTAGTAAGGGACATCATGCAATCTGTTAAAAAAGTCGCATCCATCGCGCTGAGCGTCGTCATGTGGATCATCATCCTGGTGGCGGCCCTGTATGCGTTTACCACGCTCGCCACGCACGAGGACGGCAGCGTCTCTGACATCGCCGGCTTCACCCCGCTCGCCGTGCAGTCCGACTCCATGGCGCCCACGTTTAACAAGGGCGACCTCATCATCATCAAAAAGTGCGACACCTCCAAGCTCGAGGTGGGCGACATCGTGACGTTCCATACCATCATCGACAACGAGTACGCGCTCAACACGCACCGCATCGCCGCCATCGACGAGGTCAACGGCATGCGCAGCTTTACCACCAAGGGCGACAACAACGACGTGGCCGATACGCACATCATCAGCGACGGCGACATCGTGGGCAAGTACCTGTTCGCGTTGCCGCAGATGGGCAAGGTCATGGACTTCCTGTCCAGCTCCATGGGCTTTCTCATTGTGATCGTGCTGCCCATGCTGCTGTTCTTTATCTACCAGGTGTATCACCTCATCGTGGTGGGCATGAACCTCAAGCGCGCTATGGCCGAGGAGGACCGCCTGGCCGCCGCGGCTGCCATTGTGGACGCCGAGGGCAAGGGCGACACTACCGTCACGGCCGATAACGCCGCCGAGCAGCTCGCCCAGGCCGAGGCCAAGCTCGAGGAAGCCCGTCGTCTGAAGGCCGAGGCCGAGGCGGCGATGAGCGCGTCCAAGCAGGAGGGTACCGACGGTGAGTGAGTTTCTGGGATTTGCCTGGGAGCTGTTGGCAAAGGTCGTCTACAACGTCGTTGCCGTCGTGAGCTCCATCCTTAACCTGCTGGTGTTTGGCTGGGTTGAGTACTTCAACATCTTTATGACCTACTTCACCACGTTTGACCTGGTGGGCAAGATCGGCGCGGTCATTCTGTTTGCCATGCTCATCGCGGTCCCTGTGTTGATTGTGGCCATTCTGGTCCATCGCTACCGCATCAACCGCCGCCTGCATCGCGACGATACGTCCAACAAGGCGCTCTATCGCGAGATCGGCCGCCTCAACAAGCAGGTGCTCGACCTCATGGACGAGAAGAACAAGCTGCTGGCGCTCAAGGTCAATGCCATGGGCGGCACCAAGCAGATTCCGTACGTGGGCGCCTCGGCCCTGGCTGACGACCACCTGCCCACGGTGGGCAACGTGGTGGGCGCCGCCGCGGGTGCGCCTGCGGGCGAGGGCGCCACGGCTGCCGTGGTGTCGGGCAACGCGTCGCTCGCGCTCGATGGCGCGGGCGTTAAGGACGCCGCGGCCGCCATGGCCAAGGCCACCGTCGAGGCCAAGACCCTTGCCGAGGAAAAGGAAATCGCCCAGGCCAACCGCTTCCCCAAGCTGTCCCTTGTGGACCTTAAGTACCGCGACTGGGAATCGCCGACCTACGACGATGCCATCTCGCTGGAGGACTTTGTCGACAGCTTCCGCGCGTTCGCCTGCAGCCAGATGAAGCTCTACTACACGCCCGAGGTCATCCGCCGCTTTGTGGCCGGCATGGCCGCCTCCAAGCTGCTGATTCTGGAGGGCATTTCGGGTACTGGTAAGACGTCGCTGCCCTACAGCTTTAGCCGCTATCTGGACAACCCCGCAACCATCGTGTCGGTGCAGCCGAGTTTTCGCGATCGCACCGAGGTGCTGGGCTACTTCAACGAGTTTTCCAAGCGCTTTAACGAGACCGAGTTCCTCCGCGCCGTGTACGAGGCGGGCCTTCGCCAGGACCCGTCCATGATCGTGCTCGACGAGATGAACCTCGCCCGCGTGGAGTACTACTTTGCCGAGATCCTGTCGGTGCTCGAGATGCCCAGCCACGACGAAAGAGTGCTCGATCTGGTCCCCACCCAGTGGGCGGCCGACCCCAAGGGCCTGCACGACGGCAAGCTCACCATTCCCGACAGCCTGTGGTTTATCGGTACCGCCAACAACGACGACTCCACCTTTACCATCACGGACAAGGTGTACGACCGCGCGATTCCCATCGAGCTCAACGAGCGCGCCGACGCGTTTGAGTGCGAGCCGCACGAGCGCGTGCACGTGACGGCCGAGCATCTGCAGTATCTGTTCCAAAAGGCCAAGGTCGAGTACGTGATCGATGACGAGCTGCTCCAGAAGATGCACAAGCTGGATCAGTACCTGCAGACCCGCTTTAAGCTGGCCTTTGGCAACCGTATCATCAAGCAGATGTACGACTTTATCCCCGTGTACGTGGCATGCGGCGGCACCGAGCTGGGCGGCATGGACTACATCATCGCCCGCAAGGTGCTCAAGAAGTTTGAGTCCATGAACGTGAGCTTTGTGCGCGACGAGATGAAGGGCCTGATCGAGTACATCGAGAAGACCTTTGGTGAGGGCGGCCTGCCCGATTCCGTCATGTACCTGCAGCGGATTCAGAACTTCTACTAATGTCGTAAGCGCGGGGCGTGGGACAAGACAATCAGTAGCGTTTGCCCTGTGTGGTGTCGCCACGCCCCTTCCCGATCGATCCAACCTATGGAGTAACCCATGTCCGAGACCATTCAGGACCTCTATACCAGCTTCTCCGAGCAGATGGAGCCCATCCAGGAGGACAGCCGCTACTTCCGCTATCTGTTTGAGATGGCGCAGGCCTCGGGCACCACGATCGAGCAGCAGCGCGAGGAGCTCGTCAAGGTGGTGGACGAGGAATGGATCAGCATGATCGAGGACTCGCTCGACGCCATTAACACCATCATCGAAAAGCCGCGCCGCTTTATCACCACCGAGGAAGAGGTGGTGCCGGTCTCGCTCGCCAAAAAGATCAGCGCCGACAGCGTTCGCCATCTGAGCCAGAACACGCAGTTCTTGGCGCCGAGCGACGACGGCGGGGTCCACCCCACGCGCATCCTCAACGTCAGTACCGTCGAGACGTACGACCTGTACGAGAACCGCTTTATCTACCACCTGATTCAGCGCCTGCTGACATTTGTGGACAAGCGTACCGACGTGATCTTTTGGTCGACGGGCAACGAGATCCGCAACCGTTTTAAGATGCACAGCAAGATCGACGATGCGTACGAGGAGATCGAGTACGACGTCGAGATGACGGTCAAGAACCGCCAGAGCTTTGCCGAGAACGACGCCGACAACATGGACGTCTTTATGCGCATCGACCGCGTGCGCCGCCTGGTCATGGCACTGCGCGGTGCGTCGTTCTGCCAGATCATGAACGGCTGCAGCGCGGTTCGCAGCCCCATTCAGCGCACCAACCTCATCATGAAGGACCCCAACTACCGCAAGTGCTACCAGCTGTGGCAGTTTATGGAGCGCTACGACAAGGTGGGCTACAACATCGACGTGCAGCAGCGGGCGCTGGCGTTCGATGACGAGTACATGGTGCAGATGTACACCAACCTTATCAACAACTACACCGTCTTTAAGAGCCTGACCGACGACGAGCGCAACCTGCAGGAGCTCGAGAGCGTGCATCCCGAGCCGGTGGCGCCCAAGTTTATTAAGGAGATTAAGGAGGTGCAGGTCGATAGCCCCGACCTGCCCGATGTCGAGGTCCGTCGCGTGTTTGTGGAGGAGGTCACGCAGGCTCAGCTGGATGCCGAGCAGGCGCTGGCCGAGGCCCGCGAGCAGATTGAGGAGCTGCAGGGACAGCTGAAGTCCTGGAAGGTGCAGGCACACGCGCTGACCGACGAGCGCGACGACCTGGCCGACGAGCTGGACGAGGCCAAGTCGCGTGAGCTGGCATTGACGCAGCGCGCTCAGATGGCCGAGGCCGATGCCGAGGAGCTGCGTGGCTCGCTGGAGGATGTCGAGGCGGGCAAGAAGGCTGCCGAGGATGCTGCCGTTGAGGCGCGCTCGACCGCGGCGGCCCAGCTTGAGCAGATGCGTGCCGAGGCCGATGCCGAGGTCGCGGCCGCTCGCGCCGATGCCGATGCCAAGATTGCAGCTGCCGAGCAGGCGGCCGCCGAGCAGGTCGCGCAGGTCAAGAGCGAGTCCGCCGCGGCCCTGGCTGCCAAGACGGCGGCCGATGCCGCCGAGCTGCAGGCCGCCAAGGATGCCGCCGCGGCCGAGCTCGCCGGCGTGCGTGAGTCTTCTGCCAAGGAGGTGGCCGAGCTGCATGCCAAGCTGGACGCCGCCCAGCTGCAGATCGAGGAAGTGCAGCTGACGGCCGAGCGCGATGCCCGTGCTGCGGCCGAGGCGGCCGATGCCGCCGTGGCCGAGGCGGAGCAGAAGCTCGCCGATACCGTCGCCGCGGCCGAGGAGAAGGTTTCCGCTGCTCAGCAGGCAGCCGATGCTGCGATCGATGCCGCCCGTGCGGCCGCCGATTCTGCCGTCGAGCAGGCTGCGGTGGACGCCAGCGAGAAGGTCGCCGCTGCCGCTGCCGAGCGCGATGCCGCCACGCGTGCCGCCGAGGAGGCCCGTGCCGACGCCGACGCGCGTGTCGCCGCGGCCGAGCTCGAGGCGGGGGAGCGTATTGAGCGGGAACTCGCCGCCGCCAAGGCTGCGCACGAGCGCGAGCTCGAGGCCGCCCGCGCGGAGATGCAGCAGCGTCTGGATGCACTGGCGCAAGAACTGGAGCAGGCCGAGCGCGATCGCGCCCGCGCCGAGCGCCGTGCCGAGGGCAACAGTCTGTCGCGCTATCTGTTGGCCCGCCTGCGCGACGATGCCGACGAGCTGGCTGCGGGTGCCGAGGGCGACGCGGGTGCCGCGACCGACGCCGCGCCTGACGAGGATGGCGCTTCTGTGGCGGATGTCACCGAGACCGAGGTCGCTGCCGACCCCGAGACTTCCGCAAAGGACGACGACAAGTGATGAAGCATGTGCTCCGCGTGATCAACGTGCTGGCGACCGTGGTGATCCTGGTCGCCTTTGTGGTGCTGCTGCGCACGGTGTTCACGCCCGCCGGCGAGATCCCCACCATCATGGGCTATGGCTTTATGCGCACGCTGACCGGCTCGATGGAGCCGGCGATTCCCGTGCATTCGTTTATCGTCGTCGATACCGACAACAGCCAGGTCTACCAGGTGGGCGATATCATCACCTTCCATTCGTCCGATGACGCGCTGGAGGGTTCGCTCAACACGCACCGCATCGTTGCCGTGGAGGCCGCGTCCGACGGCTCGCCGGTCTACCACACCAAGGGCGACGCCAATCCGGTCGAGGACGCCGCGCCCGTGCCCGCCGCCGATGTGGTGGGCCGCGTGGTCTTTGTCTCGGCAGGCCTGGGCGTGGTGGTGTCGCTGCTCACCAACCCGCTGCTGTTCTTCCCGCTTATCGTGGTGCCGCTGATCGTGCTGCTGGTGCTCGAGATTCGCCATATGGTCAAAACCACGCAAGAGGTGGCGCGCGCCGAGGACGAGGCCGCCCTGCGCGCAGCCGTGGAGCAGATTCGCGAAAAACGTCGCCGCGAGCAGGAAGGCCAGGACAACGCCAAGGAGCAGAACGACGGTGGCCATACCGATGAAAGTGCGGAAGCCGACCCCGGCGCCCTAGACGGTTCCAGCCACTCGGCATAGCGCGTCTGCGCCTTTCGTCCCTGCAATTTGTATGCTCGTAGACGTTCCGAATTGTCTGCTTTTTCATGCCGATATTCGTGCTACAGTTTGAGCGCTTTGTTGCCAATTGATTTCGGGGGAGTGGGATGGAGCAGGAACGCACAGCTCAGCGTGCACGCGAAAGGGCTTCGGTGCCGATGACGGCGGCGTCCGATTTTGTCGTGCCCGAGGGAACTGACGAGCTCAGCCGCAACACCCGTCGCGTCTGGCGCGACCGTCTCAACGACGCCCAGACGCGCAAGATGATCACGGGTGTTTTAGCCACGCTGGTGGGCGGTTCGTTTTGGGGTTTCTCGGGCACCAGCGCGAGTTTTTTGTTCGATACCTACCATGTCGATACGCTGTGGCTTATGAGCATACGGCAGATTCTCGCCGGCCTGCTCTTTATGGCCGTGGTGGTCACGCGCGATCGCGAGCGTCTGGTTAGGCTCTGGACCACGCCCGCCGACCGTAGGCAACTGCTGCTTTTTACCGCTTTTGGCCTGCTGTTCAACCAGTTCTGCTATCTTTCGGCCGTGCGTCTGACCAATGCCGGAACCGCGACGGTGCTCCAGTGCCTGCAGCTGGTCATCATCATGGGTTACGCCTGCGTGGTCGATCGCCGCATGCCGCGCGCTCGCGAGACGATCGGCATCGGTCTGGCCCTCGGTGGCACCTTTTTAATCGCTACCGGCGGCGACCCGACCAGTTTGAGCATATCGCCGCTTGGTCTGGTCGCAGGCCTTATGTGTGCGGTTAGCGCAGCCTGTATGGCGGTGATTCCCGCCAAGATTCTGCCCGAATACGGCAGCCCCATCGTTACAGGCTCTGCCATGCTCACAGCGGGCGTGGTCTCGTGCGTCTTCGTGCAGCCGTGGGCTCATATGCCGGCGCTCGATGCTGCCGGTATCGAGGCGCTCGCGGTGTTTGTGGTCATTGGCTCGTTTTTTGCCTACATGCTGTATATGCAGGGCGTTAAGGACATCGGCTCGGTGCGTGCGAGCCTCATCGGAACCGTGGAGCCGGTCTCGGCAACCATTACCAGCGCCGTTATGCTGGGCACGGTGTTTTTGCCGACCGATCTTATCGGCTTTGCCATGATTATCGCAATGATGTTCCTGACGGTATAGCTCACGCCGCTGCCTAGACGGACGCGGTGTTGCACCACAATTCCGCGAATTGGTGCCTGCATCTGGAGTTTAACTGACGATGCCAAATATGTCATAAACTAATAGCGTTATTGACTTTTAGTATTGCGAGGACTCCTCTATGGCTGGTAACCACTTTAAGAACGGCGACGGCGAGCGCTCTGCAGTTCCGCCGCGTTCAAATGGGACTGGAAACGCTGGCGTACCGAGTGGATCCAGCCAAAACGGTGCTGGCAACCGTACGTCTCCGGGCGAAACGGCGATGTTTGCCGCTCTGTACGAACAGTCTCAAAAGGCAAAACAGGCTGGTCGCGTAGGCAGGCAGGCATTTCCGGGCGGGTCGGGCTCTGCGGCTTCGTCGGCCGGGGTCCGTCCGGCGCCAACGGGCGGTGCAAATGTCGCCGGCTCCACTGGCCCCGCTAACAACGCTCATCGCGCCCACAACGCCAGCCCCATCAGCTCTGCCAATCCCGCCAATAGTGCTTCTTCTGCTGAAGACGCAGGGCTTACGGGTAACCTAGGCACTATCTATACGGGCGCTTCCGAAACCGGCGCGTTTGCCCGTCTCAATGACGACGGTGCCGAGTTTAAGGGCTCGGGCTCTAAAGAAGATTATTACGATTTTGGCTTGAACTACGGCGGTGATTCCTCGACGAGCCCGACCTCGAACGGCCTGGTTCGCCATCGCCATCGCAAGGGCGAGCGCAAGAAGCGTCGCGTTGCAGCCGTTGTCGCTGCCATCGTCGCGGTGGTTCTTGTCGCTTTTGGCGTGAGTGGCTTCATGCTGTTTAACTCGGCAAAAACCGTGAAGAGCCAGGCAAAGGAAACTGTCGAGATTGTCGGCGGCCTTAAGGACAAGGTCACGTCGGGCGATTTTTCGACCCTGCCCGATGATGCGAAAAAGATCGACGAGCTCTGCAGCAGCATGAAGAAGGAGACCTCGAGTCCGGTGTGGACGATGGCTTCGTTCATTCCGGTGTACGGCGGCGATATTAACGCCGCCCGCACCATGGTCGACGCTCTGTCCGATGTTTCGAGCGGCGCACTGGTCCCCATGGCCGATAATCTCGCTCAGGCAACGCCCGGCAAGCTGTTCCAGAACGGGACAATCAACGTGTCCGCGCTGCAGGCGGTCGCCGATTCGCTCTCCGATAGCTCGAAGGCGTTCAAGAGCGCCAACAAAAAGGTGCAGGGTATTGGCGATACACATATCGCCCGGGTGACCGAGCTGGTCGATAAGGCAAAGGACGGCTTTGCCACCCTGAACGGTGTAGTCGACGCGGCAGAGAAGGTCGCTCCCGTTCTGCCCCAGATGCTTGGCGCCAACGGCCAGACGCGCAACTATCTTGTGTATGCCATGAACAACGTCGAGATTCGTGCTTGCGGCGGTTTTGGTGGTTCGCAAGGTTTGATTTCAGTCACCGATGGCCAGATGTCGATCGGTGACTTTGTTCCATGTATTGCGCTCAGCAAAGACGAGGCGGTTGAGAGCGTCGACGAAGAGGACGAGGCACTGTTTGGTGACCACAGCAACCTGTACAACTCTGGTAACGCGTATTCGCCCGATTGGCCCCGCAACTCGCAGCGTGTTGCCGCGCTGTGGAAGTCCCAGTATGGGCAGGACGTTGATGGCGTCGTCGGCATCGATCCGGTGTTCTTGCAGTACCTGCTGGGCCTTGTCGGTAATGTCTCGCTGCCCGATGGTACGGTCGTCGACGGTACCAACGCGGCGAAAGTTCTCATGCATGATGTGTATTGGAACTATCCGGTCGAAGAATCGGACGGCATCTTTGCATCTGTTGCCAGCGCCGCCTTCGACAAGATTCTCGGTGGCATCGGTGACGTCGACGTTACGAAGCTTGTCGGTGCATTCGAGCGCGGTGCCGAAGAGGGCCGTCTGATTGCTTGGATGAGAAACGATGATGAGCAGAATGCCATCAAAGAGACGGGCATTGACGCTTCGCTGCCCGATCCGGATGATCCGGGTGCCGATCCCGTTGCCGGCGTTTACTTTAACAACCTGAGCTTCTCCAAGCTCGACTGGTATCTGAACGCCGACACGCAGATTGGCCAGGGCGTGAAGAACGGCGACGGCACGTGCTCCTATCGCATCACCGTTACCCTGACGAACATCATGACGCAGGAGGAGGCTGGCAAGCTGCCCGACTACGTTGCGGCGAGCGCACCCGGTGCCGCGCGTGACGACGAACGCCTGAATGTCTCAGTGTTTGCCCCGACGGGCGGCAACATCAGTGACCTTACGGTTGAGGGCACCCAGTTTGGTCTTGGCGCCGCTACGTGGCATGGAATCCCCTTCTATTCGGGCACCGTTGACCTGCATGCTGGCGAGACGACGACGATCACGTATACGCTGACCACGTCGGCCGAGGCGGGGGACAAGCCGCTTACGCTGCGTCAGACTCCTACATGCCAGGCGGCTCGCGACAGCGCGTCGGCGTAGGGTTTTTCTGGTAGCGCAGATAATCGAGTACCATTTTGGGGCGGACGGGCAATCTGTTCGCCCCTATTTTGTAAGGAGAGCGCATGAAGTACTTTGGCACCGACGGCTTTCGCGGCGAGGCCAACGTTGGGCTGACGGTAGAGCACGCTTATAAGATCGGCCGCTTTGTGGGCTGGTATTACGGCGCCAACCGCGGGACCAAAGCACGCGTGATCGTGGGCAAGGACACGCGTCGCTCGAGCTATATGTTCGAGGCGGCGCTGGTGAGCGGCTTGGTCGCGAGCGGTGCGGACGCCTATATGCTGCACGTGATCCCGACGCCGGGCGTGGCGCATCAGACCGTTGAGGGCTGCTTCGATTGCGGCATCATGATCAGTGCGAGCCACAACCCGTTTTGCGATAACGGCATTAAGCTCGTCAACAGCGACGGCTTTAAGATGGACGAGGACGTGTTGGAGCTCATCGAGGACTATATCGATGGCAAGAGCGAGGTGCCGCTGGCTACGGGCAACCACATCGGTGCCACGGTCGACTACATGCAGGGCCGCAACCGCTACATCGCCTCGCTCATCGCTAGCGCGAACTTTTCGCTGCAGGGCGTCAAGATCGGTCTCGACTGCGCCAACGGCTCGGCATCCTCGGTGGCCAAGCCGGTGTTCGACGCGCTGGGTGCCGATGTGCGCGTGATTAACGCCGCGCCCGATGGTTTTAACATCAACGTTGACTGCGGCTCCACGCATATGGAGCGTCTGCAGCGCCACGTGGTGGAGCAGGGCCTGGACGTTGGCTTTGCCTACGACGGCGATGCCGACCGCTGCCTGGCCGTGGACGAGCGTGGTCGCGTGGTCGACGGCGACCAGATCCTGTATGTGTGCGGCGTGTACCTGAACAAGCACGGTCGCCTTTCGGGCGGTACCGTGGTGCCGACAATCGCCAGCAACTTTGGCCTGGTCAAGTCGCTGGAGCTTGCCGGTCTAAGCGCCGTGACCAGCGGCGTGGGCGACCGTCATGTGTATGCCAAGATGCGCGAGGGCGGCTACAGCCTGGGCGGCGAGCAGACGGGCCACACGATCTTTGGTGATATCGAGCGCACGGGCGACGGCATTATGACCTCGCTGCGCGTGATGGAAGTGATTCGTGCCGAGCGCGAGACGCTCTCGCAGCTCACGGCTCCGTGCAAGCTACTGCCGCAGGCGCAGGCTGCCGTACGCGTGGCGGATAAAGACGCCGCGCTGGGCAACATGGGCGTGCAAGCCGCCATCGCCGAGGCCGAGGCGTCGCTGGCGGGCGAGGGCCGCGTGCTGGTGCGCAAGAGTGGAACCGAGTCGGTGATTCGCGTTTTGGCCGAAGCTCCCGACCAGGCAGCTGCCGACGCCGCCATGAAGCGCATCGCCGCGGCGCTGGAAGCTCTATAGTTACGCGGTTTTACCAAACCGCGTAACGGCTCGACGCTGCAAACGGCCCCAAGCGGCAATCTGACGTTCAATTTCAAGGGCGCGACCAGAAGGTCAGCGCCCTTTCATTTCACGTCACCTTGCTCGCTTAGGGCCGTTTTCGCTGACGTCGCCAAGACATTGGCGTCAACATGGTTGGCGTTGACGTTGACGTTGACGTGCTAGCAGGGCTTTACAGCTCGTAGAGCGTGGTGAACTTGTCCTGCAGGTAGCTGCAGTAGTAACGGGCGTCAAAGGCCATGCCGCACGCGCCCTTGATGAGCTCCGGCGCGTCCTTGGCGCGGCCCCACTGCCAAATGTGCTCGCCCAGCCAGGCGCGGACGGGCGCCAAATCGCCGCTCGCACAGGCGCCATTGAGGTCGACGCCGTCGCGGCACATGGCCGGCACAAACATGGCGTCGTAGGCGCTGCCCAGCGCATAGGTGGGGAAGTAGCCAAACGAGCCGCCGCTCCAGTGCGTATCCTGCAGGCAGCCGTGCGTGTCGTCGGGAACGGGAATGCCAAGGTACTCGTCCATAAAGCGGTTCCAAAGCGCGGGGATATCTTTGGCCGTGGCCTCGCCGGCAAACAGCATGCGCTCGATCTGGTAGCGCACCATAATATGCAGCGGGTAGGTGAGCTCGTCGGCCTCGGTGCGGATCAGCGACGGCTGCGCGATGTTCACGGCTCGATAGAGCGTGTCCTCGTCAACGTCGCCGTAGACCTCGGGCGCGTGGCGGCGCAGCACCTCGAGCAGCGGTCCCATAAAGGCGCGGCTGCGACCCACGGTGTTCTCGAAAAAGCGGCTCTGACTCTCGTGGATGCCCATGGAGGTGCCGCCCTCAAGACAGGTGCGCGCATAGGCGGGATTGACGCCCAGCTCGTACATGGTGTGGCCCGCCTCGTGAATGATGCTGTAGACGTTGGAGATGCAGTCGTCCTCGTAGATGTGCGTCGCGATGCGCGCATCGCCCACGGCAAAGCCCTCGCTAAACGGATGCTCGGTAAAGGCAAGCGTGGTGTCGTCCAGGTCCAGGCCGACGAGCTTCATGAGGTCGAAGCTCATGGCGCGCTGGGCGGCCTCGGACACGCGGGCATGCAAAAAGTCGGCAGCGGGCTGCTGGCCGCGCTCGCCGATGGCGTGCACGAGCGGCACGACCGTGGCCTTGACCTCGTCGCAAAACGCGTCGAAGCTCTTGGTGGAAAGGCCGCGCTCGTACTGGTCGAGCCAAACGTCGTATGGGTCGCGCTTGGGGTCCATGAGCTCGGCCTGATGCTTAAGTTGGGCGACGATTTTATCCACATAGGGCTCAAAGCTCGCCCAGTCATTGGCCGTCTTGGCCTTGTGCCACACGGCGTCGGCCTCGCAGGTGAGCCTGGTCCAGGCCTCGGCCTCCTCGGTGGGAATGACGCTCGCTTCGCGCTGGTCGCGGCCGAGCACGCGGATCTCGTCGAGCAGCTGCGGGTCGTCGATCTTGCCTCCGGCGACGGTCTCACATGCCAGCGAGCGCACAAGTTCGACAGACTTTTCGCTGGTCAGGAGCTTGTGATGCTCGCCGGCAAGGGTGCCCATAGCATCGGCGCGGGCCGCAGCGCCGTTGGCGGGGGCAATCGTCGCGCCGTCAAACTCGGCAATCTTGAGCAGGTACTCGCGGGTCCACAGCTTGCCCTCGAGCTTGCGGAATTTTTTGACGGCCTTATCGACCTTCATGCCTTTGGGCGTCTTGCCCGCTGCGGGCTCGGCCTTCTTATCGTGCTTCTTTCCCATACCATATCCTTGATCTCGCAGGTCGCCCGTCGCACGCGGCGGCGCGGCCAGTTTGCACAGCTACCTGCCTTGTACCCAGCACGAACAAAACGGAACGCGGCGATGCACACGCAGAATGTGTTATCCTATAGCCCAATGCGTTGACGGAGAGGGTTTTGCCCGCCGCGTCGCCGGCAAGAGAGGGAAGGTCATGGGCTGCAAGCCTTCCTGCGGTGACAAGGGCCAAGCGTTCACTCCCGAGCAGCGACCTCAACGGGCGCGCGGCCAGCGGCGGCGATGTCCCCAGTAGGGAAGCCGTGAGCCTCGCGACAAGGGGCAAAGAGTGGGCGCGGCGGGCCAGACATCCGTCGGGTCAAACAAGGTGGTACCGCGGAATTCAACCGTCCTTGGGCAATGCACATGCCCGAGGACGGTTTTTTTGTTACCGAACCGGGCCGCGTTTTCGCAATGTCAGACGGCGGCAGCCGCCTCGGCAAGCGGGGAGCGCGAGAGACGAAAGGGAAGACATGAGTCTGATTGATGATCTGGTCAAACTCGAGGAAGAGGCCAAGGAGCTCGTCGCAAGCGCCGACGACGCCGCCAAGCTCGAGGCTGCGCGCGTTGAGCTGCTCGGCCGCAAAGGTCGCATCACCGGCCTGATGCGCATGATGGGCAAGCTCGCCCCCGAGGATCGTCCCGTGATGGGCAAGCGCGCCAACGAGATGCGCCAGCTGATCGAGGGCATGCTCGACGAGCGTACCACCGAGATGAAGGCCGCCGCCCTCAAGCACGCACTCGAGCACGAGGCCGTCGACATCACGCTGCCGGGCATCCGACCGCAGATCGGTCACCAGCACCTGATCAAGCAGATCATCGAGGAGGCTGAGGACATCTTCTGCGGTATCGGCTACACCGTCGAGTCCGGCCCCATGGTCGACACCTCCTACTACAACTTCACCGCGCTCAATGCCCCCATGGATCATCCGAGCCGCTCGGCTCGCGATACCTTCTACGTGGTCGACAACAACCCCGGCAGCGTCGCGCACCCCGAGGCTCACGCCCACGGCGAGTCCGACGTACTGCTGCGCACCCAGACTTCGGGCGTGCAGATCCACACCATGGAGTCGCAGAAGCCGCCCATCTACATGATCTGCCCGGGCACCGTCTATCGTCCCGACACGGCCGACGCCTGCCACCTGCCGCAGTTCAACCAGATCGAGGGCCTGGTCGTCGACGAGGGCATCACCTTTGGCGATCTTAAGGGCACGCTCGACTACTTTGTTAAGTGCATGTTTGGCGAGGACCGCAAGACGCGCTATCGCCCGCACTTCTTCCCCTTCACCGAGCCTTCCTGCGAGGTGGACGTGAGCTGCCACGTCTGCGGCGGCAAGGGCTGCAACTTCTGCAAGCACAGCGGCTGGATCGAGATCCTGGGCTGCGGTATGGTCGACCCCAACGTCCTTATCAACTGCGGCATCGACCCCGAGAAGTACACCGGCTTCGCCTTTGGTATTGGCGCCGAGCGCGTCGCGGCCCTGCGCTACGACCTGCCGGACCTCAGAACTCTCATGACGGGCGATATGCGCTTCTTGAATCAGTTCTAGGCTGCGGCTTGCCCAAGCACGGCACCTCGGCGCTCATTCGTCGCTTGCGTACCAAAGTACGCGGCGCTCCTCTTTCGGGCCGATCTGCCGCACTTGGACAACCCTCGCTTTGTAAGGAATGTTCACAAAGTTGAAGTTTCCACCTGCATCTCTTCGCAGGCTTTCAGTATGAAAGGAGAGCTAGATGCGTGTTTCTTACGACTGGCTCAAGACCATGATCGATATTCCGGAGGATCCCAAGACCCTTTCGGACGAATATATCCGTACCGGCACCGAGGTCGAGGCGATCGACACCGTGGGCGAGTCCCTCGACCACGTGGTGACTGCCAAGGTGCTCACCAAGACCCCACACCCCGATAGCGACCACATGTATGTGTGCTCGGTCGACGTGGGTGACAAGAACCTCGACGCTGATGGCAACCCCGCCCCGCTGCAGATCGTCTGCGGCGCGCAGAACTTCGAGGCCGGCGACCACATCGTCACGGCCATGATCGGCGCTGTTCTGCCCGGCGACGTCAAGATCAAGAAGAGCAAGCTTCGCGGCGTCGTGTCCATGGGCATGAACTGCTCTGCGCGCGAGCTCGGCCTGGGCGGCGACCACTCCGGCATCATGATTCTGCCCGAGGATACGCCCTGCGGCATGCCGTTTGCCGAGTACGTGGGCTCGAGCGACACCGTGCTCGACTGCGAGATCACGCCCAACCGCCCCGACTGCCTGTCCATGATTGGCATGGCCCGCGAGACCGGCGCCATCTTCGACCGCGATTTTCACGTTGAGCTGCCCGTCATCAAGGCCGAGACCGGCCGCGCGACCGACGACGAGCTTTCCGTCGAGATTGCCGACGAGGGCCTGTGCGACCGCTACGTCGCCCGCATCGTGCGCAACGTGAAGGTCGGGCCCTCGCCCGACTGGATGGTCAAGCGCCTCAACGCCCTGGGCGTGCGTCCGCACAACAACATCGTCGACATCACCAACTATGTGATGATGCTCACCGGTCAGCCGCTGCACGCCTTTGACCTGGACACCTTTGCCGAGCGCGATGGCAGGCGTTGCGTGGTGGTTCGCGCCGCCCAGCAGGACGAGAAGTTCACGACCCTCGACGGCGAGGAGCGCGTGCTCGACGCCGGCATGGGCCTCATCACCGACGGCGAGCGTCCCGTGGCGCTGGCCGGCGTTATGGGCGGCATGGATTCCGAGATCGAGGACGACACCGTCGACGTGATGGTCGAGAGCGCCTGCTTCAACGCCGGTCGCACCTCGCACACCAGCCGCGACCTGTCGCTGATCTCGGATGCTTCCATCCGCTTTGAGCGCCAGGTCGACGAGACCGGCTGCGTGGATGTCGCCAACGTCACGTGCGCGCTCATCGAGGAGATCGCCGGCGGCGAGGTCGCTCCCGGCTACGTTGACGTTTTCCCCGCGCCCAAGACCATCGATAGCATTAAGCTGCGCCTGGCCCGCGTGCATGCCATCTGCGGCGCCGACATCGAGCCCGATTTTATCGAGCGTTCGCTCACTCGCCTGGGCTGCACCGTCGAGCGCGACGGCGAGGACTTTATGGTCACTCCGCCGAGCTTCCGCCCCGACCTGCCGCGCGAGATCGATCTGATCGAGGAGGTCCTGCGCCTATGGGGCATGGGCCGCGTGACGGCGACCATCCCGGCTGCCAAGAACCACATCGGCGGCCTGACCCGCGAGCAGAAGCTCACCCGCAAGGTCGGCGAGATTCTGCGCGCCTGCGGCCTCAACGAGACCACGACCTTTGGCTTTGCCGCTCCGGGCGACCTGGAGAAGATCGGTATGTCCACCGAGGGCCGCGGTTGCCCCGTGGTGCTCATGAATCCGCTGGTAGCCGAGCAGACCGAGATGCGTCGTTCGCTGCTGCCGGGCTTGCTGCAGTCCGTGGCCTACAACGAGGCACACGGTACGCCCAACGTGCACCTGTATGAGGTCGGCAGCCTGTTCCACGGTCGCGAGAACGCCAGCCTGCCCAAGGAGACGAAGTCCGTGGCGGGTGTGCTCTCGGGCCAGTGGAGCGAGCGGTCCTGGAACATGAAGTACCGCAAGCTGCGCTTCTTCTTTGGCAAGGGCATTGTCGAGGAGCTGCTGGCCCAGCTGCGTATCGAGAAGGTTCGCTTCCGTCCCGTCGAGGGCGAGGGCTATGCCTTCCTGCAGCCGGGTCGTGCGGCCGAGGTTCTGTCCGGCGGCACCGTGCTGGGCTGGGTCGGCGAGATCCACCCCGAGGCGCGCGAAGCCATTGGCATCGACGAGGTCGTCGTTGCCTTTGAGCTCGACTTGGACAAGCTAATCAAGGGCGCCCGCAACCAGGAGAACTACCGCGAGTTCTCGCAGTACCCTGCCGTTGAGCACGACCTTGCTATCGTGGTCGATAACTCCGTGACCTGCGAGGATCTTGAGCGCCGCATTACCAGCGCCGGCGGCAAGCTGCTCGAGGGCGTGCGCCTGTTCGACGTCTACCGCGATCCCATCCGCATCGGAGCGGGCAAGAAGTCCATGGCCTTTGCGCTTACGTATCGCTCCGACGACCATACGCTCACCAGCGAAGAGGTTGAGAAGGCGCACCAGAAGATCGTCACCAAGGTGTGCAAGGGCGTAAACGGCGAGGTCCGCGGCTAGGGCTTGCGCCGGGAGCGCAGGACCCCTCGGCAGTTGCTGTGGGGCCCTGCGTGACCGCAGTGTTTGGAAAAGGCATTGCTGAGCCTGCATATATGACACGCGCATTACATAACGGCGTGCTGTTTTGTCGGCAGCGCGCCGTTTTGCTATGATAGCCCGCGGCGTGTTACGAATCTGACAATACGTAACACTGACAAGGCGATTTAAGCGGCGTTGCAATTCTGTGCGCCGACAACCGGGAGGCGTACATGCACATTCCAGATAATTATCTGTCCCCGCAGACCGATGCCGTCATGGCGGTGGCAATGGTGCCCGTTTGGGTCCACTGCATCAAGAAGGTGCGCGCCACGCTCGATCGCGAGCACATGGCTTTCCTGGGCATCTGCGCCGCGTTCTCCTTCCTGCTCATGATGTTCAACGTGCCGTTGCCCGGCGGCACCACGGGTCACGCCGTCGGCGGCGCCCTCATTGCGCTGCTGCTAGGCCCCGAGGCCGCGGCCATTGCGGTTTCGGTCGCGCTGG
This sequence comes from uncultured Collinsella sp., assembly GCA_900549555.1. GTDB lineage: Bacteria > Actinomycetota > Coriobacteriia > Coriobacteriales > Coriobacteriaceae > Collinsella. Next base: position 2,550 of record UROO01000025.1, on the reverse strand, counting down.
CGCTGCAGGCGCTGCTGTTTGGCGACGGCGGCATTCTGTCCTTTGGCGCCAACTGCTTTAACATGGCCTTCGTGCTGCCGTTTGCCGCTGCTGTCGTGTTCCGTGCGCTCAACAGCCGTTTGCACGACAAGAGCTGGGGCACCTCGGTTTCGGCTATCGTAAGCGGCTGGGTCGGCCTGTGCCTGGCGGCCCTGTGCGCGGCAATCGAGTTTGGTATTCAGCCGATGCTCTTCACCAACGCCTCGGGTGCTCCACTGTACTGCCCCTTCCCGCTGTCCGTGGCTATTCCGGCAATGTTGATCCCGCATATGCTGGTTGCCGGCGTGGTCGAGGGCGTGGCGACGGCCGCCATCTACGGCTTTATCAAGAAGACGGCGCCGAGCGTTATCGTCGGGCCCGAGGCCGTCGATGGCCAGCTTGCTGCCGAGGGCGCTGCTGCCAAGAAGACCTCGCTGGTCCCCACGCTCATCCTGGTCGCCGTGCTTGTCGTAGCCACGCCGCTGGGCCTGCTAGCCACGGGTGACGCCTGGGGCGAGTGGGACGCCGAGGGCGCCGCGACTGCCGTTCAGGAGGCTGGCGACAACAGCCTGCAGGCTTCGGTCGGCCTCGATACCCCGACCTTTGCAGACGCTCTGCCCACGGGCGATTATCTGCAGGCCTATTCCGAGGAGCAGGGCCTTGGCTTTGCCGGCCAGGCCGCGATGTATATTCTTTCGGGCGTGATTGGCGTGGCGGTGCTCACCATCGCATTCCGCCTGGTCTCGCTGACGGTCAAGGAAAGCGGTGCTCATGGCAATAGCCGAGCTGCCTAGCTGGCTTGCGGTCGAGCAGCGATACGAGCCCGCGGGGGCTCGGCATCGTGTGATGCAAAAGAATGTCCTGCACCTGGCGAGCCTGCTTGAGCGGGTTCGCCTGGGTGGAGGCGCGCACGAGGGCGGGTCGATGGTCGACCGCGCCCTTTCTTGCGTTTCGGCTCCGGTGCGCCTGGTGGGGATGTTCGTTTGCGTCCTGTGCGTGTGTCTGACGCAGAGTCCGCTGTATCTCATGTTGATGGCGGCTATCGCGCTGGTGCTCGTTGCCGTGCGCCCCGTACGCGGGCTGCGGGCAACCTTTGTGCCGGCGCTTGGCGCTGCAGGGCTCGCGGTGGTTCTGGCGCTGCCCGCCTTGCTGCTGGACGCTTCTGCCGCGGGCGCCATGCTCAAGATTGCGCTTAAGACCTTCATCAACGTGACGCTGGTGCTGGGCGTTTCGTGGACTCTCACGTGGAGCCGCATGTCGGCGGCGCTCAAGATGCTGCATCTACCCGACGAAGTTATCTTTACGTTTGATATGGCGCTCAAGCACATCGAGGTGCTGGGTCGCACGGCGCACAATTTGTGCGAATCGGTCATGCTGCGCAGCGTGGGTCGTGCGTCTGCGGGTTTTTCGCGCACCGACTCGCTGGCGGGTATCATGGGCATGACCTTTATCAAGGCGATGGAATGTAGCCGCGCGATGGACGAGGCTATGCTGTGCCGCGGCTTTGCCGGTACGTATCCGGCGCCCGCGCGCGCCGGGTTTAGCTGGCGCGATGCGGTCTATGCGGCCGGCGTGGCGCTGCTGGCAGTGTTGTGCGCCGTGCTCTAGTGCGGGCGGCCGAGCCGTCGATGTGAGTAGGGAAGGGCGACGTTTTGACGATCGATATGAATAGTGCGGCGGGCACGAACGGTGCGGGCGGCTCCGAGGTCGCGCCGCTCATCGAGCTACGCGACGTGGTGTTCTCCTATGCGGGGCATACGGTTGTCGATGGTGTGTCGCTGCAGGTCGATCGTGGTGAACTCGTTGCCCTGCTCGGTCCCAACGGCTGCGGTAAGACGACGATTATGCGCCTTATCAACGGCCTTGAACTCGCGGACGCAGGGGCATACCTGTTTGACGGGCACGTGATCGATGCGGCGTTTCTAAAGGATTCCGCGGCCGCTCAGCGTTTTCATCAGCGCGTGGGCTTTGTGTTCCAGAATGCCGATGTGCAGCTCTTTTGCGCCACGGTCGGCGAGGAGGTCGCGTTTGGCCCCGCCCAGATGGGGCTGCCGGCAGACGAGCTCGAGCGCCGCGTGCGCGATGCCATGGGGCTGTTCCAGGTTACCGACCTTGCCGACGCCTCTCCCTATCAGCTCTCGGGCGGGCAAAAGAAGCGCGTTGCGCTGGCTGCGGTGGTGTCGATGAACCCAGATATCTTGGTCCTCGACGAACCTACCAATGGGCTCGACGAGGATTCATGCGACATCGTGGTCAACTTCTTGCTGGCCTACGTCGCGGCGGGTAAGACGGTCTTGATGAGCACACATCACCAGGATTTGGTGCGACGCCTGGGTGCCCGTGCCATCTATATCGATCGATATCACCATGTGGTCGAGGCGCCCGTGGCATCGTATGGAACCGAAAGCGGCACTGCGGAATAGTTGCTGCGTAGTAGGGCTGCGGCCGTGCGCGTGGCTTGCCGTGAATGATATAGTTATCCGGGTTTTACGGGGGTGGCTATGCCAAGTTGGAATATTCCTGTCTCTTATA
>UROO01000024.1 GCA_900549555.1 uncultured Collinsella sp. | reverse complement strand
GCAATATATCGCGCGTCCGTGCGTTGCCTTGGCTTAAAAGAAAAGCGCGGAGCCGCTCGATGCGACTCCGCGCTTTGCTGTTTGATATTGCGAACCTTGCGCCTACGCTACGAAGAAGTAGACGAGGAAGGCAAGGGCCGCGATCCACATGAGCGGCTTGATCTTGGAGGCTTCGCCCTTAAAGAGCGCGACGATCACGTAGGCGATAAAGCCCAGGCCAATGCCGGCAGAGATGGAGTAGGTGAAGGGCACGCCGGCGACAATCATGAACGCCGGGAAACCCTGCGACACGTCGGACCAGTCGATCTCGGAGGCCTCGCTCATCATGAGGTAGCCGACGTAGACCAGAGCACCGCAGGTGGCGGCGCTGGAAACGATGGTGACGATGGGGGAGAAGAACGCGGCGAGAATGAACAGCACGCCGGTGGTGACGGAGGTGAGGCCCGTGCGGCCACCGTCGGCTGCGCCAGAGGTGGACTCGACGAAGGTGGTGATGGAGGAGACGCCCATGAAACCGCCCACAGCAGCGGCGGCGGAGTCGACGATCAGGATCTCCTTGATATTCTCGACGTTGCCGTCGTCGGTGAGGAACTCGCCCTGCTTGGCCACGGCCATCGCGGTGCCCATGGTGTCGAAGAAGTCACTCATGAGCAGCGAGAACGAGATGACGAGGAGCGCGGGGTCGGTAAGGACCTTGACGATGGCGGGCATGCCGCCGGCGTCGGCGATGGGGCCACCGATGCTCGAGAAGTCGAGCGGGGCGATGATACCGGTCGGAGCCTGGGTCACACCTAGGGGGATACCGGCGATGACGGCGACGACGATGCCGATGAGCAGCGAGCCCGGCACGTTGCGGGAAGCCAGGGCAACCGTCACGACGATGGAGATGATGCCGACGATGAAGGTGGGGGAGGTGATGTCGCCCAGACCGACGAGTGTACCGGCGCCAGCGGTGATAATGCCGGCATCGCACAGGCCAATCATGGCGATGAACAGGCCCAGACCCACCGAGATGGCGTGACGCAGGACAACCGGGATGGCGTCCATGATGGCCTCGCGCAGGCCACAAAGCACGAGCAGCAAGATGACGACGCCCTCAAGGAAGATGACGCTCATGGCCACGTGCCAGTCACCGCCGCAGACGGTGGTGGTGATTCCGGCGATCATCGCGTTGACGCCTAAGCCCGACGCGCAGGCGAGCGGGCGGTTGGCGAAGATGCCCATGCAGATGGTCATGATGCCGGCGCCCAGGCAGGTGGCGCAGGCGAGCGCTCCTGCATCGATGCCAGCGCCCGAGAGCACCGCGGGGTTGACGGCGATGATGTAGGCCATCGCCAGGAATGTTGTCAGTCCAGCGCGGAGTTCGGTCCCGATTGTGGACTTGCGCTCGCTGACGTGAAATAGTTCGTCCATGCATACCCTTTCCTTGTTCGGCCCCGAGTTTAGGCCGATTGACACGAACGCTCCCACTATAGCCCCTTTACGACGCTGTTGTTCCTCGCATGTTGATGTTCGGCGCTTCGTAGCAGACGGACGGTATTTTTCGCATGAAAATGTGTGGGTACCGTATACTTAAGCGGTTACAACGACCCCTATGGAGGAACGTATGATTAAAGAGCTTTGCCACGACGAGGCTATCCTGTCCCAGCGTTGCGAGGTTGCGACCGTCGAGGACGAGTCGGTCGCACAGGACCTGATCGATACCATCAAGTCGCTCGACGATGCCGGCTGCCTTGCCGCTAACCAGATTGGCGTTACCAAGAAGGTCTGCGTCTATCTGGACGACGCCGGCGAGCCCCACGTGCTCTACAACCCCCGTCTGGTGTTTGGCCTGGGCGCCAGCAAGATGGAGGAGAGCTGCCTGACGCACGAGGAGGTCACCAAGTCCACGCGCTATATCAAGTGCAAGGTCGCTTATGACGTAATCGTCGACGGCAAGATGCGCGAGCGCAAGCAGGACTTTGTGGGCTTCGAGGCACAAATGATCCAGCATATGATCGACCACTGTCTCGGCAAGTTGGTCTAAGGGGATCAAAGCACCGCACCTTGCCGCTCAATCGTCGCTTGCGTACCGTTAGTACGCGGCGCTCCTCTTTCGTGGCAATCTGCGGCACTTTGACCCCTTAGACGACCTGCGGGGTTAACTTGGTTGAGTTTATCCAGCTTGAATAGTCCGGGCGTGACATTGTTGTCATGTCCGGGCTTTTGTGTTTAGCGCCTTTTTGTTTGGAGACAATGAAATTAGCAAGAACGTAAAGCTAGGAGGCGCTATGTGCACGAGTATTCGATTTACCGATAATTCTGGCCGCATGTATCTAGGCCGCAACCTCGACTGGAGCTTTGACTACGGCCAACAGGTTCGCGTGATGCCGCGCGGGTTTCAGATTCCGTATTCGTTTATCGACGACGCGACAGCGGCACACGCGGTGATCGGTATGTGCATCGATTACAAGAACTACCCTATGTTCTTCGATTGCGGCAACGATGCGGGCCTCGCCGTGGCGGGCCTCAATTTCCCGGGTTATGCCGAGTATGCCGAGGGGCCGGTTGATGGAAAGACCAATATCGCGGCCTATGAGTTTCCCCTGTGGGTGGCAGCGACGTTCTCGACGGTCGATGAGGTCGAGGCCGCGCTGCGCGACACGGTGATTGTTGCCAAATCTGCAGGAGAGGGGCTGGGCGTGTCGCTGCTCCATTGGATTATCGGCGACAGCCAGCGCAGCATCGTGGTCGAGATGATGGCTGACGGCCTGCATGTATACGACGATCCGGTCGACACCCTTGCCAACCAGCCGACCTTCCCGTGGCACATGGAAAACCTGCGCACCTATATCACGGCCACAAGCGATTTTCCGCAGACGGCGACATGGCGTGGCGCCGAGCTCAAGCCCTATGGCGCGGGTGCCGGCATGCGCGGTATTCCGGGTGACTGCTATTCGCCGAGCCGTTTTGTAAAGGCGGCGTACCTCAATGCCAATTACCCGCAAAAGGAGAGCGAGACCGAAAACGTCGTCCGCATGTTCCGCTCGCTCGAGGGCGTGGTGATGATCGAGGGGGCGTCCAGGATGGGCGATGGCAAGTTCGAGAAGACTATCTACACCGGATGCTTTAGCGCGCGCACGGGCAATTATTACTACGCGATGTATGGGGATCCGTCGATTCGCTACGTGAGCCTGATGGATGCCGAGGGCGCAAGCCCCGATAGGCTCGTGGTTCCCGAGCCGCGTCGTTCGTAGCCGTTAGCTTTACTGCAATGCAAAGCGGCCCTGCGTCTCTCGTGAGGTGCAGGGCCGCTGTCGTTGATTTGTGACGTCGCTAGAAGTTGGCGTCGTTGAGCTGGGTGCTCTCGAGGCCGTCGAGCTGTTGCTGTTCGGGCGTATCGGCGACGCTCTCGAGCAGCTCGGTGGGATCGACGTTCATGTTCTTGCCGGCTTCGTTGCCGTTGACCAGGTCGTCCGAGAAGATATCGACATCCATTTCCTCAGCTTCCTCGATCTGAACTTCGAGCGGCACCTGGGTGCGTACGAGTTTGACTGCCGGACGCATACGGGCAAAGAGGGGCACGTACTCGATGATGATGGCCGAGTTCTCGAGACCGTACCAACGTGCCGGGCTTCCGCAGGCGCGGCGGACGGCGTACTTGATGGCCATGACGCGATGGTCGTTGCGGTTGATGTCCGTTTCGGGGGCAAGCATCTTGCGCAGCATGCAAAAACGGAAGTCGCCCACGTTGCCGCGTGTCTCGTAGATGGAGTAGGTGTGATGCTGCGGTGGCAACTCACCCGATGCCATCAGGTCGCCAACGATCTGGCGCAGGTAGGCGTTGATGCGCTGATTGACCTTAAAGCCCAGGTCCAGGCGCACGCGGAACAAAAAGTCCGTGCCAAAGGTCTCAACGGAATACTCGTGAGTATAGGGCTCGTCGGTAACGTGCACGTTGATGAACCAATAAGCCTTAGCGCGCTTGGGATGTTTGTCCAGGATGGAATAGAGCACGTCGCGGTCGAGCGTGAGCGGGTCGGGGCTGTTGGTGAGGAACACGAGATTGTCGGCGAGCACGGGGTAAGTCTCGTCGTTGCGCAGGCGGTTGAGCTGATCGATGTACTTGGAGACGGGCAGCAGAATCGTCTGCGTGCGCTCGATGGCGGTGCCGCGACGCCACACATACATAAGGCCAAACAGCAGTGCGGCCAGGAAGATCATGACGTAGCCGCCGTCAAAGAACATGGTGAGGCACGAAGCGAAGAAGCACAGTTCAATGGCACCAAAGAGCAGGGCAAAGACGCAGGCGCCCAGCTTGTGCTTGAGGATGCCGGCGATGTAGCTCGTCAAAAGCGTCGTGGTCATGAGCATGGTCACGGTAATGGCGAGGCCGTAGGCGCTCTCCATACGCTCGGAGTTTTGGAACAGCAGCACGATGAAGATGCAGCCGACCCACATGATGTTGTTGACGAGCGGAATATAGAGCTGGCCCTTGGTGTCGCTGGGGTAGTGGATGCGCAGATGCGGCATAAGGTTGAGGCGCGTGGCTTCGGATACCAGCGAGAACGATCCGGTGATGAGCGCCTGCGAGGCGATGATGGCCGCCACGGCCGAAAGCACGATGGCAAAGGGGCGCAGGGGCTCGGGGAGCATCATGTAGAACGGGTTGACGATATCCATCGCGAGCATCTGGGGGTTGGAGTTATTGGCGAGCAGCCAAGCGCCCTGACCCAGATAGTTAAGGATAAGGGCCGCCTTAACAAACGGCCAGGATGCATAGATGTTTGCCTTGCCAACGTGGCCCATGTCCGAGTAGAGCGCCTCGGCGCCGGTCGTCGACAGGAAGACGAAGCCGAGCACCATGATGCCCGAGTGGTTGATGGGCGAGAACAGGAACATGATGCCGCGGATGGGGTTGAGCGCGCGTAGGATGGACAGGTTGCCGAGCATGTTGAACAGGCCGGCGCCTGCCAGGAACAGGAACCACAGTGTCATGAGCGGGCCGAACAGCTTGCCGATCGACGAGGTACCGGCGCGCTGCATGGCAAATAGGCCGCAGATAATGATGATGGTAATAATGATGACGTTGGTTTGCCCGTCACCCAATAGCGCGTGGCCCCACTCGATAGTGCGCAGGCCCTCAATGGCCGTGGTAACCGTGACGGCGGGGGTGAGGATGCCGTCGGCGAGCAGCGCCGCGCCGCCGATCATGGCGGGAAGAATCAGCCAAGGCGCCACTTTGCGCACCAAGCTAAACAGGGCGAAGATGCCGCCCTCGTTATGGTTGTCGGCCTTCATGGCGATTACAACGTACTTGACCGTGGTCACGAGTGTCATGGTCCAGATGACGAGCGAAAGCGCGCCCAGAATCATGTCCTCGCTGACGGTGCCGATGCCGCCGTTGCTGGCGACGATTGATTTCATGGTGTACATGGGGCTTGTGCCGATGTCACCGTAGACGACGCCGAGCGTTACGAGCAGCATGCCAGCGGAGAGGGGAATGGCTCCATGCCCGCCTTGACTACGCTGGTCTTGGAGGCTTGCCTCCAGCTTGTTGTGTGCCACGTGGACTCCCTTGGACATCTGGCCTCTGACACGAGCAGTAGACCTTTATGCCATCTTTATACATATAAGAGCAGTTTGGCACATCGGGGTGTTTTAGACAATAATCCCCATCTGGGGATTATTCATATACGCAGGTAGTATTTCAGAGCAGGGGCTATTAAGCACGTGCTGTCTGGGCGATGCCAGCCTTGGTGTTTGCGCGTTTGCCGGCGAGTTCGCAAAAAATCGCGCCGCCGATGATAAGCGCGGCGCCCATCAGGCGGACCGGTGTTATGGTTTCGCCCAAAAGGACGGCCGAGAACACGACGGCCGAAAGCGGCTCAAGGTAGCCGACGACGGCGACGGTCTGCACGGGCAGTTTGGCGACGGCGCTAAAGTAGAGCAGGCAACCGAGTCCGGTGTTGACGACGCCGAGCATGACGACGGCGCGCCAATCAATACTGGCGGCGACGCCGGCGGACAGGAATGAGGGGGCGCCCTGCGTGAGGAGCGTAAGGACCAGCGCGGTCAAAAAGGCGGCGCTCACCTGGAGCGCGGAGTTCTCGAGGCCCTCGATGTGCGGCGCACCCTTGCTGGCGATGACCATCAATGCATAGCAGAAGGCCGAGGCGATGCCGCACACGATGCCCGCGATGGGCATATTGCCGCCGAGGCCTTGGGCCGCGATGAGGAAGGCGCCGCAGGCGACAGCTATGAAGCCGGCGATTTTGCCACCGGTCAATTTTTCGCCAAAGATGAGCGGGGAGAGCGCCATAACGATGATGGGGCCGCAGTAGTACAGCAGCGAGGATATGCCGACGCCGATCGTCTGGTAGGCGCGGAACAGAAAAATCCAGCTGGCGCCCAGCGCGGCTCCCGAGAGGAGAAGGGCTGCGGCTTCGCGGGGGCGAGATGGCGCCTGCAACTTATGGCGTTGAGTGATGGTGAGGACGGTGACAAGCGAGAGGGCGCCCAAAAACGTGCGCAGGAGCACGATATCGGAGCTCGGCAGCGCGATGGCAGCGGCGATGATGCCGTTGGAGCCAAACAATAGCAATGCTGCTAAGTATGTAAACAGTCCGTTGTTCATGCGCTTCCGTCCCCTCTATATCCGAGCATGTTCAATATGGGTGAACTGGCTTTAGAAGAAAAGCGAATATAATGCATGGATGACATGACAAATACTCATGTAAGGGCGGGGACGTGCCGTGGAGACCAATATCCAAAAGATGCAAGTGCTGCTCGAGACGGTGCGTGCCGGCAGTTTTACGCGTGCTGCAGAGCGGCTGAACTATTCGCAGTCGGGCGTGAGCCGCATGGTGGGAGACCTTGAGGCCGACTGGGGCTTTAAAGTGCTCGATAGAAGCCGCGAGGGCGTGGTGCTTTCCGCCGACGGGCGGCAGGTCATGCCGGCAGTCGAGGCGTTATGCGAAGAGTTTGGCCGCCTGCAGCGACGCGTGGACGAGATGCGAGGGCTCATGCGTGGCAAGATCTGTATCGGTACGTTTTCGAGTGTGGCGACCCATGTACTGCCGCCGGTGATCGCGCGGTTTCGCGCCGATCATCCGGACGTCGATTATGAGTTGCTGATGGGCGATTACTCCGAGATTGAGCAATGGGTGGCGGAAGGCCGCTGCGACCTGGGCTTTATTCCGCGCGAGCCACGCGGCGCCGGCATGGCGTCGCGGCCGTTGGTACAAGACGAGCTGATGGCCGTGGTGCCAGCGGGCTCCTCGCTTGCCACCGCGGAGGTCGTTTCCCTTGCCGATTTGGCCAACGAGCAGTTTATTCTGCTGGAACGCGGTAGCGACGACGAGATTACGCCGCTGTTCCGTCGGGCGGGGCTGACGGTGCGCTCCAAGCTGTCGACCTGGGATGACTATGCGATTATGGCCATGGTCGAGGACGGCCTGGGCGTGAGCATTCTTCCCGCGCTCATCTTGCGCCGCTGCCAGTTCGATGTTGCCGTGCGCCCGCTCGAGGGACATCCTCATCGGCAGATCAACGCCATATACCGCACCGCCGACGTTTCGCTCGCGGCGGCTCGTTTCCTCGAATATCTCTAAACGTGTACACGTCATTGTCCGCTTTGGGCAAATCTCGGAGTTCGGTACGTTTTCTTGTGAAATTGAACTTCCAGATAATGCGCCGCGCTATACTGCTTGCTAAATTGAACCTTGGTTCAATTCGTGTTCTATAAATTGAACTTTGCCAGCAAGGAGGTTCCTGTGGCCCAAGAGACGTTTAGCGATCGCCTGCGACAGACCATGTCCGATCGCGACGTTCGCCAGTCGGACGTAATCCGCGCATCGGAGATGCTCGGCAAAAAACTCGGCAAGAGTCAGATGAGCCAATATGTGAGTGGCAAGACGATTCCGCGGCGCGATGTGGCAGAGCTGCTCTCCCGCATTTTGGAGGTCGATGTTACCTGGCTGCTTGCCGGTGACGCCGATCAAGGCGAGACATCATCGCCTCGCAACGATTCCAAGCCCGAACCCCATCCCTCAGCTCAAATTCCAAGGAGCACCACCATGCGTACTTTTTCTAAATCCACCAAACTCGAGAATGTCCTGTATGACGTGCGCGGTCCCGTCGTCGACGAGGCAGCCCGTATGGAGGACGAAGGCGAGCGCATCCTCAAGCTCAACATCGGCAACCCCGCGCCCTTTGGTTTCCGCACGCCCGATGAGGTCATTAAGGACATGCGCCAGCAGCTGCCCGACTGCGAAGGCTATTCCAACTCGCGCGGCCTGTTCTCTGCGCGCAAGGCGATTATGCAGTACTCGCAGATCAAGGGCCTGCCCAATGTTCAGATGGAGCACATCTACACGGGCAACGGCGTGTCCGAGCTCATTCAGCTTTCGATGAACGCGCTGCTCGACAACGGCGACGAGATCCTGATCCCCAGCCCCGACTATCCGCTCTGGACGGCGTGCGCAACCCTTGCCGGCGGTCATCCCGTGCACTATCTGTGCGATGAACAGGCGGATTGGTATCCCGACCTGGAGGATATGGAGTCCAAGATCACGAGCGCGACCAAGGCCCTCGTCATCATCAACCCCAACAACCCCACGGGCTCTGTCTATCCGCGCGAGGTGCTCGAGGGCATTGTCGAGATTGCGCGCAGGCACCAGCTCATGATTTTTGCCGACGAGATCTACGACCGCCTGTGCATGGACGGCTACGAGCACGTCTCCATTGCCTCGCTCGCCCCCGACCTGCCTTGCATTACGTTTAGCGGCCTGTCCAAGTCGCATATGATTGCGGGCTATCGCATTGGCTGGATGGTGCTTTCGGGCAACCAGCGCTGCATGAGCGACTTCATCATGGGCGTCAACATGCTCTCTAACATGCGCCTGTGTTCCAACGTGCCGGCTCAGTCGATCGTTCAGACGGCGCTCGGCGGCCATCAGTCGGTTAACGACTACATCCGCCCCGGCGGTCGTGTCTACGAGCAGCGCAACTTTGTGTATGAGGCGCTCAGCAAGATCGATGGCATCTCGGTGGTCAAGCCGCGCGCGGCGTTCTATATCTTCCCCAAGATGGATGTGAAGAAGTTCAACATCACCGATGACGAGCAGTTTGCCCTCGACCTGCTGCACGAGAAGAAGATCCTGATCACGCGCGGCGGCGGCTTTAACTGGGCCGAGCCCGACCACTTCCGCATCGTGTACCTGCCGCGCATGGAAGTACTCAAAGAGTCCCTCGAAGACCTCGCCGACTTCTTCGATCATTACCGCCAGAGCTAATTAGTTCCGCCGTTCTACCGAACGGCGGACCGCTTGACGCTGCGCGAGCCGCATTCACGCCAATCTGACGTTCAATTTCGAGGGCGCGACCAGAAGGTCAGCGCCCTCTCATTTCACGTCACCTTGGCGCAAATGCGGCTCGCTCGCTGGCATTAGTGCTACATCAGCGTTAAAGTTGCCGCACTAAATAAGCTTTGTCGACTCCAGCTTTTCGATAATCCAGTCGTTGGCTTTGATGACCGGACGGCGGAAGACGACGCCCAAGGCCAGCGACGGAATCAGATAGCTCGCCAGAATGCCCAGCTCAACCCAGTACTCCATATGGTAGGCGCCAGCCATGGCGGCATGCATGGCGTTGATGCCGTGAGTAAACGGCAGGAACGGATAGATCGCCTGGAACACGGGGCCGGTCATCTCGATGGGGAACGTGCCGCCCGAACCGCCGACCTGCATGACCAACAGCACGACTGCGAGCGCCTTGCCGATATCGCCAAACGAAACCGTAAGCGTGTAGACGATATTGGAGAACACGAGACTCGCGACCCAGCCCGCTAGCACAAACTGCAGCGGGTTGTCGCACTGAATGTCAAAGAACAGAATGTCGCCCGCGCACACGAGCGTTGCCTGCAGCAGAGCCAAACCGCCAAAGAACAGGTAACGACCCAGATAGATCTCGTGCAGGCGCACGGGGATGAGCTCGTTGATAAGCTCATCGTCAACCGAGACCTTCATCATGGCCGCCAGTACGATCGAGCCGACCCAGAGCGACAGAATCGTGTAGAACGGCGCCATGGCCGAACCGTAGTTGCGGATCGGATAGACCGGCTTACGGTCGAGTGCGACAGGGCCGGAAAGCGACACGGCCAGACCCTCGGGATCATTGCCGATCATCGTCTTGATCGTAGCGAGGTCATCCGACATCAAGGCGCCGTCGAGCTCGTCCTTGAAAGCGCTGATCTTGTCCGATGCCTCACCCAGCTGATCGGAAGCCTTGTTGACCAGCTTTGCAGCCTTGGAGAGGCCCTTTGCCAGCGAACCGGATGCGTCGGTCAGGCCGGCAACAGCACTATCCAGGTCGCCCGAGATACCGTTGAGCGAATCCAAAACGCCCGAAATAGTCTTCTTGAGCTCCTTGGCCTTAACCGAGAACGTGGAATCGTAGTCAATCTTGGCGCCCGAGATACCAGCCTTGGCATCCGCGATTGCCTGATCGACCTCGGCACGCGACTTGTTAACCTCTGCCATGCTATCGGAGAGAGACTTCGCGGTGGCCGCCAGATCCTTGGCATTGTTGCGGTACTCAACGGCGATTCTGCCCAGCGACGTCGCGGCAGACTTGAGACCGTCCTTCAAATTCTCATCGCTCACCTGGTCGGCAAGGCTGCGGAGCTGATCGGCCATCTCATCGATATCCTTGGCGCGCGCATTGAGGGCCGCAGCGGCATCGTTGAGTTGGGACACCGTAAGGTCGACATGCTGGTTCGCGGCATCGAACGCCTTCGCGAGCTCGGCAGACACATTGTCGAACGAACCCGCACTTCCATCTATCGCGGCATCGATGGCATCGTTTGCCGTCTTAAGCGCTTCTTTGGAATCATCGATGCCGCTCTTGGCATGCTCCATCAGCTGCTTGGTCGACTCATCGACCGTGCCCGTCTGCTTGAGCATACCGCCCGCCGACGTCAGCGAATCGGACGTGGAGCTCAAAATGCCCGCAAGCGACGTTGCGCTGGCCTGAACGTCCTGCAGGTCCTGGACCGAATCGCCGAGCGTCGAGGACAGGTTGGCGATAAAGTTGCTGACTTGGTCGGTGCTCATGTAATCGAGCAGGCTGGACACCGTCTTAAGACCGATGCTCGTAATGGTCTCGGTAAAAGATTCGTTAACCTGGTTCTGAACGGCGCTCGAACCCTTCTCGGTCACGATCTGCGCGATGGCGTTGGCCTTCTGGTTCTCGTAAAACTCGATATCGGCGTGTTTCACGTCGGTCGAGAAAAGCGTCATCATGTCGGCGCTAAACGTTTTGGGGATAACGACGGCAGCATAGTACGCGCCCGACTTAACGCCCTCGATAGCCTTTTCGCGATCGTTAAGCACAACCCAATCGAAGCTCTCGTTGCCGCGTAGGGTGGCGGTCACGTTTTCGCCCACGTTAACCTCGACGGGGATCAGATCGCTCTCGTAACCCTCATCGGTGTTGACCACGGCGATCTTAAGATTGCCGGTGTTGCCGTACGGATCCCAGCTGCCGGCGATGTTAAACCACGCGTACAGACACGGCACGATAACGAGGCCCATCACGACAACCAAGCCGATTACGGAGCGAGACACGTTTTGGACATCGCGCTTAAACAGATGCAGGATGTTCTTCATTTATGCCTCACCTCCTTTGGAGTGCTTGCCAAGCGGGGTGGTATCTCCATCATTAGTGGCTGTGCTGTCGCTGGCCTGAGATTTATGGTGCGAGCCTATATGCGGCAAGCGGCCCGTGGACTGATCGCCACCCTTGGCACCACGCTCGCTGGCGTTGAGGCCAAACATGCGGCGGGCGGCAGGAATGGCGGCCGTGTGCTCGCGCATCTCGCGACGCAGGTCCTCATCGGAAAGCGCCGAGATGCGCATCTGGGTATTAAGGCTCGCGCGGATATATTCGATATTTATAAGCCAGCCGCAGATGGCAATAACCGAGATGATCCAAATGACAAGCAGGATGATCTTGCCGTTATTGTCGATATCGAGAACCGTCGACAGGACAAAGAGCAGGACCTGGACGCCCACCACGGCGGCAAAACCGCCCTTGATGTAGTACGGGTAGCGATGTTCAAAGGCGACCGCATGATCGAGCAGTTCGCGACGGTACGAATCGGAATCGAGCACGACGCGCATGGCCGTTCGCAAGGAGTAGCGCTCGCGCGGCAGGTCGTTAGACTCGCAAATCATCATACCGGTCGTGGAAAGCTGTTTATCAAAGAGCAGGTTGAGGTTGAGCAGCAGCGGACGCAGCTGCAGGCCGATAAAGAGCGCCACGATCAAGAACACGCCCAGAATGCACAGGTTAAACAGGTAGTTGAACGAATACATGCCGCCGACCGTCTCACGCAGCAGATTGATGCCATAGGTAAAGGGCAGCAGCGGGTGCAGCCACTGGAAGAAGCCGGGCATCATCTCGATGGGGTACATGCCCGATGAACCCGGGATCTGCACGATGACAAGAATGACGCCGATTGCCTTGCCGATATGCTTAAACGTAGTGGACAACGCGTAAATGATGTTGACGTACGTAAATGAGATGGCGATGCCGCCCAGCACAAATAGGAGCGGACTGACGCACTGTACGCCAATGACCAGATCTCCCACCGTAACGATAATGGCCTGCAACGCGCCCAGGATCACCAGGAGCAACCAGCGGCCAAAGTAGCCCTGACGCGCGGTAAAGCTGCCAACGCCTTCGCGATCGACCTCGAGCTTGTAAATGGCGATGAGCACGTAGCCGCCCACCCAAAGCGCCAGATTGGTGTAGAAAGGAGCAATGCCCGAGCCGAAGCTCTTAACCGGATAGATCGACTTGGAGGTCAGCTCGACCGGAGATGCCATGAAGTCAGCAACGTCATCGACGTCGACGCCCATCAGGTCGGCCAGCTCGCCCATGGACTCGGAGGTCTGCAGCGCCGCGATGTCGTTGGCGGCGGTGGCGAGCTTGTCCTGGACCTTGGCAAGCGAGGCGTCGGTCTGGGACAGCGTGGTCTTGGCCTGACCGAGCGTAGCGTTGAGTTGCGAAAGTGTACCGCGCGCACTTGCAATAGTAGGCGTGAGGCCAGACACGATTCCCGTCAGATCACCCGAGACGGCGGCAAATGAATCAAGCGCGCTCGAGGCCTTCGGCAGCGCGTTTTGACCCAGGTCCGTCTGGGCCTGGCCAAGGTTGGTCGCACCGGTCTGGATTGCGTTACTGATAGCGTCGCTGGCACCCGAGACAGCCGCGGCGTCATTCGCCATGGCGCTCGACTGTGCAGACAGACCGTCCTTGATGCTCTGAAGCTTTTCATTCTGCTCGCGGAGCAAATCGATGGTCGATACAATGCGCGCGTCAATTTCCTTGGAACCTGTCGACGTGTCATTGACGAGAATTTCCAAGTGCCCGATAACGGCCTTATTGTGGTCGATCGTCGCCTGGAGAGACTCGAGCGAGTTGTCGATGCGGGTGGTCGTAGATGTGATCGTGCCCGTCAGCTTGCCAATCGCAGCGTTCGCGGAGGCTGACGTCTTGGTGAGCGCAAGGCTGCCTTCCGAGAGCGCCTTAGAGAGCGAGGCGACAGAGTTACCCGCCGTGGCGCGAGCCTCGCCCAGCAGGTCGTTGCCCTGGGAGATCGCCTGCGTCAGCGACGGCGCCTGACCCTGCAGACCGGCAAGTGCTGCATCTGCCGAGGCAATGGAACCACTCGTCTTATCGATGGCGGCATTCATGTCGCCAATCGAATCGCGCACTTCGCCCAACGTGTCAGAAGCCTCTGATACCGAACCGGCCAACGAATCCTGAGCCTGGGTTGCCTTGTCCTTTAAATCGACTCCGGCATCCTTGGCAATACTGGCAACGGTCTCACCCACCGTGGAGACGAACTCCGAGTTAATCTGCTGCTCGATGGTGTTTGCACCGGTGTCGGTAACCTTGGGTGCAATAGCGCTCTTTTTCTCATTGACGTAGTACGTAAGCTTGGGCTGATGGTAGTTGCCGTCGAGCATCGAGACCAGGTTATCCGAGAAGTTCTTGGGGATTACGATGGCCGCATAGTACTCACCGCTCTCGACGCCCTCCTTGGCGTCGGCCGCCGAATCGACGAAGGTCCAGCCCAACTGATCGTTCTCCTTGAGCTGATCGACGACCTTATCACCCGCGTTGAGCTCACCCACCAGGTCGTTTTGGGTGCCCTGATCGTTGTTGGCGATGGCAATCTTGATACCCTGAGTGTTTCCGTACGGATCCCAGTTTGCCACGATGTTGTACCAGGCATACAGCGAGGGAATAACGCACACGCCGAGGGTAACCACCAAGGCGACGGGGTTCACAAGTAGTCGCTTAATGTCGCGCTTGAATATCGCAAAGGAGACCTTTGCATCGGATAGTTTGCTGCCGAGACTCACGCTTGGGCCATCCATCCTGTCGTTGAATCAAATCGTACTATCGACAACCATTGTACGTAGGCGCTTTAGCGTCTCAGAGCACAATGGTATTGAGTTTTGCGGGTAGCAATATACTACGAAGACGAATTAACGTACAGTTGTACAGTATCTTAAATTTCAGCAGGTCACAAAACCACAACCCGCACAAATTAGCAATTCAAATAGCATCGGGGACGTTCTTAAACGACCAGTCAAACAAAAACGCCCCCAATGACTACTTAGGACCACGAAAGCGTCGCTGGTTGAGCATAAGTCAGCGAAAACGCCTCTAAGCGAGCAAGGTGACGTGAAAGAGGAGGGAAGCGTACTTCGGTACGCGACCGACGATTGAACGTCAGATTGCCGCTTAGGGGCGTTTGCAGCGTCGAGCTGTTACGCGGTTTGGTAAAACCGCGTAACTACCTAACTACATCAAGTTGCAAACAGCCGCCGCGAAGGCCACAGGGTCCTCGGGCAAAATGCCCTCGACCAGCAGGGCCTGGTCATAGAGCAGGCCGGAGTACTGCTTGATCTTGTCGGTGTCGCCCGCCTTCTGGGCAGCGACGAGCTTGGCAAAGACCGGGTGCTTGGCGTTGAGCTCGAGCACGCGCTGGCTCTTGGGCATACCGTCGGGCGCGCCCTCGGGACCCTTCTGGAGCACCTTCTCCATCTCGAGCGAAAGCGGGCCCTCGGTGGTGATGCACGCGGGAGCATCGGTCAGGCGCGCAGAGACGGCGACCTTCTCGACCTTGTCGCCGAGCGCCTCCTTCATGGCGCTAAAGAGGTCCTCGTTCTCCTTGGTGGCGTCCTCGGCCTCCTTCTTCTCGTCCTCGGTCGCCAGGTCAAGATCACCGGTCGCGACGTTCCTGAGCTCCAAGTGACGATCCTCGACCTCGGGCTCAGCACCGTCGGCAACGGCCTTCTCGGCAGTCTCGCGGGCAGCATCGTCCTCGTAGATCTTGGGCATATCGGCGGCAACGTACTCACGCATGGCCTGGAACGTGAACTCATCCACATCCTGCGTCAGCAGCAGCACGTCATAGCCGCGGTCGAGCACGCCCTTTACCACGGGCATCTTGGCCAAGCGCTCACGCGAGTCGCCGGCGGCGTAGTAAATGGCCTTCTGATCCTCGGGCATGCCCTTGGCATACGCGGCCAGGGTAATCATCTTCTGCTCCTTGGCAGACCAGAACAGCAGCAGGTCGGCGAGCTCATCGGCCTTCATGCCATAGCTCGAGTAGATGCCGTACTTAAGACCGCGGCCAAAGTTCTCAAAGAACTTCTCGTAGGCCTCGCGGTCGTTGTCACGCATATCCTCAAGGTCGGCGGTGATCTTCTTTTCCACACGCTTGGCGATGGCCTTGAGCTGACGGTTCTGCTGCAGCGTCTCGCGCGAGATGTTGAGCGACACGTCGGCGGAATCCACGACACCGCGGACAAAGTTGTAGTAGTCGGGCAGCAGGTCGTCGCACTTCTCCATGATCAGAACGTTGGAGCTGTAGAGCGCCAGGCCCTTCTCGTAGTCCTTACTGTACAGATCGAACGGCGCGCGGCCCGGCACAAACAGCAGGGCGTCATACTCGAGCGTGCCCTCAGCATGGAAGCTGATGGTGCGCGCCGGATCGTCAAAGTCGTGGAACGTGGACTTGTAGAACTCGTTGTAATCCTTCTGTTCAACGTCGGAGCCGCGCTTCTTCCAGATTGGCGTCATGGAGTTGATGGTCTCGAGCTCCTGGTAGTCCTCGTACTCGGGCTTGTAATCGTCGCCGGCGTCCTCGGGCTTGGGTTTCTGGCGGCTCTTGCTCACCATCATCTGAATCGGGTAGCGCACATAGTTGCTGTACTGCTGAATCAGGCTCTTGAGGCCCCACTCGGTCAGGAAGCGATCGTAGGTCTCGGCCTCGCCGTCGGCGTCGAGCTTCTCGTTCTCACGCAGCGTCAGAATGACATCGGTACCGTGCTCGGCACGCTCGCCATCCTCGATGGTGTAACCCTCAAGACCGTCGGACTCCCAAACGTGGGCGGTATCCTCGCCATAGGCGCGGCTCACGACCTTCACATGGCTGGCGACCATAAAGGCCGAGTAGAAGCCCACGCCAAACTGACCGATGATGTCCACATCGGAGCCCTGCTGCTCGGCGTTCTCGGTCTTAAACTCCTCGGAGCCGGAATGGGCGATGGTGCCCAGGTTGCGCTCGAGCTCCTCGGCGGTCATGCCAATGCCGTTATCCGAGATGGTAATGGTGCGGGCGTCTTTATCAAAGGAGACGCGAATAGCCAGGTCGCCCTGGTCGAGCTTGACACTCGGGTCCTGCAGGCTCTTAAAGTTGAGCTTGTCGACGGCGTCGCTCGCGTTAGAGATAAGCTCGCGCAGGAAGATTTCCTTATTGGTGTAGATGGAGTTGATCATAAGGTCGAGCAGTTTTTTGCTCTCGGTCTTAAATTGACGCATGTGCAGTCCTTTCGCGCTACCCCCGTCCGCAAAAACGGCCCGGTTGCCCGAGCCGCATCGCAGACCTGCTATGTTCAGACTTAGATTTTATAACCCATTAGCGCGCATATATACATACGGAATCGAAAAACTGTATGTCAGAGCGCTCTGATGCGCCAATTGCCAAGGAGTGCCCCAACTGCCGGCAGAAAAGGAACGTCCCTATCTGCCATCAACGCGCTTGGCCATCCAGACATGGGGCTGTCCCTCGTCCTCGTAGTCTACCGGGGCAATTTGCGTGTAGCCCGCCTTTACATAGAACGGCAGCACGTATTCCTGCGCATGCAGCTTAATAAGCTTAGCGCCAGCATTGCGTGCACACGCATCACTGGCCTCGACGATCGCACTCGCCAGACCGCGACGACGCATAGCCGGCAGCACGGCGACGCGCCCCATAATGTAGGTCTCCCCCGCCGCAACGTCTTCGTCCATGTCACATGCCGGCGACACCGGGGCTTCCGCATCTGCCGCGCGCTCCAGCTCCTCGGGAAACACGCGCGAGCAGCCGGCGAGTTGACCATCCACATACAGCGTCACATGAATGCAGCTCGAGGCCTCATCGATCTGGTCGAACTCGATTTCGTAACCCTGTTCGTCCACAAAGACGGCGCGGCGCACCAGCGCCGCATCCTCAAAGCATCCCGTCTTAATTTGAATATCCATGGTCGCCCCTCCCATCAAAGCAAACGTTAGGGACAGATTTTAGCGAAAGTGAGCGCCTCGCACGCTAAACTTGGCCCGCGCCTTCGCCAGGCAGTCGTAATGACCCACGTTATGGGCATCGCTCGCGATGAAGCTGTACAGGTTCTGATCGAACAGGCGCTGCGCCGGCTTTTTCTCGCGGCCAAAGCGGCCACCGGCGATAAAGTCCGCCGAAGCTTGCAGCTTGCAGCCCATATCGACCAGACGCTCCGCCACACTCACATCCTTTTGAACAGCGCGATATCGCTCGGGATGAGCGATGATCACCTGGTAGCCGCGGCATTGCAAATCGTAAATCGTACTCTCGTACTCTCTAAACGCATAGGGATCAGCATGCGTCGAAAGCTCAAGCAGAAACTCATTGGTGCCATCAAAATGCAGGTATTCTGCGGCGTCGATGCCCAGCTCGACAAGCTTTCGGTGGTTGACCTCAAAGCCCATCTGAAGCGGAAAACCATCTGCGTTATCCCGCAATAACTCAAAGGCATCCCACATCTTGTCGTAGTCAAAATAGGGATCTCGGCAGTGCGGGGTGCAGACAATTCTGGTTACGCCAGCCTGCTTGGCAGCTGCAAGCATCGCCAAGCTCTCATCGAGATCGGCAGCACCGTCGTCTACACCCGGCAAGATATGACAATGAATGTCGCGCATAGGTCGGCCTTAATCAACTAAACGTTTGCCCGGTTGGTGAAGATGCCCTTTTTGGAAGTACCCTGATCGGCGGAGCCCTTCTTAACCTTCTTACCGTCCTTGGTGTAGTAAGAATAGTAGTACTCGCTGGTCTCGGTCTCGCAGTAATTCATGACGGTACCGATGAGCTTGACCTTCTCGGACTTCTTAAGCTGGGCGATAGCGTTGAGCGCCTCTTCGCGCTTGGTAAAGTCCTCGCGCACCACAAACAACGTGCCGTCAGTCAGGCTGGCGATCTCGGCAGCATCGATGAAGGTGCCGACCGGAGGAGCGTCAAAGACGACATACTGGAACTTGGCAGACAGCGCCTTAACCAGCTTGGCAAAACGGTGAGACACGATGATGTCTGCAGGATTGGGAATGTGCGGCTCCGCGTCGAGGAAGTAGAAGTTCTTCTGACCCGTCTCGACAATTGCCTGGTCAATGGAGATCTGCTCGGACAGGACTGCGTAGAGTCCGCCGCGCGAACGAACGCCGAGCATATCGGAAAGGGACCTGCGGCGCATATCGGTCTCGACCAGGAGCACGGACTTGCCGCTCGTGGCGATTGCCTGAGCAAGGTTAATGGCAACCGTAGACTTACCCTCGTTGGGAATCGAGGAGGTAACGGTGATGGTGCGAATGGGGTCGTCCACGCTCGCAAAGCGGATGTTGGCCAGAAGGGTCTTGGCGGCATTCTGTACAACGAGCTTATCGGTGTTCTTTGCCTTAGCCATGCCTATTTACCACCTTTCATAGCCGGAATTCGGCCAACAACGGGAATACCCAGGAGCTCTTCTGCCTCTTCGGCACCGCGGATGCGGGTATTGAGCATGTCTGCCAAAACGACATAGGCAACTGCGATAAAGATACCGGCGAGGAACGCGACGGCAATATACAGCGTGCGCTTGGGGCCGCTGGGAGCTTCGGGGGTCTTAGCCTTATCGATAACGTTGATGCTCTGGGCAGCGCCGACGTTCTGAGCGACCGTACTCACCGAGCTGGCCATGGCCTTTGCAACCTCAGCCGTCTCCTTGGCATCGGTGCCGGTAACCGAAAGCGTAATGACACGCGTGGTGGTCTCGGAGGAAACGGAAATCTTGTAGTCGTCCAAATCGGCGAGGCCCAGATCCTTGGCAGCACCGCCCTTAACGCTATCGCTATCGAGCAGCGTGGCGATATCGTTGGAAAGCATCTGGCTCGCCGAAAGATCGGTGTAGCTCATTTGACTGCTATCGTCGGTCTTGGCGAGAACGTACATGCTCGTCGTGGCGGTGTAGGTGTTGTCCATCATGGTGAAGGACACGATGCCCATGGCGACCGCGCAAATCACCGGAAGGGCGATGACCAGCTTGAGGTGCTTTTTAAGCAGCTGGAACAGTTCGAGAAGGGTCATGCAGCTTGCCTTTCATTTCCCTAGTTCATATCGACAAAACTGCTCGTATCATATCGCATCTTTCTGCCAAGTCCGAACTCTATACATAAGATACAGCACATACGGCAATGTTGCGCAATAATAACGCCGCATCGGCAACCCCGGTGCGGCGTCAAAACAACACGTTTGCTGCATTGCTACGCAAATGATTCGTCCTGCTGTACGGGAAACGTCACCGTGATGGTAGTCCCCACACCCAGCTCGCTCGACAGGTCGAGCGAAGCATGGTGATACACGGCGGCATGCTTAACGATGGCCAGACCCAAGCCTGTTCCGCCACGTGCCTTGGAGCGGCTCTTGTCCACGCGATAGAAGCGCTCGAACACCTTGCCCTGCTCCTCGGGCGCGATGCCGATACCTGTATCGGCAACCGTCAGGTACGGATGACCCTCATCATTGGTCCCACATCGAAGCGTAACCGTGCCACCGGGCTGGTTATAGCGAATAGCGTTACTGGCCAGGTTATAAATCAGCTCGTCGATCAGGCGTGGCACACCTTCGACCACAACGGGCTTCGTCTTGCGCACGATGGTCACGTCCGACTGTCGGGCGACCTGCTCAAGGCGCTGCTCCACCGTCGTAATAGCGCGCGAGAGCTCAATGGGTTCCGTGGAACCAATAGGCACTGCCTCGCCCTCGGTCGCGCGCTCGGCCTCGTCCAGGTTAGACAACGTCAAGATGTCGTTTACCAGCGCTGCTAGACGGCCCGCCTCGCGATAGATTCGACCGCCAAAGTTGCGCAGGTCATCCTCGCCCTCAACCATGCCGTTTGCAATAAGCTCGGCGTAGCCCGAAATCGCGGTAAGCGGGGTCTTGAGCTCATGAGTGATATTGGCCGTGAACTCGCGACGCATGCGGTCGTTATCGGCCAGCACCGCCATCTGGCGTTTAAGCTCCTGGCGCTGCGACTCAATGCGCTCGAGCATGGGAACCATCTCGGTGTAGGCATGTTCATAGCTACGGCGCGGGTGGTCCAAATCGACCTCCTGCAGCGGCGCAATGATGGCACGGGATTCGCGGCGCGCAAGGAAAAACGAAAGCACCGCGCCCGCCACCGCGATAAGCAGCATCGGCGCCACCAGCGAAAGCAAAATCGCCGCGACGCCAGGCTGGGCTTGCGCCAAACGAACGACCTGACCGTTATCAAGGGCGACGGCGCGATATAGCATAATCTCGTCGAGCGTGGCGCTCGAGCGCTCCGCGGAGCCCGAACCGCTCTCAAGGGCCTCAACGACCTCGGGGCGATCGCCATGGTTGGGCAACATGGAAGGAGACGCCTCGTTGTCGTAGGCGACCGATCCATCCCTGTTGATCAGCGTGATACGAAGGTCCTCGCGATCGAGGCTTCGCAAAAATGCGATGGGTTCCTTCTGCTCGTTTAAGGCGGCGGCAATAAGCTCGGTTTCTTGCGAAAGGTTGGCACTCGTCGCGTCTGCCAAGGTGTTTTGCACAAAGAACGCACCCAACACCGTAAACGCCAAAATGACGGACATTGCGCAGACAAATATCGTCGCAAACACGCGATGCGAGAGCGTGTGTTTTCCCTGAGGGGCAAAGACCACGGGCTACTCCTCCGTTGCGGCGTCCGCAATGCCGGCATCTTCGGTATCGCCACCAGCGGAAGGCTCGGCCAGACGATAGCCCACGCCGCGCACTGTCTCGATAGCGCTGGCACGCTCGCCGAGCTTTTGGCGAAGCGTCTGTACGTGAACGTCGACGGTACGCGAGCCGCCATCGAAGTCCCAGCCCCACACGCTCTGCAGCAGCGACTCGCGAGTAAAGACCACACCGGGTTTGCGCATAAGATACTCGAGCAAATCGAACTCGCGCAAAGTAAGCTTGAGTGGCTCACCGGCAACGGTCACCTCGCGATGGCTGGGCGAAAGCACGATATCGCCCACGCTGAGCACATCACTCACCTGCTTGACCATACCGCCGCGGCGCAGCAGCGCACGGCAACGGCTGGCAAGCTCCATGAGCGAAAACGGCTTAGTCAGATAATCGTCGGCACCGCCATCGAGCGCCATCACCTTATCGAGCTCGGTATCTTTGGCGGTGAGCATCATGATGGGCACCGTCGCCGTCAGGCGGTCGGCGCGCAGGCGACGCATAATTGCCAAACCGTCGGTATCGGGCAGCATGATGTCGAGCAGGACGGCATCGGGTACCCGTCGCGCCACGGCGGCCTTAAACTCGCCATCGCACGAAAAGCCCTCGGCCTCGATTCCCTGCTTGCGCAGTGCATAGACCGTCAAATCCCTGATGTTGTCATCGTCCTCGACGTAATAGATCATGTTGAACCCCTTTGCGGCCGGCATGACCGCATCTTAACCCTAAAGGTACCTTTACTAGATGGTATCAGCCAAAACGTCCCGTTAAATAATCCGCCGTGCGCGGGTCGGTGGGATTTTTGAAGAGCTGAGCGGCGGGCGCGTGCTCCACTAACTCTGTCTCTTATACACATCTCCGAGCCCA
>UROO01000023.1 GCA_900549555.1 uncultured Collinsella sp. | reverse complement strand
GTCGAGCACCTGATCAAAGAGCGGCACCGCCCCCGACGCAAGTTCAATCTGCACGCCCGAGCCCTCGGCCATCTCGCATGCATGCCCGATCAGGCCAAAGCCCGTGACATCGGTGCAGCCGTGAAGATCAAGTCCCTCGGCCAGACGAATCGGCGCCTCGTTGAGGGTGCACATCGAGTCAAACATGGCTGCGGCCTCGTCCTGCTCGATGAGCTCGCCCTTAATGGCCGTGGTGATGATGCCCGAGCCAACCGCCTTGGTCTGCAGTAACGCATCGCCCACGCGTGCGCCGCTGTTGGCGAGCATACGGTCAAGCGCGACAAAGCCGCTCACGGACAAGCCGTACTTGGGCTCGTCGTCGTTGATGGTGTGGCCGCCCGCGATGGAGCAACCCGCCTCGACGCACTTGTCGGCGCCGCCCGCCAGAATCTGACCGGCCACCTCCACCCCCAGGCAGCTGGGGATGCAGAGCAGGTTCATGGCATGCGAGGGAGTGCCTCCCATGGCATAGATGTCCGACAGTGAGTTTGCCGCGGCAATCTGGCCAAACAGAAACGGGTCGTCGACCATCGGTGGGAAGAAGTCGATGGACTGCACGAGGCCCAAGTTCTCCCCTACGCGAAAGACACTCGCATCGTCGGAGGTATCGAACCCCACGAGCAAGTTGTCGTTATGCACATTGGGCAAGTCGCCCAGGACCTGGGCGAGGGCTCCGGGAGCCAGCTTAGCGGCTCAACCGCTCGCGGCGGTCATAGACGTGAGCTTAATCTGATCGTCAGCCATACGAACCCCCTTCCAACAAATCAACGACTTTAAGTATACGCCCCAGGCACGCTTCCCAAGAGACCGCCGACGGCTCGAACGTCGAAGGCGGAGCCGCAAGCGCCTGCGCGATAGCATCTGCCAGTGCGCGCTCAAACAACGGAAGGTCGGCCGCCACGGGCGTGTCGACATCCGTCATACGCGGCGACGCCACCCACGTCACGGGAGCACCGGGAAGCATCGCCTCCATCCAGGGACGAACGCCGGGCAAATCGGTCGCCACAACTTTGCAGCCGCACGCGAGGGCCTCGATCGTCACGAGCGGCAGACCTTCGTAAAACGAAGGCAGCACAAAGACGTCGGAACTGCGGTAGGCACGCACGAGTTCATCGCTATCCAGGCGCCCCGCCAGCGCCACCGGCACATCCGAGGCCGCGGTTAAGCGCTCGATACGCGCGTACCCGGCATCGTCCCCGCGGCCGCCCACAAGTACCAAGCCAGATGGGCGGACGCCACCGTCAATCGGCAATGACACGGCTCGAACCAGCGACTCGACGCCCTTTTTAAAGCAAATCTTGCCCACGTACACAAGCGATCCCGGCTGCCTCGCCACGCTCGCGTCGCGGCAGAAGACGCGATGGTCGTAGCCCGTCCCAATCACGTGGATGCGATCGGCATCGACGCCGCACACCAGGCCAATCTGCTCAGCCTGCTCAGCATGGAGCGCAAAGACGGCATCGAGCCGACGAACCGCACGTACGATGCGATCGCGCTCGAGCGCATGCGAACGCAGCTGGCGCAGGTCGGTCGAATGGCACACGGCAACAACCGGCACGCCCCGGACGCACTCGCGCGCCAATGCGGTCACCAGATACAGGTGATGGCAGAGCACCAGATCGGGCCGAAACTCAGCCACCGCCCGATCGATTGCAGCAGCAAATGCCCGCTCAAATGCCTTGAGCATCGAAGGCGTCAGGTCACGATAGCGTGTAGAGGGATAGGGCATGACATCGGACATACCGCAGATGGGAAACGGCAGCTCGGGCGACTCGAACGGCACGGCAAACACGGCAGCACGCCGGTCCAGCTCGCCTTGGGTATCACCCGGTGCCGCGCCGCAAAGCACGGCGGCGCGATGCCCCGTCTCGATCTGCTCGCGCACGAGCGCGGCAAGGTAGGTGCCGCTGCCGGTGCTATCTGGTTTTTGTGCCGAGATATTGAGGATGCGCATGTCGCGGTACACCCCTAGGCCAAGGCGGTGGCGCGAATCGCCGCGCCGATCGCTCCGGCAAAGCGAGCCTGGGGCGAGGTGGCCGCCGGCGACCCCAGTAGCTCGCCCAACCGCTCCACCACGAAGGCGTTCTCGCACAGGCCACCGGTCAGGTAGTACGGGGCGCCCGCGGCCTGCCCGGCCATGGTCGCCACGCGCGAAACCACGCTGTCGATCACGCCACGCGCAATGTTCTCGCGCGGCTCACCGCGACCGATCAGGCTGATGACCTCACTTTCGGCAAAGACCGTGCACATGCTGGATATCTTGGTGGGCTCGCCGGAACGCGCCAGGTCGGCCATCTGCTGCTGGGAAATGCCTAGGCGGTCAGCCATGATCTCCAAAAAGCGCCCCGTGCCGGCGGCGCACTTGTCGTTCATGGCAAACTTGGCCACGCGGCCACTTTTAAGCTGAATGACCTTGGTGTCCTGACCACCCACATCGATCACGGTGCCGTGGTCACCAAACAGACGCACGGCACCGGTGCCGTGGCAGGTAATCTCGGTCACGACCTTGTGCGCATAGGGCACGGCGACACGGCCGTAGCCGGTCGCGATCACGCGCACGTCGTCGGCAGCCACGTCATAGCCAGCCGCGGTAAGCTCGCAACGCAGACGCTCGGCCGCATCAACCGACGAATATCCCGTCGGCATGACGCAGGTCCACGCAATGGCGCCATCCGTCTCCACCACCGCAGCCTTCGCGGCCGTCGAGCCTATGTCGATACCAATGCCAACCACGGCATCCTCCTTCTATGCGGCAAAGCGGCTGTCCCCTTGCCGCGTTCGTCCTACAGGGTTTCGATGAAGGCGGCGATGCGGGTCTCGATCTGGCCCATGTCGCCGTTGCTGTAGTCGGTCTCGATCTTCATATACGGAATACCCGCACCCTCGACAGCCTCCTGCATGCGCGCGCTCTCAACGTTGAAGGTGTGGCAGGCCTGTAGCACGCTCTCTACCACGCCATCGGCATGGTACTTCTCGCACATGGTCAGTGTGTTCTCCATGCGGCCGTCGTTAGGCGTCATGACCGAGCAGTTGATATCCAGGTAGCGGTCGGCGATGGCGCGCAAGATGTCGGGAGCCTCCGGGTCGATCATCATGGCCGCCGTGCGCTCGCCCGAGCAGTCGTCCATGCACACGACCACGCCGCCGTTGGACTCGATGGTGCGACCGATCTTGTTGATCACGCCGCCCACCGGGCAACCGGTGATCAGAATGCGCTTGGCATCCGCCGCAACCGGGCGCTCGCCCGCGTCGTAGGCCTCGCGCAGCTTGACAACCTTTTGCTCCAGCTGCTGCGTATAGGCCTCGATATCAAAGCTGAACGTACCTGCGAACATGGTGCTCATCAGATCGACGCCGCTCATGGCCGCCGGCTGGTTGGCCTGCAGGGCGAACATCTCGAGCTGGGCCGCACGCAGGCGATTGCGACGACGGACGGCGGCGCGCAGGTCGTCATCGGTAATCGTAATGCCGTAGAAGCCCTCGAGCTCCTCCTTGAGCAGGCGGCACTCCTCGTACCAGCCTTCACGCTCGTAGGCGCGATCGCGACCCTGCGGCAGGTGCAGAATGTGCGTGCGCTTGAGCTCGTTGAGCAGCTCGTACATCTTCTTCTTGCCGTCGCAGGTGGTCTCGCCGATGATCATGTCGCTAAAGTACGTAAACGGGCACTTTTGCGAGTAGGCAAAGCCGTACGTCGACTTGATGAGCGGACAGAGATTTGCCGGCAGCACCTTCTCGGCCTCGGGAATCACCTCATCGGATGTGCCGCACAGCGCCACGCTCGCAGCCCCCGCGGCATCGATAATCTCGAGCGGCGTGTAGCTGCACAAAAAGCCGACCAGGCGATTACCGGCCTGCTTGTAATCCTTAACGCGAATAAACGCGGCCTTGCGCTGCTCGTTGAACTCCTCAAACGTGGACGGCAACGGCTGCTCAATATTTTCCGACATATAACTCCTAAACCTTTTAACCAACCAAGGAAACAGCTTTCCCAGGTGCCCGAGGTTGCCGTGAATGAGGGGCACCGCGTACTTTGGTACGCAAGCGACGGTTTGAACGGCAAGATCGGGTGCCTGGGGAAGTCACCGAGACGGATAGCCCTAAATGGTTTCCAAGAAAGCTTCAATGCGCGTCTGCAATTGCCCCGCGTCCTCGCCGGCGTAGTCGGTGGTGATATGCATAAACGGAATGCCGGCCTCCTCGGCAGCTTTCTCCACGGCGAAGGACTCCATTTCGTAGAGTGTGCAGAACTGCAAGGCCACGTCGACGATGCCGTCGGCATGCAGGTCGTGCGCCATCTGGATGATGTCCTTCATGCGCTGGTCGTTGGGCGTAAAGACGGCGCAGTTGATCTTAAAGTAGCGCTCGGCGATGGCATCGAGCATCTCGTCGACCGTCTCACCGGACTCGTCGACCAGGTCCTTGTAGTAGCGCGAGCCCGTGCAGGACTCCTCGCCCACCACGACGCCGCCGGCCTTCTCGATGAGGTTGAACAGCTTCCAGTTGGGCACGGCCATGGGCGTGCCGGTGTACAGGATGCGCTTGGTCCCCTTGGGCGCCACGCCCTCGCCGGCCTCGACACGCTGCTCGCACTCAGCCGCCATATCGTTAATAGCTCCGGTCAGACGCGGCGTGTCGTCCATAAAGGCTGCCTGAACGGTCAGCAGGCTGTCGAGACCGCTGATGGGCGCCGGGTCGGCAGCGCGCGTGGCAGCGAGGCGCTGCAGGGCGCGACGTTTCTCATTGACGGCGTGGATGGCGGCCTTCAGACGCTCAGGCGTAATCGTGACGCCGCACTCTTCCTCGATCTTGGCGGCGAGTTTCTTGACCTCGGCCTTCCAGGTCACGAGCGTCGACTCGTCGTGCACGTTGGGAATATCCATGACGTACATGTTCTTTTGCGTGGCAAAAAACTCGTAGGCCTTCTTCTTGCCATCGCAGGTGTTCTCGCCCACCACCAGGTCACTCGACTCAATGTAGGGGCAGACCTCGCCCAGCTTAAAGCCGGCAAAGCTCTTGATAAGCGGACAGGTGTTGCGCGGCAGGTGCTCCTCGACCTTGTCCGTTGCCCAGTCGGCACCCGAGCACAGGCCCACGGGAATACCGTCGCAGGCGAGCACAATCTCCTCGGGCACATACACGCAGAACGAACCGACGATCTTGGTGGCCTCGCCGGCCTCCTTCTTGTCGAGCATCTCCTTAATGCGGCCGCTGTGGATGTTGGTGGCCACAAAGTCCAGGTAGGACGTAGACTTGGGGCGATTGTTCTGCGTCAGGAACATGTCCCCGTACATCTGGCCCACGGCGCCCAGCAGCATATCATGGTCGGCAAGATTCATGCCGAGGCTCTCCCACATCGGATGGAAATCAAATTCTTCAGCCATAACGGTTCCCCTCTCGAACCAAAAACGGATAACAGCGGTATCGATGCACGACGGGCGGCGATTGCCCGGCCGTGCTCAAACCCGGAATTTTGGGGAACCTGCCTTGCGATCGGTTATTTAGCTGTGCGTCGTCTCTCCCGGAGCCGTGAACATGCCTGCTCATATGCGACTCCGAGCCATGTATAGGGCACGCGCGGCAACGCGGCGAATGTATGTCGTCTGCGGCATGTGCGCACCCTCCTTTACAAGTTGAGGTCTACTATATCAACGGTCATCGAACATGCGAACACCGTTGACATTCGTACGACAGCGTCGCGTGCCGTCGCTTAATAAATAATTATCTTGATTGATAAGAGTTTGTCATCCCTCATTTTGCGAGCGGCAAGACAAAGCCGCCGAGGCTTATATCCCCGACGGCATTACCCGGCGCTATCGACAAACCAAATGGATCTTACTCGCATCGAAGTGCATGCGCAGCGTCTCACCTGCTTGCGGCAGCTCGTCGACAGGCACGCCCACCTTGTTGACCTTCCACTGCAGACGCGTGGGTGCATCGACGCGCGGCACGTCCAGCAGCACCAGCCGCTCAAAGCGCGAATCACTCACACGGGCCACGTGCAAATCGTAGCTGTTACGGCCCCGCTCCGCGCGATTGTCAACATGGAAGTAGCTTGCGCGAATGCCCAAATACGCCACATTATCGGGAACCTCGCGACCCACGTTAAAGGACATGCCCCAGTCGAGGGCCTCAACTTCTTCGTCGCCGATCTTGCGCGCCCGGCTTGTGTTCTTGCAGCCCGTCAGGCGCAGCGCCGCCAGCGTCTGCGGACGGCGGACCACATCCTCGACGGAGCCGATCTCCTCAACATGTCCGTCGTGCATCACGCAGATACGCTGGCACAGGCGGCACGCTTCGTCGATGTCGTGGCTCACGTAGAGCACGGTGCGGTTGCACACATCGAACAGGTCGAGCATGTTCTGCTCGAGTGCGCTCTTAAGATAGGAATCGAGCGCGCTCATGGGCTCGTCGAACATAAAAATGCCCGGATGCGCCGCCACCATACGGGCAAGCGCCACGCGCTGCTGCTGGCCGCCCGAGAGACGCGCGGGATAGCGGTCGGCGAAATCGGTCAGGCCAAAGATGCCCAGATAGCGTTCGGCGAGCTTTTTGCGCGCGGCGGCGTCGCCCGCGTCCTTTACACCGGCGCACACGTTATCGGCCACCGTCATGTTGGGAAACAGCTGATAGTTTTGGAACAGCAGGGCACACTTGCGCTCCTGAGGCGACAGGTTGATGCCCGCCGCCGAGTCAAAAAAGGTCACGCCGTTGACAACGATCTTGCCCTCGTCGGGGGTCTCCACACCGGCAATGCAGCGCAGTGTACAGCTCTTGCCACAACCCGAGGCGCCCAGCAGCGCCACACGCTCCTCGCCGGCCTCAAGCTGCATGTCGAGCATAAACCCCGGAAAGCGCTTTTTGATATCCAGAACAAGCGACATGGCTTATCGACCTCCCTTTGCGACCGTGTCATCGCGCATGAGCTCGGCCAGCGCCTCGCGATCGATACGCAGCGCATCGCCGCCGACTGGGTCGAGCGAATCGGCCTGGCCACCCAGCTGCTTGGCCTGCTTGCGCTCCGCACGGGAAAGGCCCCGCTCGCGATACTTTTGCGAATGAGCGGTGTACATATTGATGAACAGAATGACCAGGAAGCTGAACGCAATTACGACCACGACCCAAAAGAGGGCTACCGACGTGTTGCCCCCCATCCACTCAAAGTAGATGGCGATGGGAATGGTCTGGGTAATGCCGGCGTAGTTGCCCGCAAAGAACAGCGTGCAGCCAAACTCTCCCATGGCGCGGGCAAAGGCGAGGACCGTACCGGCGGCAATCGAGGGCCAGCCGAGCGGCATCATGAGCTTGGCAAAGATGCGACGTTCGGACCATCCCAAGGTTCGTGCGGCGTCGAGCATCTGCGTGTCGAGGCTCTCGAAGGCTCCGAGCGCCGTGCGGTAGACCAGCGGAAACGACACAACGACGGCAGATATCACCGCCGCGGGCCAGGTAAAGACGATCGAGATGTCGTGCGCGATGAGCCACTGGCCCACCCCGGTCGAGCGGCCAAACAGCATGAGGAGCAGAAAGCCGCATACCGTGGGCGGCAGCACCATAGGAATCGTAAAGATCGAATCGAGCAGGCCCTTGATGCGACTCGAGGTACCCATAGTCTCCCACGCGGCGAACAGGCCCAGCGCAAAGGAGATCAGCAGGGCAAGGCCGCTCGTTTTTATGGACACCCAAAACGGGCGATAGTCGATGTCGCCCAAAAAGGAGACCAGAGAGGTCAAGGGGCCCTGCTCATCCCGCAACACGACAGACGATGCCTCTACCATCTGAGCGCTATCAAGCCAACGCGCGCCGCCCTTGGCATCACCCGAGGCTGATGCGATCACCACATAGCGGCCCCCATCCGCACCGCGCTCGTCAAAGCCATAGGTATACCCGCCGGCATCAAACGTTGTTTCCGCCGTGACATACCAAGGAAGATCCACGTCCCCTAGCTGCGCACCTCCCATACAGTTTGCGCTGTCGAGCTCACAGACGAGGGCCTTGAGACCCGATACGCACTCATTGTCCTGCGGATCCAATCCATACTTCTCGACCGCCTTGGGCGATATCCACACCACAACGCGATCGGCAGCAGGCGCCACTACAAGGTCCACGTCCTCGTCAACGGGAAACCGGTAGCCCTCAGGCTGGCCTTCCATGGCACGAGCGGTCCCCTTGGCCAACCGCTCAAAACCCTCGATCCCATAGGAAAGCCCATGAGCGGTCGCAGCAACGTGGGTCCCATCCTCAGCGTCCCCAGCAAACGCAAATCCCGGCACCCAGCAAAGCGCGAAGGTCAAAGCACAGGCGACAAGCATGCGGACTCTATTAAGCACGAAAAGCTCCAAGCGAATACAAGGACGGAGTGAAACATAAAACGATGGAATTATCGCGCCAAGCCGCTCTACGCGGAAAGCTCAAAGCCGTACTTGGCCCAAATCTTCTGGGCTTTCTTGTTGGTCAGGCAGAAGTCGATGAACGCCTTGGCCTCGTCGGCGTGCTCGGAGCTCTCGGCAACGGCACCCGGATACACGATGGGCTTGTGCGAATCCTCGGGGCACACGAAGGCCTCCTCGATGCCGTCGTAGCGGAAGATATCGGAGCTGTAGACAAAACCGGCCACGCAGTCGCCTGTGGACACATAGGCAGCAGCGGTACCAACTTTGTCGGCCAGCGCTACCTTGTCGGCGATCTCGGGCGCATACTCGCCGTCGTCGCCCTCGGCGCCGGTGTAGAGGCCCACGGAGGCCAGGGCCTGGTTGGCGTACTTGCCGGCGGGGACGGTCTTGGCGTCGCCAATGGCGATCTTGCCGTCCAGATTCGCGACGTCGGCGATGGCCTCGACCTTGGTGTCGGAGCCCTCAGCGCGAATGATCACGAGGTCGTTGACGAACATATCCTCACGCGTGTCGGCATCGACGAGCTCGGCGGCCTCAGCGTCGTCCATGGTGCCCTTGGAGGCCGTGATGAGCACGTCGACCGTGGCGCCGGCACGCATCTGCTCGACGAGGTCACCGGACGCTCTAAACTGCGTGTCGGCAAAGGTGGTACCGGTCTGGTCGGTGTAGAGCTCCTGGACCTCGGGAAGGGCCTTCTCGAGCGAGTTGGCAGCAAAGACCTGAAGCTCGACGGCCTTCTTCTTAGAGGAAGACTTGGCGGAGCCGGCATCGGAACCAGCGGGCTCGGACGTCTTGTTGCCCGAGCAGCCAGCAAGGCCAAGGCCGGCGGCAGCGGCAGCAGAAAGCGAGATAAAACCGCGGCGTGAAACCATATCGAACATATTCAACCCTTTCGGATCTTGTGCCCGGGTACCCCACCGCGGGCTTTAATCTGCAATCAGATTATACTTTGTTGCGAATAATGATTATGAGAAATTATTCTCTCCAGAGAATATAGTTTCAAGTTACCGTGCACCTCGGCGTCGCTTCGGCGGAAAACAAAAGCGGAACGACCGATAAGGTCGCCCCGCCGCAGGTAAACCGCTTAGTTGGCATGTCCGCCGCCAGCTGTCATCTGAGCCGCATGCTCCAGCTGGTCCGCTATGGCCTCCCAGCTTTCGCGGGCCGCTTTCGTGGATCCCGGAAAGTTGATGACAAGCGTACGACTACGCTGCATGCACACGGCACGCGAGAGCATAGCGCGGCGCGTCTTGGTCATCGAGTACGCACGGATTGCCTCTGCAATACCCGGCACATCGCGGTCGCAGACGGCACGCGTCGCCTCGGGCGTCACATCGCGCATCGAAAGCCCCGTGCCGCCGCAGGTGAGCACGACATTGGCGTGACACTCATCGGCGGCTTCCACGATGGCATCACCGATCTCGCTGGCGTCGTCGCGCACGACCACATGTGAGGCAATCGTCCAGCCCTGCGCCACGATGAGTTCCTCGAGCGCAGCTCCGGCCTCATCCTGGGCAAGATCGCGCGTATCCGAGCACGTCACGATCGATATCTTCAACTCCATAGCATTCCTCCTACAATACGGCGCCCTCGGGCAGGTCGACGCGCACGACGTCCACGGCATCTCCCGCCTTGAGCTCGCACGGCCCTTCGTCAATACGCAGCAGGCAGTTGGCCCGCTGCATCGTGCCGAGCAGCGCCGAATTCTGCGTCTTAGCCTCGGTCACCAACAGCTCACCGGTCTCGGGGTCGCGCAAAACCGTGGCGCGATCGAAGAAGCGGCGATGCTGTCGCTTTTTCACGCCGTGTGTGAGCGTCGCCTGCTGCACGGGACGCGCACCCTCGGCAAAGCCGCGCATCTTGCGAATCGCCGGGCGGGCGAGCATCTCAAAGCCCACATACGCCGCGGCCGGATTGCCTGAAAGCCCCAGGTAGGGCTTACCCCCGAGCAAGCCAAACGTGATGGCCTTGCCCGGACGCATTGAGATGCGGTCAAACAGTACCTCGCCCTCGCGCCGAACGAGCGCCGTCACGTAGTCGTAATCGCCCGCCGAGGCGCCACCGCTCGTAATGACAAAATCGCACTCTCGCGTGGCGCGATGCACCAGCTCGGCAATCGCCTGTTCATCATCGGGCGCAATGCCGTAGAACACGGGCTCAGCGCCGGCATCGAGTGCCTCGGCCATCAGCGCCGACGAGTTGGAGTCGCGAATCTGCCCGCGCGCCGGCACGTTACTCGGTGCGACCAGCTCCGTGCCCAGCGAGATGATGCCCACACGTGGGGCAGCGTGCACCTTCACGCTCGCATACCCAGCGCTCGCCAGCAAGCCGGCGCCGGCCGGAGCCACAACCTCGCCAGCGCGCATCACGACGTCGCCGGCATGGGCTTCCTCAGCAGCCGAGCGAACGTTCTCCCCCACCTTGGCCGGCGCCGAGAACCTCACACGCGAGCCCTCGTTGCCGTCACCGTCGAACACATCGACGACCTCGTATTTCACCACGGCATCGGCACCTTCGGGTACCGGCGCGCCCGTCATGATGCGGACCGCCTCGCCCGCGCCGATTGCGCCCTCAAACACATGGCCCGCGGCCTCGTGTCCGATAACGTCGAGCGTCACCGGCGCCTCACCAGATGCCTGCGCCAAGTCCGCCGAGCGCACGGCATACCCGTCCATGGCGCTGTTGGCAAACGGCGAGATGTCGATATCGGCCACGGCGTCCTCGGCCAAGGGAAAACCAGCCGCCTGCCACACGGGAATCTCAACGAGATCGGTCGGAGCAACGTGCGACAGAACAATCGACTGCGCGTCCTCCAGCGGAATGAGTTTCTCTGCCATATGCACCTCTTAATGCCACGGCGCACAACAGGGGCGCCGATTCTTTATGCTTGTCTCAGTATAATCCCCCGACGCACGACCGCGACTCGGCCCGTACACGCAAATACACCTGTCGGTTGCAGGCCGCGAAACAGAATGGAAACCAACCCACCGGCTCGTCGCGTTTACCGCGTTTTATAATGCTTGCGTTGCAACCTAAAAGAGGAACGTATGGCTCATAACGACAAACCCGAAAGCGCAAACGAGGCGCAGGATCATTCCCAGCCGCTCGATGACGGCGGCTTTTTCTCCCTGAACGACGTCATCATGGCAGGCAGGCATCAGCTCACCCGCTCCGAGCATCTCTTGGCTGCCGACACACGCCGCAACGCCCGCAACCTACTCGCGAGCGCCAAGTTGCTCGTACTCGTCGTCATCGTCTCGCTCGCCATGGGCGTTGCCGCTTGGGCGTTTTTGGCCTCGTTGAATATCGCGACCGACTATCGCGAGCACCATGCGTGGATTTACGCGCTGCTTCCCGTTGTAGGCGTTGCAACCGCATGGGTGTACAAAAACCATGGTCTCGCCGCCAAGCGTGGCAACAACCTGGTCATTGACTCCGCCTTGGGCACACGCCTCATCCATATGCGCATGGCCGTCCTCACCTTCGTCTGCTCCACGCTCACGCACCTAACGGGCGGATCGGCCGGTCGCGAGGGGGCCGCGGTGCAGATTGGCGGCACCATCGCCAGCAACATCTCGAGCCTCGCCCACCTCAAAAAGCATGACCACCACGACCTCATGCTCGCCGGCATCTCATCCGCTTTTGGCGCCGTATTCGGCTCGCCCCTCGCCGGCGCGTTCTTTGGCATGGAGATGTGCTTTATCGGCAAGATCGACTACACCGCAGGCATCTACTGCCTGGTTGCCTCGTTTACCGGCTACTTTACGTCGCTTGCCTTGGGAACCGAGTACGAGGCGAATGTTATCGCCAGCGTTCCCGCCATGACGCCCAAAACGGTCGCCATCGTTGTTACCAGCGCCATTATCTTCGGTCTGACGGCACGCCTCTTTGCCTGGTCGGTTCGAACCGTCAAGAGCCTTTACGGTCGCTTTATCACCAATTACCTTGTTCGCGCACTTATAAGCGCACTCGTGGTTTTGGCCGCCTATGCCCTCCTCGACGCCTGGGACTACGCCGGCCTTTCCACCTGGCTCTCAGGCGCCGGGTTCTCCGGTAACACTACCCTTGCTGACGCATCCATCAAGCTCGTGGTGACGGCGCTCACCCTGGGCGCTGGCTTCCAAGGCGGCGAGGTCACGCCCCTGTTTGGCATCGGTGCTGCGCTCGGCGGCTGGATCGGCTGCCTCGTCGGAATCGACCCCAGCTTTCTGGCGGCGCTGGGCATGCTCGGCGTGTTCTGCGCCGGCCTTAACGTACCCATCACCACCTGTATGATGGCCATCGACCTGTTCCACGGCACAGCCGCCGGCTTTTTCGTGATCGTGGCGTTTATCAGCTATCTCGCCGGCGGCCACCGCGGCGTATATCCCGCGCAGCGCATTGTCTCGCCCAAACGCCGTTCGCTTATTGTGGATGAGGGCGGTACGGTAGCGGATGCTATCGAGCGCCACAACGACCTGATAGAGTAGACGTAAATATTCGCCGTGCAGCCACAATCGGGGGCAATTCGACCTGAGCGCGACCGCACCGTCACGTCATACGCCGGGAGTCGCCCCATGCACGCAACTGATTTTGGTCGCACGCTCATCATCGCCAATCCTGCCGCCCAGTCGGGCGCGGCGCGCGAAGTTGCCGAGCGCCTGCAACGCTTTTTGGATATGACCGCGCGCGCATCCCAGTTTGATCTGGTGCTAACCGAGCACATGGGACACGCCAAGGAGCTTGCCGCACAGGCTCAGGGCTATCGTACCGTTATCGCACTCGGCGGCGACGGCGTGATCCACGAGGTCGTCAACGGGCTTATGACGCAAAAGGAGAACGCCCGCCCCGCTCTTGCCGTCCTGCCCGTGGGCTCCGGCAACGATTTTGCCCAAACGCTCGGTATCGAAGATTTCTCCGGCAAGGATTTTGGCGCGCTGCTCACCTGCAAGCTGCTGCGTCAGGACATCGGGCGCATTCGCTCATGGAACCCCGCAAGCGGTAGCGGCGAGGCTACCGTTGAGTACTACGACCAGACGCTTTCGGTCGGCATCGATGCCGCCATC
Source organism: uncultured Collinsella sp. (assembly GCA_900549555.1). Taxonomy (GTDB): domain Bacteria; phylum Actinomycetota; class Coriobacteriia; order Coriobacteriales; family Coriobacteriaceae; genus Collinsella. Next base: position 10,355 of record UROO01000023.1, on the reverse strand, counting down.
GGCCTTGGCACCACCGAGCTGCGCAAAAAGACCGGCTTGACGGGCGCTCCGCTCTACACCCTTTCGGGACTTGAGCAGTTTGGCCTGCGCTATCGCAACTACCCCATGACGGTCAGCTTTGACGGCGCGCCCGCCGAGCGCGTGCGGGCGATTATCATGGCCATCCAGCTGGGGCCCACCTATGGTTCGGGCTATCGCATCTGCCCCGATGCCGACCCCTGCGACGGCGTACTCGACGTCTGCTACGCATGCGGCCCTGTCCCTCGCGCGGTTGCCCTGCCTATGTTTCTTTCGGCCAAGGACGGCCACCATACCAAGTTGCCACCGGTTCGCATGCGCCGCTGTCGCCATGTCGAGCTTACCTTTGAGGAGCCCGACTACCCCATCCAGGCCGACGGCGAGCCCATCGACGCCTCGCGCATCGAGGTCGACGTCCTCGGCGGCGCCCTCCACGTCTGGCACCCAACCCACTAACCCCACCTAAGTTGCGGTGAAATAGGGACTGTTTTGCGGCTTTAGCTGCATAAACAGTCCCTATTTCACCGCAACTTATGAGCCGGCTATTCGTCGCTGCCCGGCTTGCGACGGTTGGCCTTTTTAATGGCGTTGAAGTGCTTATCATTGAGCCTGCGCTGGCGAGAGCGCTGAGGCACCTTGGTCTTTACGCGTCGGCGCGGTGGACGGCCACGACACTCAAGCTCTGCCCTCAGCTTACGCAGACAGCTTGCACGGTTCTGGAACTGGCTGCGGCTCTCGCGCGCCGTCACGGTAATCCCCGAAGGGATATGTTTCATGCGCACCGCCGAGTCCGTCGTGTTCACGCCTTGCCCGCCCGGACCTGTCGCGCGAAACACCTGTACCTCGCAATCGCGCGCCAGCTCCTCGACCGACATCTCGGCATAGCTCGCATACTCGCGCCATCCCATCTTGTTCTCATCCATATCAACACCTCCCCTCATACAAAAAATGTGACAAAGGGACAGTCCCTTTGTCACATCGCATACCAATCGCTTGTGTTGCGCGCTTAGGCGAAGGTGATCTCGCCGGTCTCGCAGTCCATATCGGCGATACGGGCCAGGCTCTCGACGCGGAAGCCGCGCTCGCGGAGCTTATCGCCACCGCCCTGGAAGCCCTTCTCCACCGCAATGCCAATACCGGATACCTCGGCACCCGCAGCCTCGCAGATCTTGATAAGACCCTCGAGCGCGCAGCCGTTGGCCAGGAAGTCGTCGATAATCAGGACCTTGTCGCCCTCGGACAGGAAGCGCTTGCCAACGATGACCGGGTACTCCTTCTGCTTGGTAAAGGAGTAGATGGTCGTGGCATACTGCTCGCCGTCGAGGTTGATGGACTGCGCCTTCTTGGCAAAGACCACCGGAACGCCGCCAAAATGCTGAGCCGCGATGCAGGCCATACCAATACCCGAAGCCTCAATGGTCAGGATCTTGTTGATCTCGACGCCCTCGAACAGATGGGCCCACTCGGCGCCCATGTGGTCGAACAACTCAACGTCGCACTGGTGGTTGAGGAAGGCATCAACCTTAAGGACGTTACCGGCCTTTACGATGCCGTCATGGCGAATACGATCCTCAAGCTCCTGCATGGCGCAACCCCTTCTCGCGGCAACGATACCGCGCGATTAATAAACGTTGTTCGATAGTCTACCACGGACCGACCCCCGCCCGTCCCACAAGCCGCATCGCACCACAAACCAGTCTTTTTGGGACAACGCAAATCGTGGCAGACGGCCTCCCAACACGCTAATGGCGGGCGCGTATCTTCACCAAACGCACCAAGGCGAGCGCAAAGCCCACAGCGGCCACAGCCATCAACACATAGAACACCGAACGGAAACCAAACAAAAACACATCCGGACGTCCTGCAACAAAACTGGTCACGGCCTCGCCCATCGCCACACTCATCTGCCCATACAGGATATGAGACGCCGCCGTAATGCCCACCGCCATACCCGCATAGCGCGCCAGGCTACCCAGGCTGCCCGCAAAGCCGAGCGCTTCGCGCGGAGCCGAGCCCATGTACAGCGAGTTATTGGGGCTCTGGAAAATCGACGTACCGCACGACATAAACGCGACGCAGCACACGATCATGGGGATGGAAGAGTGCTCGTCGAGCGTGCTTACCGCAAAGAGGCCGCACACGTACACGCCCAGGCCGACCGCCGTGGGGCCCTCGCATCCGACACGGTCCGAAACCGTACCCGAAAGCGGGCCGATAAAGGCATTCACCATCGGCAGCGCCAAAAAGAGCAATCCGGAAATGTCGGGACCAAAGCCGTGGGCATCCTGAAAATAGAACGGCAGGATAAACTCAGATGCGCCAATACCAACGAACACGATGAGCATGCAAGCAAGGTTGACGGTGAAGGCCGAATTTGCAAAGCAGCGACGAGCGGCCTCGATCAGGGACATGGGGCGCTCGCCGGCCTCCGGCTTAACATGCGGTAGCGTGTAGAGCCCCACGATAAACGAGATCACGCCAATGGGCAGGTTGATGAGGAAGATGCTCTCCCAGGGAAAGCTTGCCACCAGCATGCCGCCGAGCACGGGACCACACATCATGCCGAGGGCCACGAAGGTCGCGAGAATACCCATGGCACGACCGCGCTCGCGAGCCGGAAACGACTCGGTGATGATGCCCATGTTGTTGGCCATGGCCGCCGCGCAACCGACGCCCTGAACGATGCGTGCCAGAATAAGAACTTCGAGCGAGGCCGAAAGGCCACAAAGCAGCGAGCCGACCGAAAAGACGATAACGCCCAGCTGGAACACATTCACCTTGCCGCGCACGTCGCCCAGACGACCAAACGGCAACATAGCCACGCACGTCGCAAGCAGATACACCGAGCTTACCAGCTGAATGCGATCGAGGCCCACACCCAGCTCTTTTTGCATCACGGGCAGCGCCACGGTCACGACGGTCGAATCCAGACACACCATAAACGTCATGATGAGCACGGTAAACAGAATCGCCCATTTGTTCTTGCCATGGGTGTCGCCCTCTAGAGCAATGTGCTCGCGGCGCAGCTGCTCTGCAGTTTTCTCCATATCCATCCTTTCGAGTGGCCCAACGCAAAAAACGGGACCCCAATCGCCTGCAAACAGCCGCGATTGGGGTCCCGCCTACGGAATCGGAACGAAAGGTCGCCGAAGCTTTCTGCCAGCATCGGCGCCTTGTGCGAACGCTAGCCTAGCACTGCTCGAGCGCCTGCTCAAGGTCGGCAATCAGATCGGCCGTGTCCTCGAGGCCGCACGACAGGCGTACCATGTCGGCGGAAATGCCACAGGCGATGAGCTCCTCATCGTTCATCTGGCGATGCGTAGCGTTAGCGGGATGCAGGCAGCAAGTGCGGGCGTCGGCCACATGCGTGGCGATCTGGGCGAGCTTGAGGCTCTTCATAAAAGTCTCGGCCGCCGCACGACCACCGTTAAAGCCAAAGCTCACGACACCGCAGGTGCCGTTGGGCATGTACTTCTGAGCCAGGTCATAGTACTTGTCGCCCTCCAGGCCCGGATAGCTCACGAAGCGCACCTTGGGATGGCTCTGCAGGAACTTGGCAACGGCCAGGCCGTTCTCGCAATGACGCGGCATGCGCACATGCAGGCTCTCGAGCGAGCTATTCAGGAAGAACGCCGCCTGCGGGTTCTGCATGGGGCCAAGATCGCGCATGAGCTGCGCGGTGGCCTTGGTGATGAAGGCGCCCTCGCGACCGAACTTCTCGGCATACGTCACGCCGTGGTAGCTCTCGTCGGGCGTAGTGAGACCCGGGAACTTGTCTGCATGGGCCATCCAGTCAAACTGGCCGTGGTCGACGATCACGCCGCCCAGGTAGGCAGCATGTCCATCCATGTACTTGGTGGTGGAGTGCGTAACGATGTCGGCGCCCCACTCAAAGGGACGGCACATCACGGGTGTCGGGAAGGTGTTGTCGACCATCAGCGGCACGCCGTGGTCATGCGCGGCCTTGGCAAAGCGCTCAATATCGAGCACTGCAAGGGCGGGGTTGGCGATCGTTTCGCCAAAGACGAGCTTGGTATTGGGCTCAAAGGCTGCCTCGAGCTCCTCGTCGGTGCAGTCGGGAGCAACGAACGTGCAGGTCAGACCCATGCGCTCCATGGTATGGGCGAGCAGGTTGTAGGTACCGCCGTAGATGGCAGAGCTCGCGACCACGTGATCGCCGGCGCCGGCCACGTTAAAGATCGCGAGGAAGTTCGCAGCCATGCCCGAGCTCGTGAGCATCGCGGCAGTGCCGCCCTCCATCTCGCAAATCTTGGCGGCAACCAGATCGCACGTGGGGTTCTGCAGACGGCTGTAGAAGTAGCCAGACTCCTCCAGGTCAAACAGCTTGCCCATGTGCTCCGACGTGTCGTACTTCCACGTGGTGGACTGGTAGATGGGCACCTGGCGCGGCTCCGCATCTCCCGGGTGATAGCCGCCCTGAACACATGTAGTACCGATAGTCTGCTCGCTCATATCTAGCTCCCTTGCCTGGGTTACGTTTTATTCGGTTCACGATACCGCTACCCTGCACCCCTCTCAACCCATCCCCAAGGTAGGTTATGGGACAAATTGATTAGGGGTATTTATCTCAAGCCTTGGGCATTTGCTCGATAGATAAAAATGAGGCATACATGAAGCTCTCGATGATTACATGCCCCGTCACGGGTACCATAGGCGGGTACACCGTGACCAAGGAGACAACGATGAAGCAGATCGATACCACCCAGCTCGACACCGCCGCCTGCCAGGCTCAGGCTGCCGAATACCACGCCCGCGGCTTTAACTGCGCACAGGCCGTTGCCTGCACGCTCGCACCTGCCGTCGGGCTCGACCCCCAGACCGCCTTTACCCTCACCGAGGGCTTTGGCGCCGGCATGGGTGGCATGACCGAGACCTGCGGCGCCATCTCGGGCGCTGTTGCCATCATGGGCTTTGTAATGAGCGACGGCATGGAGAACCCCAAGACCAAAGGCCAGACCTACAAGCTGTCGCGCGAGATTGCCAAGCGATTTGGCGAGAAGAACACGACGACCGTCTGCGGCACGCTCAAGGGCATCGGATCGGATAAAGGTCCGCTCCGCAGCTGCCCCGGCTGCATCGACGATGCCGTCGAGATCGCCTGCGATGTGCTAAAGCAGCTCGCCGAGTAAACGGCAGCAACATAAAACGACGGCCGGCGCGTTTGGGATCCATCCAAAAGAACGCCGGCCGTCGCCGTTAGAACTCGGCAAATTTGGGAGCGCCGACCTCGATCTCTTCGCGCCCCGCCATAAGCTCGCGCATCTTGGCGCAAAATTGCTCCTGCTCCCCCGCTTTGAATACCAGGTGAAGTGTCACGGCATCCGCGTAATCGGTATCCGAAACCTTGGCACCCGAATCCTGCGCCAAACGAAGCACCTGCTCATACTGCGGATAGGCCACATGCACGTCAACAGGCACGACACTCGTCATCTCGACAATCTGCCCGGCCTCCCGAGCAGCTGCCACCGCCGCCTGCGTCGCCGCAGTATAGGCGCGCACCAAGCCACCAGGTCCCAACAGCGTGCCACCAAAATAGCGCGTCACCACGCAGCAAACATTTTTGAGCTCTGCGCCGCGCAACACCTCGAGCGTCGGCATACCGCTCGTGCGGCTCGGCTCACCATCATCGCTCTGGCGCTCGCGTCCATCGACTAAAATCCACGCGGGAACATTGTGTCGAGCGTCGTAATGACGCTTGCGAACCATCTCGATAAAGGCATTCGCCTCATCCTCGGACTCAATATGGACCAGCTGGGCAATAAACCGGCTCTTGCGGTCAACGAACTCGCCCGTAGCCTCAATATTCGATTGCAGAGTAAAATAGCTGTCCAACAAAGCCCCTCAACAAAATAAAGCGCAGCAACAAACAGCCTCAATAATACGGCAAAGGCCGTACCGATAACCCCGATAAATAGAACGGCGACGTCAATGACCAGGCAAAAACAGCGAGACGCTAAGAAAGGAACCGCCGATGATTCCGTCAACGAAAGCGAGAACCCGTCAGCGTGAGCAAGTTGCCTTGAAAGACAAGGGCATTGACCTAATGGTCATGCCCGAAGGCTTGAAAGGCAGATTGCCGCGCTGACGGGTTCGCAGCGTCAACAAAGTGCTGAGTGGGCCGATAAGCCGGGTTCTGTCGTGAACGGTCATTTATCTTGTCTGCACGTTACCATGCAGCTCCACGCACGCTACCCGAACGCGGACCGGGCCGGCCCATAGCGTTCCTATTCGCGCTTGCTCCGGATGGGGCTTGCCAAGCCGCCGTGTTGCCACGACGCTGGTGGTCTCTTACACCACCGTTTCAGCTTTTCCCTTTACGCCTTGCGGCGCAGGTGGGAGTCTTCTTTTCTGCGGCGCTTTCCGTCGGATCACTCCGCCCGGCCGTTAGCCGGCATCCCGCCCTCTGGAGCCCGGACTTTCCTCACGCGTGCTGCAAGCAGCACATCGCGCGACCGTCTGGCCCACTCAGCAGTGCAAGAGTGTAGCACACCGTTGCCGCAGGCAATGACACAACACAAGCGTTCGACACGATAAACCAAGATCCACGCCATGCAGTACAATAAGGTCGTCGATGGGCAACGTCGTCAGTCGAGACGCGACCGCGCTCCGCACCCCTCCGTCTACTCGGTGCGTTCCCGCCTCCTCCCCGAGGCGGGATGTCGGCATTTTTTCATGCACCGACAATCCAATAGCCTGTGGACAGCCCGGCAGCATTGCGCATCTCGGCGCCAAATGCAAAAAGGGATCCATCCATTACGGACGGATCCCTTAAAACAAGTGATCGTCAAACCGATTTACTCGGCGTCGGTCTCCTCGTCCTTCTTCTCAGAAGGCAGCGGGGTAACCTCGATCTCGACGCCCAGAGTCTCAGCAGCAGACTTCATGGACAGGGAGATACGACGACGGTCGAGGTCGATCTCCATGACCTTGACCTGAACCTTGTCGCCCACGTGGGTGACCTGAGAAGGCTGATCGACGTGCTTGTTGGCCATCTCGGAAATGTGCACCAGGCCCTCGATGCCCTCGCCCAGGTCGACGAAAGCGCCGAACGGGACAAGCTTGGTCACAGTGCCCTCGACGATAGCGCCGACGGGGTACTTCTTGACCAGTGCGCGCCACGGATCCTCGGTGGTCTGCTTGAGACCAAGGGAGATGCGCTCGCGGTTGAGATCGACGTCGAGAACCTCGACCTCGACCTCCTGGCCGACCTTGACAACCTCGGAAGGATGGTTGACGTGGTTCCAGGAGAGCTCGGAGATGTGGATGAGGCCGTCGATACCGCCGAGGTCGACGAAGGCGCCGAAGTCGACGATGGAGGAAACGGTGCCCTGAAGACGCATGCCAGACTTGAGCTTGGACAGGATCTCGGAGCGCTCGGCCTTACGGGACTCCTCGAGCACGACGCGACGGGAGAGGACGACGTTGTTGCGGTTGCGGTCCATCTCGATGACGCGGGCCTCGATGCGGGTGCCCATGTAGGAGGTGAGGTCCTTGACGCGACGGAGGTCGACGAGGGAAGCGGGCAGGAAGCCACGCAGGCCGATGTCGAGGATCAGGCCGCCCTTGACAACCTCGATAACCTCGCCCTCGACGTTCTCGCCGGAGTTGAACTTCTCCTCGATGCGGTTCCAAGCACGCTCGTACTCGGCACGCTTCTTGGACAGGACCAGACGACCGTCCTTGTCCTCCTTCTGGAGAACCAGAGCCTCGATGGGATCACCGAGTGCAACGATGTCTGCAGGGTTAGCGTCCTTGCGGATGGACAGCTCGCGGACCGGGATAACGCCCTCGGACTTGAATCCGATGTCAACGAGCACCTCGTCATGCTCGATCTTAACGACAGTGCCGTTAACGAGATCGCCCTCATCAAAGTCGGTAATCGTACCGTCGATGAGGTTGTTCATCTCCTCCTCGTTGACATCGTCAAGAGAGAAAATGGACGAGTTCTGAATCTCACTCAAAGGTGGACCCCTTTCGAACTACGGGGCCCCGATTGCTAGGACCTACAGAAGGGTGCGACAAGCACACAACGTTTAGGAACACTCGGGAGCCGACAGATACTAATGTGACGCTTATGCAATCACGTTCGTATAGGTTACGGGGAAATCATTTCGATTTCAAGCGTGAACTGCGATTTTTTACTCGTATGGAGACTTTTTCGCAATCTTGTGGACGACCGTCTCCATAAGTTGACGATAGGCAGTTAGGCATACGGCTTTGGGGTAAAGTATCCGGAGCAACGATTCTGGAACGATTTATCGAGAAAGGTGCCCGCGTGCTCAAAGCAGTCGTTTTCGATATGGACGAGACGCTTCTCAGCATCAACCTCAACGCGTTCATCCTTCGCTATTTTAAGGATGTCTCGTCGATGCTCGCGGATATCGGACGCCGCAGCCGCGGTGGCACGATGGCGCGCCTCGGCACCATTCTGGTCGACCTCAACGCCAACCGCCGAAGCGGCACGGACAACCGCACCAATCTTGAATTTTACCGCACCGAGGTCGAGCGCCGATGCGGCATCTGCCTCTCCGATCCCCTCATCTACGAGGCGTTTACCTACTACGACCGCGAAGTGCTTCCGTACAAGAACGACGATGTCATCAACGCCCACGCCATGCCGGGCGCACACGCCGCTCTCCAGGCCGTACAGGACGCAGGACTGCGCTGCGCGCTCTTTACCAACCCCAGCTTTCCCCAGGGGGCCATCGAGTGCCGCATGGGTTGGGGCGACCTGGCCGACGCCCCCTTTGAGCTCGTCACGCACATGGGAAACACCACCCGCTGCAAGCCCGATGCCACCTACTATCTCGAGCAGCTTCAGGTGATGGGACTCGACCCACACGAGGTCCTTATGGTGGGCAACGATCCCAAGCGCGACTTCCCTAGCCCCGCCTGCGGCATTCAAACTGCCTATGTTGGCCAGGGAAAACCCGGCCGAGCCACCTGGCACGGAACCATGGAAGACTTCGCCCGCGATTTCAACGCCGTAGTAGAAGCCTTCTACGAACACCAAGTAGCCGACGAACTGTCATAGGACCCCTCCCACCAAACAAAATAGCGCCGCAGGTTGAGAAAAATGTGACAAATAGACCGTCCCTTTGTCACATTACAAAGACAACGCCGATGTTATGGCAACGACAGCGAAAGCCCGCCAGAGCGAGCAAGGTGCCTTGAAACAAGGCGGCATTGACCTTCTGGTCATGCCGCCGAAGTTGAAAGGCAGATTGCCGCTCTGGCGGGCTTGCAGCGTCGGCCGGTCCGCCGTTCGGTAGAACGGCGGAACCAATAACTAACAGACTCGAGTCTTGCCGATCATGATGTTGAGGATCTCGACATCGGTATCTTTCATACCTACACGGCCCACGTAGCCCATGCTGGCGATTGTCTGCTCGACGGTATCCTGGATCAGGCCCTCACCGGCGCGGAAGCCGCGACCCTGCATGGCCATATCGTGACCCAGAATCGCCGCATCAACGGCAGCGGAAATCTTGGCGGCACAGCTTGCCTTGGCGCCATCGCACACGATGCCGCCCACGTTACCGAGTGTGTTCGAAACCGTCGCGCCAATCTGCTCGCGCGTGCCACCGCACAGCCAGGTAATCGCAGCGCCGGCGCCACACGCGGCGCAAATAGCACCGCAAAACGCCGAGAGCGCACCAATATAGCTCTTGATATGCACGGCGATAAGATCGGACAGCATCACGGCGCGCACCAGGCGATCGTGGTCGCAGCGCAGGTACTCGGCATACTCCATAACGGGCAGTGCGCAGGTAATGCCCTGGTTGCCCGAGCCGCACACAATGGCGACCGGCAGCGCACAGCCGTTCATGCGGGCGTCGGACCCGGCGGCCGCACGGGCGCGGGCACGGCAGGCGACGTCATCGGCACGAGCACCCAGCAGCGTGCGGCCAACCTCGGCACCCCAAGCGTGCGCCAGGCCCTCGGCGCTGATCGCGCCGTTCAGCTCAATCTGACGCTCAACGGCAGCGCGGGCACCATCGATGTCGCCGTCCTCGATAAAGTCGATGATGGACTCAATCGACATGGGCGTGTCGGCGCTATCTGCCGCACGCTCGGCCACCACGCGCTCGGCGCAGGCGGCACACTCCCCCGCCGACTTGCCGCATACCGGAATACCGTCGAGCGTATGGCACGTGACATTGGTGTGGTGGTCGGTAATCTCGACGACCGCGGTATGGCCTCCAGCCGTGGCAGTCACCTTGATGTAGAGGTTGGGCACACCCTCGACAAGCGACACATCGCAGTAACCTGTCTCTTATACACATCTGACGCTGCCGACGAACTCTAGGGTGTAG
>UROO01000022.1 GCA_900549555.1 uncultured Collinsella sp. | reverse complement strand
TAGGAGTCCGTCTCGTGGGCTCGGAGATGTGTATAAGAGACAGGCATTCATCAGCTGCGTCAGGAGTGTCCCTAAGTGCCGGCACATAAGGAACGTCCTTAACTGCCGGAGGGGGACGTCGGTTGTGGTCGACGCCCCCTCCGGGTGCAAGCGGATTTGACGGTGCGTTACTTGTCGGTGCCTAGCTTGTGCGGTTTGTAGGCGAGGGCGCTGACGAGTGCATCGGCAGCGGATTTGACAGCCGCCGGCTGCGGATCGTTAACGTGATCCTCGGGATGCACGGGCAGGTCCTTCTTGACGGCATCGTGGATGAGCTTAAGGTACTCGGTCACACCCGTGTTCGAGAGGTGCGTGCCATCGCCGTCGAACAGATCATTGCGGTTGGCACTATATCCGTACCAGTCGATAACGCGAACGTTTTTGTAGCGCGTGGCGGCGTTGGCGATGGCCTGGTTCGTGGACCCGACCCACGGCTGCGGGCTACGCGTGTTTACAAATACGACAATACGCTGCTCGCCGGCGTCGGCCATGATCGCATCGACCTGGGCGTCCGTTACCAAACCGTTGGTGCCCAGGGCAAAGACCACGATTTTGCCGGCAAGGTTCTGCTGGATATAGCCCTCAAATGTCGCGCGGCCCGCATCAAACTGGCGACCCTTTTCGGCATCGATATGGCTGTGCGGGAACACACCGTCAAAGGAATCAACGGCGCGCAGCGACACGGAGTCACCGATCATCAACAGGTCGTAGGAGCCATCGGGGAAGCCGTCGTTGTCCTTGTCGGTGTCGTCGGCCGCCTGCTGGTCGGTGGGCGCGGTGTTTTTGGCTTCCTTGTTCAGAACTTCTGCGCCCTCGCCGCTCGGTGCAGACGTTTCGGGCACAAAGATCAGGCCGCCCAGTGCAACGACCAACACGACAGTGCAGGCTGCGCAGACAGGGACGTGCGCGCGTGCCCAGTTGGCGGGCGTGGTGGTGCCATCGCGGAATTCGGCGACGGTGCGGCCGAAGGCGCCCTTCCTAAACGGTGTTTCGATAAAGCGATAGGAGCACTCGGCTACGGCGACCACCACAAGTACCTGCAAGATGTACTGCCACCAGGGCGTATCGTTGATGTTGGCGACCGGGTTCATGAGGAGCAACAGCGGATAGTGCCACAGGTAGATGCTGTACGAGCGCTTACCGACCCACACAAGCGGCTCGGCGGCAAGAGCGCGTGCGACCATGCCCTGGGGCTGCACACATGCCGCGATAACCATCAACGTGAGGATGGAGCACAGCAGCGTGCCTCCGCGATATTGGAAAGCGGTGTAGCCGTTGGTGAGCGCGACCATGGCGGCGAGTCCAATGAGGCCAACGACACCCAACAGGTCGATGGAGGCCGGCGAGGACCAAAAGCCCATGGGCACGCCCGATGGGGCCTGGCCGGCTTCGACTGCACTGTCGTCGTCTTTGCCATGCTCGCTGGCCTTCTCTTTACCACGCTTGCAGGCGCCGGCCAGTCGGTCGAGCCCCAGATGGTGGACAAGGCGCGCGGGCGCCAGGTCGCGGTCGGGGATAAAGGCCATCCAGGCGCCCAACAGCAGCGAGAACACGCGGGTGTCGGTGCCGTAGTACACGCGGCTGGGGTCGGTGGCAGGGTTGTAAAGCACCATCATGGCGAGGGCAGATACCGCGGCAAGGCCCAGAACCACGCGGCGTGTGTTGGGCTTGCTCACATGCATGGATACCATGGCAAACAGCAGTGGCGGCCAAATCAGGTAGAACTGTTCCTCGATGGCAAGCGACCAAAAGTGCGTGAGCGGCGAGGGGTCGCCCAGAGCATTGAAGTACGAGACGTTTTGGGCAATCTGCCACCAGTTGTTGAAGAACAACAGCGACGGCAGGATGTCGGGGCGCATCTTGGTGAGCATCACGTGGTTAAAGATGGTGCACAGAGCGCAGGTCACGAACACTACCGTTACCACGGCGGGGAACAGGCGGCGGATGCGGCGAATCCAGAAGCTCTTAAGGTCGATGCGGCCGGTTTTTGATACCTCGTTGATGAGCAGGCGCGTGATCAGATAGCCCGAAAGCACAAAGAAGATCGTGACGCCGAGCAGGCCGCCCTGTGCCCATGTGAGGTTGAGGTGATAGAGCACCACCGCGACGACGGCAAGCGTGCGCAGGCCGTCGAGGGCGGGGATATAGCGAGATTTGGGGCGCGTGGGCGCCTGTTCTTTTGCGGCGCTGTTGGTGTGGGTACCCTTGTTGGCAGGCGCACGATGGGGGCCTGCGGCGCGGCTCGGCTCGGTGGCTTGTCGGTTAGCGCGCGAACGTTCGTGCGGCGCTTGTTGATCGCTCGCGTGGCGTGAACTGCGCGAACTCGATCGCGGGAATTGTTCCATAAAACATCATCCAATGACGAGAATAATCAGCACGTCTTCATTGTAACCGCCTGCTCCTGTGAATGCTTGCTGCCGGCGCAAGCTCAAGCGCGCGTCCACATCAAAGTGAACTAAAGTTATAGAGGCGCGAGAGCGCACGATTGACGGCCAACGGCGGGTGCAGAGCCCGCGGACGAGGAGGTTTCCATGGCAGATAGCGGCATCGTTGCGGTGTTCGGCAGCATGAACATGGACCTTTCGGTGGCGTGCGAGCGCATGCCGCGTGCGGGCGAGACCGTTGGCGGCAGCGGGTTTATCACCAACGCCGGCGGCAAAGGCGCCAACCAGGCCGTAGCTGCTGCGCGCATGGGCGCGCACACGCATATGATCGGCGCGGTCGGCTGCGACGCATTTGGCACGTCGCTCGTGGCGGGGCTCCAAGACGCCGGCGTGGACTGTGTCTTTGTAGCGCGTCGCGATGACGTGGAGACGGGAACGGCGACCATCATTCGCTGCGAGGGTGACAACCGCATCGTGCTGTCGCCGGGTGCCAACCATGCGCTCGCGGGCGAGGATGTTGCCCGCGCGCTGAGGCGTCTGGTAGCCGATGAGCTCGACGGAGACGCCAGCGATATTGCCCCGGCTGCCGGAAGCGTCTTTATCGCCCAGGGCGAATGTGACCTTGCGACGACGGCCGAGGCGCTTGTTTGCGCTCACGAGCTCGGGTTCTATACGGTCTTTAATCCGGCGCCTGCCTGCGAGTTGCCTGCGGAGGCCTGGCCTGCGGTCGACCTGGTCTGTCCCAACGAGACTGAGTGCCAGGTGCTGACGGGCATCTTGCCCGCGGATGATGCGAGCTGCGTCGCGGCGCTCAATGCCCTGCTCGCCAAGGGTGCCGGAGCTGCGGTCATCACGTTGGGCGGCGCCGGGTCGGTTACGCTCGGCGATGACGGCGAGCCGCTGCGCATGCCGGCGCTCTCGAGCACGTTGGTCGATACGACGGCCGCGGGCGATACATTTATCGGTGCGCTTGCCGCGGCTCGCCTGGAGGGCCTGCCGCTCTTTGAGTGCATGGCGGCGGGCGCTCGCGCCTCGGCGGTGACGGTGTCGCGCCTGGGCGCTCAGCAATCAATTCCCACGCGTGCGGAAGTCGAGCACAAGTTTGGTTTAGACGGTTTGGATGTAGACGGAGAAGCGGAGTAGAACAATGGCAACCAAGAAGCTGATCCTTGATCTGGATATGGGTGTGGATGATGCGATGGCGCTTGCCTATGCCATCGCGAGCCCCGAGGTGGAGCTCGTCGGCATCACCACGTGCTTTGGCAACGTGCGCGTCGAGCAGTCGGCGCACAACTGCTTGGCGGTGCTCGACCTGTTGGGTCGTCCCGAGGTGCCGGTGTACCTGGGCGCCGATCGTCCCGTGAAGGCGACCGAACCCTACACGCCGCCGGCGTCCACCACGCTTATCCACGGCAAGAACGGCATCGGCGGCGCAAGCGTGCCCGCCTCGCCGTACGAGCCGGTGGGCGCGACGTCGGCCGATGGCAATGCGGCGGTCGATTACCTGATTGATGCCGCGCGCACCTATGGTCCCGATCTGGTCTACGTAGCGACCGGCCCACTCTCCAACTTGGCCCTTGCCCTGGAGCGCGATGCGGCAGCGGTGATGTCTATCGGCCGCGTGGTGGTTATGGGCGGCGCCCTGACCGTGCCCGGCAACGTGAGCGCGGGCGCCGAGGCCAACATGGCAAGTGATCCCGAGGCGGCCGACGCCGTGCTGCGTTCGGGCCGCAAGCTCACTATGGTGGGTTTGGATGTGACGCATCGCGTGGTGCTCACGCGTCGCGACATTGCCGGCTGGACGGGCTCGGGCACCATGGCCGGTTGCGCGTTTGCGAGCATGGTGGAGCACTATATTGGCTCGTACGAGATGAACGCCCCCTACCTTGGTGGCTGCGCGCTGCACGATCCGCTTGCCGTCGCCGTGGCGATTGATCCCACGCTCGTGGGCGCACTTGGTTGCAACTTGCGCGTCGACCTGCTCGGCGAGTATCGCGGCCGCACTATCTGCGACGAGCATCGCCTGTCCGACCCCGACAAGAGCGCGCTTGTGGCACTCACCGTGGACGCCCCGCGCTTTCTGTCCGAGTTCAAGGCGCGCATGGCCCGCATCCTAGGCTAGGCTCGGGATCGAAGCACGCCCATCTGCTCGATGTGGCCGCTGGCGGGCCGACATCTACCGTTCGCCAGCCCGATGGTCCCCGGGGCGGGGAGAGCGCTATAATGCATTCTGCATCTTGGATTGTTACTCCTGTGTGGAGGCATGCCCAAGAGCAATACAACACGGATTGTAACGTAAGGCATGACCGCAATAGCACTGCTATTGGCTACCATGCCTTTTTCTGTGAGTGTTCTTGAAAGGAGGTTCACCATGCTTGCAATTAAAAAGCTTAACAACAACGCGGTTCTTTGCCGTGACGGACAGGGGCGAGATGTCATCGCCATGGGCAGGGGCGTCGGTTTCGGCGGAGATTTTCCTCGAGAGCTCCCTCTTTCTAAAATCGAGCATACGTTTTACGACATTGATCCTAAAGGACAAGATGTCATGAGGGATCTTCCCTCGGATATCGTGATGTTTGCGGCGAAAGTTATGGACATCGTTGCCAACGAACTGCCCTACGACCTCTCGACCAATGCGACGCTGTTCATGGCTGATCACCTGTCGTTTGCCGTTGCGCGAGCCCAAAAGGGGGTCCGCATCGCGATGCCTCTTGCCTATGAAGTGCGGGAGACGTATCCGAAGGAATACAAGGCTGCCCAGTTTATCGTCATGCGACTCGAGAAGGAGCTCGGAGAGCGGCTTCCCAAGGATGAGATTGCCAGTATTGCGATGAATCTCGTGAACGCACGGGTTGTTGAAGCCGTCAAAGCCACGGCCGAGCCCGCAAAGCAGTTCGATGATATGCTCGAGGACGTTATCGAGATTCTCGAAAGCGATTTCCGCATTATTGTCGACCGCGATTCCTTTGATTTCACCCGCTTCGCCACGCATCTGCGGTACCTGTTCAAGCGCATTCAAGCCGGCGAGTCGCTGAACAGCGCCAACATGCAGATGTACAAGAACTTTCGTGAGGAGTTTCCGCAGTTGGCAGAGTGCGTGAAGCATATCGGTTCCTATTGTCGTGAAACGTGGGACGCCACGCTCTCCGAGGAGGAGGAACTCTATCTGATGATCCATCTCAACCGGATCATCTCCAAAAAAGGATTGTAACCCGTAGCCATTCGGGGCATGACCTTTGCCGATTCGAACAGTAAGCCAAGATTGTGCAAAGGAGCCAATGATGGCAAATTACAAAAAGGTGGCAGAGCAGATTCTCTCCACTGTGGGCGGGGCGGAAAACGTGGCTTCGGTTACGCATTGCATGACGCGCCTGCGCTTCAACCTCAAGGATGAAAGCCTCTCGAATGATGAGAAGCTTGAGGACATCTCGTCTATCATCAGCGTCGTGCACGCCGGAGGGCAGGTGCAGCTGGTGGTCGGGCCCACGGTCGACAAGGTCTACGACGAGGTTTGTAAGCAGGGCGGATTCGAGGTCACGGTATCGATTGACGAGGAACTCGATGGCCCTCAGCTTAGCTGGAAGGAGCGCTTGGCGCCCAAGCACCTCTTCAATCAGCTGCTCGATGCCGTGAGCGGCGCTATCACCCCGATCCTTCCGATCTTTTGTGTCGCCGGTATCTTCAAGATGCTCGTTATTCTGTTTGGGCCCGAAGGCGCCGGTTTTATGTCCGAAACGAGCGACCTGTATCGGATCCTTTCCCTGGTGGGCGATGCGGCGTATTACTACTTCCCGGTGTTTGCCGCCTATAGCTCGGCTAAGAAGTTCAAAACGAGTCCTGTGCTGGCACTGCTCATCGCTGTTGTGATGATTTATCCCGACATGCTCGCTATTGTTGAGGACGGAAAGCCTTTCAGCGTCTTCGGCATCCCCATGCAGCTCGTCAACTACACCCAGGCTGTTCTTCCGGTCATCTTGATCACCTGGGCCCAGTCCTATGTTGAGCGCTTCTTTAAGAAGATCTCGCCTGATATGTTGCGCATTCTGATCGTACCCGTGGGTACGGTGCTCGTGATGTTGCCGGTCGCGCTGTGCCTCTGCGGCCCTGCCGTCCAATTTGTCATGGGCCTTGTGGCCGATTTCATCATTTGGCTCGCCTCTGTTGCCGGTCCCGCTGCGACCGCGGTTATCGGCGCATTCTGGAATCTGATCATCGCCACCGGCATGCACGTGCCGATCTATACCGCCATATTGCCCGCCGCGCTCCAGAACGGTTACGACGCCATCTTATACCCCGGCACCGCGGTTGTAGCCTACACCACGCTTGCCATCGCGCTCGCCTATGGCCTGCGCGCTAAGGACAAGGAGAGTCGAGCCACGGGCTGGAACTTGTTCATCACCTATGCCTTCGGTCGCGTGAGTGAGCCCATCATCTACGGCATCCTGTTTCGCGACAAGAAGGCTCTTGCCTGGAACATGATTGGTGGTGCTGTCGGTGGTCTGCTGGTAAGCCTTCTTCATGCCAACGTCTATATCTTCACTGGCGTTGGTTTCCCATGGATGAACGTGCTCATGTTTGCTCAGGATATCATCCCTGGCACCATCGGGTGTCTTGCTGGCGGTGCCGTGACGTTTGCGTTGGCGATGATTTTTGGATTTGAAGGACAGGAGAAGATGCCGTTGAAGTCCAAGAGCGGCGATTCTGAGGCCGTTGAATCCGTCGAGGCATAAGAGGCTACTACACAAATATGCTCCCCAGCCGTTGCGCGGTCCGACCCCTTGGCCGCGCAACGGTACTGTGCTGTTGCGCGGCACTTGCCGAGTCCGTTGCGTTCGACAGTGTGGGCCGGGAATTTGATAGAAAGGACGACACCATAATGTTTAGAGAAGATTTTTTATGGGGCGGGGCTCTGGCTGCAAACCAGTGCGAGGGAGGATGGAACGAAGGCGGTCGCGGTTTAGCCAATTCCGACATGCTGCCGTTTGGCGATCAACGCATGGACGTCATGCGGGGAGACCTTGATCCGCGTGCGTTGGCACCCGACAGCTTCTATCCCGCTCGCAAGGGCATTGATTTTTACCATAGGTACAAGCAGGATATTGAACTGTTTGCCCAGATGGGTTTTAAATGCCTGCGCTTATCAATCGCCTGGAGCCGCATTTTTCCCAAAGGAGACGAAGCCGAGCCCAATGAAGAAGGCCTTGCCTTTTACGAGGATGTTTTTAGGACGTGTCGCGCGCATGACATTGAGCCTTTGGTGACGCTCAACCACTATGATGTCTCCATGCATCTCGTCGATGCGTATGGCGGATGGCGCGATCGCAGGTTGGTCGACCTGTTCGAGCGATATTCGCGTACCGTGTTCGAGCGCTATCGGGGATTGGTCAATTATTGGCTGACCTTTAACGAGATCAACATCATGACGCAGGCGTGCTTTATGGCGGCGGGGATCATCTTCGAGCAAGGGGAGAATCGCTATGCAACGGTTCACACGGCCGTGCACCATGTATTGGTTGCGAGCGCCCGTGCGGTCGGGGCGTGTCATGAACTGTGCCCTGGGGCGAAGATCGGTTGCATGCTCAACGCAGGTGTCTTCTATCCGGCTACATGTGATCCGGACGATGTGCTGGCTGCGCAGGCTGAGAATCGCAGCCATTACATGTTTACCGACGTCCAGGTGCGCGGTGCGTACCCGAGCTATGTTCTCAAGGAATACGCCCGCCATGGTTTTGAGGTGCCCTATCGGGATGATGACCGCGAAGTACTGGCTGCAAACCTGGTCGATTTCGTCTCGTTTTCGTATTACTCGACGCGCGTCGCAAAAGCGCATGCGGAAGGTCAGTTCGATTCGAACCTTCTTCGCTCGGCGCCTAATCCGTATCTAAAACAGGAGCCTTGGGGGAGGTTTATCGACCCCAAAGGGCTGCGCGTCACCATGAATGAAATCTGGGATCGCTATCAAAAGCCGCTGTTCATCGTCGAAAACGGTTTGGGTGCTCCTGATGTGCCGGAAGATTCGGGTGAAATAGAAGACGACTATCGAGTTGAATACCTGCGGGCCCACATCGAGGCGATGAGGGAGACCGTCGAGCTCGACGGGGTGGAACTCATGGGATATACCTGTTGGGGCCCGATCGATTTGGTTTCGGTCGCCACAGGACAGATGCGTAAGCGCTACGGGTTTATCTATGTCGATCGAGACGATAGCGGTGCGGGCTCGTTTGAGAGACGTAAAAAGAAAAGCTTCGAATGGTACCGACGCGTAATAGCAAGCAATGGCGAAGACCTTGCGTAATAACGTTAAGATGGACAAATGCGCCCGTTGGGGGAATAGTCGTGCCACTTCGCTTGACAACAGGCTAAACTAGCTATTAAACATTTACTATTCTGTTTAGATTGAATTTGCGGTCGTTTAGTTGCCGAGCCACGGGGCGGTCAAGCCACGATGCTCCGCCACGGCCGTTGCTAGGGGGAACAATGGCCAAAGCAAGTGTTCGCGAGATCAGCCGCATCACCGGTTTTTCGCCTGCGACCGTGTCCAACGCGCTCAACCGCAAGCGCAGCGTGAGCGAAGAGACCGCCAAGGTCATCCTGGAGTGCGCGCAATCGCTTGGCTACCAGCAGTCGACGCAGCTCGAGAGCATTCAGTTTGTGCTCGCGCGCAAGACGGGCGCCATTTTGGACGAGAGCACCTTTCATCCCGCGGTTATTGAGGGCGTGGAGCGCCAGGCACGTCGTCACGGTATGAGCACGAGCTTTGTCTCGCTCGACTTTAGCGACTTGGACGCCGTGCGTCCGCAGGTCGAGGGCCTGATCGCCGATCCATCCGCCGCTATCGTGCTGATGGGTACCGAGCTGGGTGAGGAAGACTATGCCTTGTTCGCCAACGCTGCCGCCCACTTGATCGTGCTCGATGGCTGGAGCGATCGTCAGTACTTCGATGCCGTAGTCATTGCCAACACCGACTCGGTGCTGCGCGCCGTGGACTACCTTATCGAGAAGGGTCACAAGCAAATCGGCTATCTGGCAGGCGACCTTCGCATTCGCAACTTTAAGGATCGCGAGCGCGGCTATCGCCAAGCGCTTGAGGATGCGGACCTTGAGGCCAACCCGACATGGCGCGTCACACTGGGCACCACGCTCGAAGGTGCTTATCGCGACATGGGCGCATGGCTCGACAGCGTCTCGCGCGACGACCTGCCGACGGCTTTCTTTGCCGAAAACGACGTGCTCGCCGTAGGCGCCATGCGCGCGCTGAACGAGCACGGCATACGTGTCCCCGAGGATGTCTCAATCATCGGCTTTGACGATCTGTCTTTGGGCGCCTTCTCCAATCCGCCGCTCACCACGGTGCACGTTCCCAAGCACGAGGTGGGCGAGATCGCGGTGCGCCGCCTGGTGGGCAACATCCGCAATCCCAAGAGCTATACCTGCAAGACGGCCGTGTCGACCTATTTTGTCGAGCGCCAAAGCGTGCGCGAAATCTAGGCGAAGACGGCTTCGTTCGCAGTGCGCCAAAGCGCGCTAGGGCAGCAAAAATAACGCCATCCAAAAGGGGGTCCTTCAGGGCCCTCTTTTTGTCCTCTTGTATGTTCAGATTGTTTACATACCGTTTAGGCTCATTTCTCTACCGTTTACGGGACTTTCGCGTTAAACTTCTAAACAATAGAGTAAAACATTTAGTAAACAGAACAAAACGAAACACACGTCTGTTTACTGAACATGTAATTAGGGGAGGACGTACATGGACAAGATCAAGCTCGGCTTTGTGCCCACGCGCCGCAGTATCTTTAGCGCGCCGGACGCAATCAAGTATCGCGGCCTGACGGCTGATCGCCTGCGCGAGATCGGCGTCGACATCGTGGATATCGACGACATCAATGACGAGGGCCTGCTGTTCGACGACAGCCATATCGAGCCTATCGTCAAGAAGTTCCGCGCCGAGGGCGTCGACGGCATTATGCTGTGCCACGCCAACTTTGGCACCGAGTACGTTTGCGCTCGCCTTGCCCGCGAGCTCGCCTTGCCCGTGCTGCTGTGGGGTCCGCGCGACGAGCGCCCCGAGCCCGACGGCACGCGCCTGCGCGATAGCCAGTGCGGCCTGTTCGCCACCGGCAAGGTCCTGCGCCGCTTTCAGGTGCCCTTTACCTACATGACCAACTGCCGCCTGACCGACCCCGAGTTCGAGCGCGGCGTTTGGGACTTCTTGGCCGTGTGCAACGTGGTCAAGACCTTCAAACACACCCGCATTCTGCAGATGGCCACCCGTCCGTTCGACTTCTGGTCGACCATGTGCAACGAGGGCGAGCTGCTCGAGAAGTTCAACATCCAGCTTTCGCCTATCCCCATGACCGAGCTTGTCCAGGCCGTGCGCGACGCCCAGGCCGACGAGCAGGCCATGGCCGCCATGCTTGCCCACATCAACGACAGCTTTGAGATCTGCATCCCCGAGGACAAGGTTCCCGCGGTCGCCGGTCTTGCCATTGCCATGAAGCGCCTGGTCGAGAAGTACGGCTGCAACGCCGGTGCCATTCAGTGCTGGAACGCTCTGCAGGACGAGCTGGGCATTATGCCCTGCGCCGCCAACGCCATCCTCAACGAGATGGGCATCCCTATCGTATGCGAGACCGATATCCATGGCGCCATCACCGCGCTGATGGTCGAGGCTGCCGACCTGGGCCGTCACCGTGGCATGTTCGCCGACTGGACCGTGCGCCATCCCGATAACGAGAACGGCGAGCTGCTGCAGCATTGCGGCCCCTGGCCCTGCAGCTGCGCGGCCGTCAAGCCCAAGCTCACCTACCCGCTGGCTTTCGATCACCCCGGCGCGCTGACGGCCGAGGCTAAACACGGCGACCTCACCCTTGCCCGCTTTGACGGCGACAACGGCGAGTACTCGCTGCTGCTGGGCAACGCCCGCGGCATCGACGGCCCGGCCGGCATGGGCACCTACCTGTGGGTCGAGGTCGACAACCTCAAGCGCCTCGAGGCCAAGATTGTCGAGGGTCCCTACATCCACCACTGCGTCGCTATTCACGCCAACGTGGTGCCGGTACTTTACGAGGCGTGCAAGTACATCGGCATTGCCCCCGATTTGTATGACCCCATCGAAGAAGACGTTAAAGCCTACCTGCGAGGAGAGTAGAAATGGCAACTATCGAAGAGCTTGAGTCCCTGCGTTGGGACCTTCGCCGCGATTGCGTCGATATCATCATGGCTGGCGCCGGCGGCCACATCGGCGGCGACATGTCGGTGATCGACGCTCTCATGACCCTCTACGCCAACCACCTCAACATTTCGCCCGAGACCGTCGACGATCCCAACCGCGACCGCTTCGTGCTCTCCAAGGGCCATGCTATGGAGGCCTACTACGCGGTGCTCTGCCACGAGGGCTATCTTGACCTCGATGACGTCAAGGCCCGCTTCTCCAAGTTCGGCAGCCCCTACATCGGCCACCCCAACAACAAGCTCAAGGGCATCGAGATGAACTCGGGCTCGCTGGGTCACGGCCTGCCCGTGGCCGTGGGTATGGCGCTCGCCGGCAAGATGGACGGCCGCGACTACCGCGTCTACACCATCATGGGCGATGGCGAGCTTGCCGAGGGCTCGGTCTGGGAGGGCGCCATGAGCGGCGGCAACTACCAGCTCGATAATCTGTGCGCGCTCGTGGACCGCAACCGCCTGCAGATCAGCGGCAGCACCGAGGACGTTATGAAGCAGGACTCGCAGGAGGAGCGCTGGGCCGCCTTCGGCTGGAACGTGCTCTCCATTCCGGGCAACGACGTCCGGGCCATCGACGCCGCGCTGACGCTTGCGGCCGAGACCTGCGGCAAGCCCACGGTCATCATCCTCAACACGGTGAAGGGCTATGGCTCGCCCGTTATGGAGGACAAGGCCGCCTGGCATCATCACCTGCCCAACGATGAGGAATATGCCCAGATCATCGCCGATTTCGCTGCCCATAAGGAGGCCATCAATGGCTAACAAGATCGCCAATCGCAAGGTTATCTGCGACACGCTGCTCGAGGCCGCGAAGACCGATAAGGACATCGTCGTCCTGTGCTCCGACTCCCGTGGCTCCGCATCGCTCACGCCGTTCTTTGATCAGTATCCCCAGCAGTCCGTCGAGGTCGGCATCGCCGAGCAGGACCTGGTGAGCATCGCCGCCGGCATGGCTTCGTGCGGCAAGAAGGCCTGGGCCGCTTCGCCGGCGTCCTTTGTGACCACGCGCTCGTATGAGCAGTGCAAGGTCGACGTCTCGTACTCCAACACCAATGTCAAGCTCATCGGCATCTCTGGCGGCGTGTCCTATGGCGCCTTGGGCATGAGCCATCACTCCGCGCAGGATATCGCCGCCATGAGCGCGCTTCCCAACATGCGCGTGTACCTGCCGAGCGACCGCTTCCAGACCGCCAAGCTCGTACGGGCCCTGGTCGCCGACAACAAGCCGGCCTACATCCGCGTGGGCCGCAACCCGGTCGAGGACGTGTACACCGAGGATGAGTGCCCGTTCCAGATGGATCGCGCCACCTGGGTGCGCCGCGGCACCGATGTGACGCTCGTCGCTACCGGCGAGATGGTCCGCCATGCCGTGGACGCCGCCGACCTGCTGGCCGAGCAGGGCATCTCGGCAACGGTGCTCGACATGTATTGCGTCAAGCCGCTCGACGCCGAGGCCGTGATTGAGGCCGCCGGCGCCACGCGCGCCGTCGTGACCGTCGAGGAGCACAGCCCCTTCGGCGGTCTGGGCTCTATGGTCGCGCAGGTGGTGGGCGAGCATTGCCCGCGTCCGGTCAAGTGCCTCTCTCTGCCCGACGCGCCGGTCATCACCGGCACGAGCCCCGAGGTCTTTGCGCACTACGGTCTGACGGGTGCCGGAATCGCCAAGACCGTTGCCGAGTTCCTGCCCGCAGAGTAATTGGAATGTGACAAAGGGACCGTCCCTTTGTCACATTCGTTTTGAAAGGGGTGGCCATGGGCCGCTACATCATCGGAATCGATCAATCCACGCAGGGCACCAAGGCGCTGCTGGTAGACGAGGGCGGCCATTTGATTCATCGTGCCGACCGTTCGCATTGCCAGATTGTCAACGAGGCCGGCTGGGTGAGCCATGATCCGGCCGAGATTGCCACCAATGTGCTGGCCGTGGCACGTGCCGTGGTGGAGGAGACCGGGGTCGATCCGGCCGACGTCGCCGGCATCGGCATCTCCAACCAGCGCGAGACCACCGTTGCCTGGAACCGCACGACGGGCGAGCCGCTGTGCGACGCCGTGGTGTGGCAGTGCGCCCGCGCCCGCGAGCTGTGCGACGAGCTGGCCGCGCGCGAGGGTGTGGCCGAGCTGGTGCGTGACACGACGGGCTTGGTGCTCTCGCCCTACTACCCGGCGGGTAAGATGGCTTGGATCCTTGCGAACGTTCCCGCTGCTGCCGAGGCTGCTGAGGCAGGCGAGCTGTGCCTGGGCACCATCGATGCCTGGGTGGTTTGGACGCTCACGGGCGGCGCGGAGTTCCGCTGCGACTGGTCCAATGCCAGCCGCACGCAGCTCTTTGACCTGCGCCGTGGCTGCTGGAGCGAGCCGGTGTGCGAGGTCTTTGGCGTCGATGTGGCCTGCCTGCCACAGGTGACCGATTCCGATGGCCTGTTCGGCATGACGGACCTGGGCGGCTTTTTGCCGACACCTGTGCCCATTCACGGTGTGCTGGGCGACAGCCACGCGGCCTTGTTCGCTCAGGGCTGCCACAGCCGCGGTATGGCCAAGGCGACCTATGGCACCGGCAGCTCGGTCATGATGAACGTCGGCGACGAGTTCGTTGCCAGCTCGCACGGGCTTTCGAGCTCGCTCGCATGGCGTATGGACGGCGTGACCGAGTATGTACTCGAGGGCAACGTGAGCTACGCCGGCGCCGTCAAGACGTGGCTGCGCGACGATCTGGAGCTCATCAATAACCCCGAGGAGGTTACCGACCTGTGCTACGCCGCCAATCCGGCGAGCCGCGTCTACTTTGTGCCGGCGTTTACCGGTTTGGGCGCGCCGCACTGGGCGAGTGACGCCGAGGGCTGCGTCTTTGGCATGACGCGCACCACGGGTCGCGCGGAGTTCGTGAAGGCCGCCGACGAGTCGATCGCCTATCAGATCTTTGACGTGATCGATGCGATGGTCGAGGATTCAGGCGCGGCGCTGGCCGAGCTTCGTGTTGACGGCGGTCCCACGCGCGACGCGTACCTGATGCAGTTTGAGAGCGACTTGGTTGGCTCGCCCATCCGCATCGCGAGCAATGACGAGATGAGCGGCCTGGGTGCGGCCTGGGCCTGCGGCATTGCGCTGGGCATGTACACGCGCGATGTCGTCGACGTCTACGGCGCCCGCGGCATTGTGGAGCCTGCCATGACCGCCGACGAGCGCGCCAAAAAGATCGACGGCTGGCGCCACGCCGTGAAATCTACAATCGCGTACACTGCCTAGGCGGCTGCGCGGCGCCCAAGCACCGCATCTTGCCGTTCAAGCCGTCGCTTGCGTACCAAAGTACGCGGCGCTCCTCTTTCACGGCAACCTGCGGCACTTGGGCGCCGCTCGCCTTCCGCAGGCTATTCCCTGAATCTCATCTTACTTTCTGGGACGGGGATTAAAAAATCATTGGTCCTCGTCCCAGGTAGTCAATTTGGGACGGGGCTTTTTTGACTGGTATGATTGGTGCGACCATTCGAACCAGCTAAAAGAGCCCGTCCCAATTTGACTATCGAGAGGATCTGCCATGGAGCGCATCGCGAGCTTTTCCGTTGACCATCTGCTGCTTGAGCCCGGCGTGTATGTGAGCCGCATCGACCGCGATCCGGCGACCGGCGCCGCCGTCACCACGTTTGACCTGCGCCTGACCACGCCCAACAAGGAGCCGGTCATGAACACGGCCGAGTGCCACACCATCGAGCACCTGGGCGCGACGTTCCTTCGCAACCATGCCGAGTGGTCGAGCCGCATTGTCTACTTTGGACCCATGGGCTGCCGCACGGGCTTTTACCTCGTCGTGTTTGGTGAGGTGACGAGCGAGGAGATTCTGTCGCTCGTGCGTGAGCTGTTCGAGTTTGTCGCCGGCTTTGAGGGCGATGTCCCCGGTGCCGCTCCCGAGGAGTGCGGTAACTATCTGGACCAGAACATCCCCATGGCAAACTGGCTCGCACGCCGCTACCTCGACCGCGACCTGGCCGATATCGACGAGAAGCACCTGCATTATCAGCAGGCGTAAGGGCTTTATCGCCTAAAACGCACGGATTGGGCGCCTTCGCTTATGCGGGGGCGCCTTTTTGTTGAGTGGTCAGGACGAGCGTTCAAAATCGCTCATGTTTGTTCTAGAATGTTCGTATAGTCACATTTACGAACAGGAGTGAACATGCATATCTACTCTGTCTCTGATCCCGAGTTCAAGTCCTATGGCCGCGTGTGGGATGACGTTCCGTCCAGCCTGACCGCTCCACTCGTCGAGGCACTCGCGGCTACGCCCATCCCCGAGGGCAGCAAATACGTGGCCTCCGCGCCCGAGCTCGAGCAGGTTGAGGGCGCCGACACGCTCGGCCTGCTCATGTACGGCGGCCGCCCCTTCCAGCTCGGCTGGTGCAACGGCCACAACACACGACTCAACTGTCTGGAGTATCACCGCGCGAGTGAGTTTAACCTGGGCGTCCGCGACTTTATCCTGCTCGTGGCGCATCGCTGGGAGATCGAGGACGGAAAGCTCGATACCGCGTTCGTCAAGGCGTTCCGCGTGCCGGCGGGCAAGGTTGTCGAGGTCTTCAACACCACGCTCCACTACACGCCGTGCATGGTCGATGAAAGCGGTTTCCAGGTGATGGTGGCGCTGCCCGCCGGTACCAACGGTCCGCGCCCCGAGGCTGCAACCGACATGCCTGCCGCCGGTGACAGCTACTGCTACTGGAAGGCCGACAAGTGGGTCCTCTGCCATGCTGACAGCCCCAAGGCAGCCGAAGGCGGCTACGTGGGCCTCATCGGAAAGAACCTCGACATCACCGTGGACTAGAATCTTCTGTCTCGATCTGTAACATCTAGCGGGCTAAATCGCCTCTACCTGTTACAGATCGAGACAAACTGCAGGGGACAGGCCGAACAATCTCAATCTGTAACACCAGGCCCGGTTTTGGCTGCCTAGAGCTGGCTGCGCAGGTAGTCAGCCATATATGGTACGGCGAAGCGCACGTAACCGCGGCGTGCCTGTTCGATAACGCCGGCGTCGATGAGGCGTCGGCGATACTTTTGCGCATAGTCGGGTGTGACTGACATGCGCTTCGCTACATCGGAAATGCGCGAAACGGCGTCTTCGTCATCAGTCATTGCGTCGAGAAACGCGACGTCTTGGTCCGATAGCGCGGCGAGCGTCGTTTCACAAACATCGTTTTCGAAATCGGCCTTTGACGCTTCGATAGCTCCGTCGACTTGCTCTGGCGTTACGCGTTTTCCGGCCTTGCAGCGATTGGCGATGTTGTAGCCGATGAGCTGCAGCATATAGGGCGAACCTTGGGTTGCACGGGCGGCACGGAGGCGAAGATCGCCTGGAATATCAAGGTCGAGTTCTTCGAAAGCCCGCTGATAATATGTATCGACGTCTCCGACTGAAAGCGGTTCGAGCGTGACTTTGCGCGCGCGGTTGAGAAATGTCAGTACGCGGTCGTTGAGTGTCGCGGAGACTGCTCCCGGGAGGCCCGCCATGACGAGCGCGACGTTGAGCCGTTCGCCGACCAGCTCTTGATAGGCGGTGACGAGCTGTCTGATCTCGGGTGAATTTGCTTGAAGCTCATCGATGAGGATGAGGATGCCGTGTCCCTGCTCGGTCAGTTTGCGCGCGAGCTGTGTGAGTTTGAACTGAAAGCTTTTGGTCTCCTGCACGTCTCGTGTGAACTCGAGGCCTGCCGAGAAACCGAAGACGCTCAAACTGCCACCCGTAAGTTTGGGGAGACGATGCTTGTTGGCGTAAGGCTCGCCTGCTTCCTGGATCTTCTCAACAATGCGCTCGAGCATGTCCTCGGAGGCTACGGTGGGTGTGGCGACAACAAAGCCGAGCTTGCGTGCGCGATCGGCGAGCTCCCACAGGAGAACCGTCTTGCCGCTGCCTCGCTGGCCGAGCATGAGCATGGCTCGGTCACGATTGCCAGGCTCCTGCTCAAGACCGGAGATGAATGTCGAAATCACGTTCCCGCGCCCCACCAGATAGGACGGGCGATTTCCAAATGAGGGGGAGAAGATGGTTTCAGTCATAAGTCTCCTTTCCTTTTTTTCCTATTTTTTCCTTTTTTTCCTATTCAGTCAAATATCCCGCCGGCGAAGGCGGCTACGTAGGTCTCATCGGCAAGAACCTCGACATTACCTGCGACTAGAATCTTCTGTCTCGATCTGTAACATCTAGCGGGCTAAATCGTCTCTACCTGTTACAGATTTAGACAAACTGCAGGGGACAGGCCGAACAATCTCAATCTGTAACACCAGGCCCGATTTTGGCTGTCTAACTGTTACAGATTGAGACAAACCGGGCCCAAGCCACCACAAAGGTGCCTGTCCCCTTTGTGGCGGCTTGGACAGGCGGGTATCAAAAAGTGTCAGACGGGGTGGTTGCCGGGCGCCTGCACGCGAAAAGAAGTATCGGCCTGCGCCGTTGCCGTTGAGCGACGCGTTGTTTGCAGGGACACTGAGCCTATGACAACAGCGTGCGAAAGGATTGATGCATGGCTTTCCGTAATGACTTCCTGTGGGGCGGCGCGACGGCTGCCAACCAGTGCGAGGGCGCCTACAACGTGGACGGCCGCGGCCTTGCCAACGTGGACGTGGCTCCGCACGGCCCCGAGCGCTATGCGGTGGTCTCCGGCCAGCGTAAGATGCTCGACTTCGAGGACGGCTATTACTATCCCGCGCAGACCGGCATCGATTTCTACCACCATTACAAGGAGGACATCGCTCTCTTTGCCGAGATGGGCTTTAAGACCTTCCGTATGAGCCTGGCTTGGACCCGCATCTTCCCCAGCGGCGACGAGACCGAGCCCAACGAGGCTGGCCTGGCCTTCTACGAGGATGTGTTCCGCGAGTGCCAGGCGCACGGCATCGAGCCGCTCGTGACTATCACGCACTTCGACTGCCCGATTCATCTCATCAAGGAGTACGGCGGCTGGCGCAACCGCAAGCTCATCGACTTCTACAAGAATCTCGCGACCACGATCTTTACCCGCTACAAGGGCCTGGTGAAGTACTGGCTCACCTTTAACGAGATCAATATGATCTTGCACCTGCCGTTTATGGGTGCCGGCCTGGTCTTTGAGGAGGGCGAGAACAAGGAGGCCGTCGAGTACCTGGCCGCCCACAACGAGCTCGTCGCCAGCGCTTGGGCAACCAAGATCGCTCACGAGATCGATCCTGAGGTCAAGATCGGCTGTATGCTCGCCGCAGGTAGCTACTACCCCTACAGCTGCCGTCCGGGCGACGTGCGCCAAGCGCAGCTCGACAACCAGGACAATTACTTCTTCGTCGACGTCCAGAGCCGCGGCTACTACCCGGCCTATGCCGTCAAGAAGCTCGAGCGTCTGGGCATCGATGTGGGCATGACGGACGAGGACCGCGAGATCCTGGCCGCCAACACCGTCGACTTCATCAGCTTTAGCTACTACAGCACCCGCTGCTCTGCCGGTGCCGATAACCCCGATGTCGAGCGCACCCAGGGCAACGCCTTCGCCGGCGCCAAGAACCCCTACCTGCAGGAGAGCCAGTGGGGCTGGGCCATCGATCCGCTGGGCTTCCGCATCACCCTTAACGACCTGTACGACCGTTATCAGAAGCCGCTGTTTGTGGTCGAGAACGGTCTGGGCGCCAAGGATGTTGTCGAAGAGGATGGCTCCATCAACGACGACTACCGTATCGACTACCTGCGCCAGCATATCGCCGCGATGCGCGACGCGGTGACCGAGGATGGCGTTGACCTGCTGGGCTACACTACCTGGGGCCCGATCGACCTGGTCTCGGCCGGCACGGGTGAGATGTCCAAGCGCTACGGCTTTATCTATGTGGACCGCGATGATGCGGGCAACGGCACCCTCAAGCGCTCCAAGAAGAAGAGCTTCGACTGGTACAAGAAGGTTATTGCTTCTAATGGTGAGGACCTTTCCTAAGGAAGCTGAGGCACTCGACTTCAGAGTTTCCTGACCAGGGCGCCCGGCGAGCAGTTAATGCTCACCGGGCGCCCTGCCGTCTGCGGATTTTGGGACATGCGGCCCGCTTTTTCGATCCATCTGTCGGTACACTAAAGGGACTATGGGTACCCGCGAACGACATATCGGCCACGCGGCCGCCCGGACCGCGCCGGTTGCGGATCCCAGGGGCGGCAGGCTGTTCGCCATGCCGCGATTCCTGGTTGGTATAACGCACCGTGCATATCGCCACCGCGTCTTTGCTATCGCCGGTGTCACCACCGCGCTGTTCCTTATACTTTTGGCAGTCTTGCCGGCGTTGTTCGCCTTCGACCCCAAACTATCTAACGCCGTGCCTGCCTATAGCGAGGTGTCCGAAGAGGTCGTGGATGCGCTCGTCCACTCGAGCTCTCTCCCGTTGCTTGTCGCCGCAATTGTATTTTCGATCTGGGGCGTATCGGTCTATCTGCGCTGTTTGGACTATGTGTTGCGTCGCCGCCTTGTGGCCATCGCCACCATCTGCGCCCTGTGGATGATCGAAGTCATTCTCAAGTACAAGTCGTTCACGCCGTTCTATGCCACCGTGCTGTGGTACCTGTACTACGTGCCCATGACGCTCATTCCGCTGCTCTACCAGCTCTGCGGCCTGCGCCTTGCGGGCCTGGAGCAACACCGCCTGGGGCGCCGCTACTGCGCTGCGCTGTGGATTGCGGCCATCCTGCTTATCGGATTTGTGCTCACCAACGATTTTCACCAGCAGGTCTTCCACTTTGACCGTTCAAGCGACACCTGGAGCAACGATTACACGTACGGCTGGGGTTATTTCGCCGTCCTCGTGTGGACGGCCTTTGACTTCGTGGCCTTTTTTATCCTGGTTGGTCGGTCCTCGTCCTTTCGCATCCAGCGTTTCTCGGGCACGGCGGCGCTCGTACTGCTGGGTGGCGCATTCTTTGCCGTCTCGTATGCGTTGCGCGTGCCCTGGGCATGGAGGCTCAACTTTTCGCTCGTCTATTGCGTCCTGTGCGTGGTGGCGATGGAAATCTGTCTCGATTGCGGTGTCATTCCGTCGTATCACGACATCGCCGGCATCTTCGACACCTTGCCGCTCGACCTCAAAGTCCTAACGCGCGACCTGCAGGAGGTCTATGCCACGCCAGTGTCAAAGCCAATGCCGGTAGGCGTGCGCGAGGAGTTGCGGACCCAGGAGCACGGCCGCGCCCATGCCTTTGCCGAGGCGTCCGATCCCAATGTGATGTACCGTGCCTTTCCGCTGCTGGGTGGATCGGCCCTGCTTGCCCAAGACGTGTCGGAGCTCAACGAGCTTAACCGTGAACTGGCACATCGTCGAATGGAGCTGCAGCGTCAAAACGAGCTGCTCGCCGCCGACTACGACCTTAAGACGCATTTGGCAGATCAAGAGGCCGAGACCTTGCTGGTCCAAGACGTGGACCAGGCGCTTGCCCGCGCGCTCGAAGAGATGTACGACCTGCTGGGCTCGCTGCCACCGTTGACCGACGAAGCGTCTTCGCACGAGCGTTACCGCATGCTGCAGCGCGCCAAGATGCTCGTCGCCTATTGCAAGCGCAAGGGGTCGCTCACGTTGGCACAGCACGGGGAGAGCGGTTTTGATCGCGACCGCATTCAGCTCATCGCCAACGAGCTCGCAAGTGACCTGCGCACGATCGATGTCGATTGCGCCTCGATTATCGCCATACGGCGCCCGTTACACGCCAGTACGGTAAGCGCCCTGTACGACTGCGTGTATGACTTTGCGTTTTTTGCCTACACCACCGACCATCCGGCGCTTATGTATCACTTGGGCGACCATGACCGATGCAGTGTCGAGCTGCGCGCCACGCTTTTTTCCAACGATGATGAAGATCTTTCGCAGACGCTCGCTGCGCAAGAGCTCGAAAGCGCTCTGCAAGGGCGCAACGTGGCATACCGCCTTGAGGGCGAGCCCGGCCAGCTGCACATGATTGTCTTGATGCCGAGGGCGGGTGAGTGACGATGCAGATTTCGCTCATTCTTCCCCAAATCGTTGCGCTCGATGTTGTCTTTGCCCTGGCTGCGTGCCTGCAGACGATCCACGTCCCGCTCATCGCATCGCGCCGCTCGCCCTATAACCGTAAGGTGATTTGCGCCTACGAGGCGAGCCTTGTGCTTCACCTGGTGGTTTCGGCGCTCATCTTATTCGCGTCGTCTGGCTCGTATCTGGTGGCGCCGCTTGACGTTTGCGCCAGGGCAATGGGCGGAGCGTTGTGGCTCAATGCCGCAATCTTTGCCTATGGCGTGGTACTTATGGTGCACTATCGTCGCCTCGTCATGCTGGCCGAACTGTTGCTTGTTGTCGCCGTTACACCACCGGTGGTTTTTGCCATGGGCTCGGCGTGGACCGTTGTCCTTATCACGGAGGGGGCGTTCTTCCTGTTCCGCTCCATCGCGGCGCTCTTGATGGACGTCCGTAACCGCCAGGAGGATATCACCATGTTCTCGACGATCGAGACCATCAACGTGATTCCCGTGGGCATCCTGTATCTGGACCCGAGGGGCCGTCCGCTGCTCATGAACCGCTGCATGCGCAAAAACCTCGTAGAGCTCCATATGCCCACCGACCTGGGCGACATGAGCAGCACATGGAACGACCTGCGCAAACTTAGCATGCAAATGCCCGAAAGCAGCAGGAACCGTGTGCGGATTAACTTGGACCGTTTTGGTGAGGCTCGCGCGGTGATCGAGATTTCTCCCGCCGAGATTCGCCTATTTGTGCACGACGAGGTTATGGTTTCGGGCCGCCTCTTTGAGCGCATTATCGGGCTGGATGTGACGGAGTATGCGCATGTCCACGACCGCCTGGCGCAAGCCAATCACCTGCTTGAGCTTGCGGGCAAAGAACTCCAGGCCCAGATCGAAGAGGTCAAAAAAGTTGCCGACAATGCGGCCTACCTGCGCATGCGTGCCCGCGTGCACGACGTGATCGGGCAGCGCCTGTCCATCCTCCATCGCTATTTGGAGGAGGGGCGCCTGGACGACGAGTCGCTCGAGCAGATTGACCCATTGCTGCGCTCGATCGCCGCCGACCTGCGCAGTGGTGGTGCCAGTGAGCCTGCAGAGCAGCTGGGTGATATCGTCCATGCTTTTGGCCTGGTGAGTGTGCAGATCGATGTTGAGGGCGCGCTGCCTGAGGATGCGCGTGTCGCCGCCGCATTTTTGCAGATTATCCGCGAGGCCTCGACCAATGCCACCAAGCATGCGCAGGCGCATCGGGTCCACGTGCGCCTGTGGCAGGAGGGGGCGGATGCTGGCACCGTCGCGCACATGACGATTTCTAACGACGGGTCCCGGCCCCCGTATCGTATCGCGAGGGAACGGGTATCCCAGGTATGAGACATGTCGCGCAAGATCTGGGTGGCAGCCTAGAGGTCCACGCCGCCCCGCCCTTTACGCTTACGGTATCCATTCCACTTACGCCCAACGCCGCTGTTCGGAGGAGAAGCTCATGATTCGCGTCCTTATAGTCGAAGACCAGGCCATTCTGCGCGAGAGCCTGGCGCGCTCCGTTGGCGACCAGCCCGATATGACCGTTGTTTCAGCCATCGCCGATGCCTCCGAGGCCTTGGGTGCCGCGCTCAAGGAGCGCCCGGACATGATACTGATGGACGTGTGCACCGAACACGATTCAAACGGCATCGTGGCGGCGGCGCGCATCAAGGAGCGGCTGCCCGAGTGTCGCATCATTATCATGACCGGCATGCCCGAGATCACCTTTGTCGATCAGGCCCGCGAGGCGGGCGTCGACAGCTTTGTGTACAAGAACGTCGGTATCGACGAGCTGTTCGCCGTGATGCGCTCCACGCTGGCGGGCTATTGCACGTTTCCCAAGCCGCCCGAGAGCATTTTTTCGGGCACGGCGGCACTCGACGATGTCGAGCTGTCGATTTTGCGCCTTGCCTGCGAGGGCAAGAGCCGCCGTGAGATCGCGGCCGAGCTGTTTATGAGTGAGGGTACCATCAAGCGCCGCATCTCGGAGATCCTGAGCAAGACCGGCTACGACAACATCATGCGTCTTGCCGTGCATGCGGTGACCGAAGGCAGCATCGTCCCCAATATGGAGCGCCCGTAGTCGGTGTGCCGCCCGTGCTCCGGCGCCGTAAAGATAGGCCGCCCGCCGTTTCGCATCTAAAAACGGCGGGCGGCCTGCTTGTATGGGCAGTGCTGTCGGCATAAAAACGACGGGGCCGCAGGATCAACTCCTGCGGCCCCGCCTGGTGTGCGCGGATATGTCCGCCAATCCGCGGCTGTCGGTGTCTGTCGCTACGCGATGGTCGCGGTGTAGGAAGCGACGTCCTCGTAGGAATCGGTCAGGTAGGCGTCGATGCCGATGGTCGTGTTGACCAGGTCGTCAAGGCTGTCAAGCTCGCCGCTCGAGAACGTGAACTCCTCGGTGGCGTTGGTGCCGGGCATCAGGTGAGCCGAGAACCAGGGTTCCTTCATGGTGCCGTTGACGTTGGTCTTGCCGGAAGGAGCGTAGAAGGTCAGGTCCTTGTCGCTCTTGTTGGTGATGTTGACGACAAAGCCGATGTCGCCCCAGTCGTCCTTGAACTTCTCGGTGATGGTGATGGTGCACAGATCGTCATCGGCGACGGTGACGGCGGGGGAGATTTCGACGTTCTGGACATCGTCGTCTTCGACGGCCTCATCGATCTCCTCTTCCTTCTCGGCCGCCTCGCGATCCTTCTTCACCGTGCCGGACAGATCCTTGTCAGACTTGGTAAAGACAAGATTGCCGTCATCTTCTTCGAGGATGAGCTTTCCGTCCTTGAGCTTCATGTCGTGCGACTCGTCTTCGGCGGTGATGGTTACGGTGGTGGCGTCCTTTGCCTCCCATTTAAGGTCGACGACTTCAAGGAACAGGTCGAGGGCGCCTGTGCCGTCCTCATCGAGAATCAGGACGCAGTGGACACCCAAATCCTCGAGCATCTTCATGTACTCATCGGTCAGCTCTTCGCCCTCCAGGGTTCCACCTGAGAGTTCCCAGCTGCCGACGAAGTTGGCCTTGGGGTCTTTGCCGCCGCCGCTGCAGCCCGTCAGGGCAAAGGCGAGCGCCAGGACGCATGTCAGGAATGCGAGTACGGACTTTTTGAACGTTGTCTTCATGGTGTCCTCCTTTATCGAACGAAACCCATAGAAGCAAATGCGGGGGTGGCGGAACCCCCGCCAATTACCAGATAAAGGGCTGTCTCTTATACACATCTGACGCTGCCGACGAACTCTAGGGTG
>UROO01000021.1 GCA_900549555.1 uncultured Collinsella sp. | reverse complement strand
GTAATTTGTTACGCGGTTTTACCAAACCGCGTAACGGCTCGACGCTGTAAACCCGTACACGCGGCAATCTGACGTTCAATTTCAAGGGCGCGACCATGAGGTCTGCGCCCTTTCATTTCACGTCACCTTGCTCGCGTGTACGGGTTTTCGCTGACTTATGCTCAACAAGGGCGGTTGTATTATTTTCGGCGCTCATTGGGGACAGACTTAAATGAGTACCCAATGAGCGGGCACTCATTTAAGTCTGTCCCCAATGAGTGGGTTAAAGGTTGCGGGTTCTTTACGGGGATGTAGTGTGGGCTGCGGAAACGTGGTTCTTTCCGTACAATAGTTCAACTCGTGTAAACGCAGGGAAGGGACATTCATGGCAGACATGATCGAGATCAAGCATCTCAACAAGTACTTTGGCGACCTGCATGTGCTCAAAGATATCAATCTCACCGTCAAGCGCGGCGAGAAACTCGTAATGATCGGGCCTTCCGGTTCGGGTAAGTCGACGCTCATCCGTTGCGTCGATTATCTGGAGGAGCCTACGTCGGGCGAGGTCGTCATCGACGGTACGCCGCTCACCAAAAAGAATCACCTGGAGATGGCTCGCAAGTATAGTTCCATGGTGTTTCAGCAGTTCAACCTGTATCCCAACATGACGGTGCTGGGCAACCTGACGCTCGCGCCCATCAAGCTGCAAAAGAAGAGCAAGGAGGAGGCGACCGAGATCGCCATCGCCGCGCTCAAGCGCGTCGGCATGGCGCATAAGGCCGGCGAGTATCCGCAGAATCTCTCGGGCGGTCAGCAGCAGCGCATCGCCATCGCCCGTGCCCTGTGCACTAAGCAGCCCATCATCCTGTTTGACGAGCCGACCTCGGCGCTCGACCCCGAGATGGTCCAGGAGGTTCTGGACGTTATGATTGAGCTCGCGCAGGAGGACATCACCATGATCTGCGTGACGCACGAGATGGGCTTTGCGCGCCAGGTGGCCGACCGCGTCATCTTTATGGAGGACGGCCGCATCCTGGAGGAGGGCACGCCCGAGCACTTCTTCGATAACCCCGAGAACCCGCGCTGCCGCGAGTTCCTGTCCAAGATTCTGCACTAGGCGCGGTGATGGACATGACGGATATGACGAGGGCGGACGTGACGCGCCGTCGCTTTTTGCAGCTGGCTGGCGCCGGCATGCTCGCGCTGACGGGGACCGCGCTTGCCGGTTGCGGCAACTCCACCAGCGGCGAGGGCTCCGACAAGGGGTCCAAGCTTGCGGCCATCAAGTCGCGTGGCCATCTGAATGCCGGCGTTAAGAAGGACGTTCCCGGCTATGGCTATTACGATACCGCCAAGGGCTGCTTTGAGGGCATGGAAGTCGATTTGTGCTACCAGATCGCCGCTGCCGTCTTTGGTGTGAGCTACAAGGATGCTCGCGCCCAGGAGCTAGTCGAGTTTACCGATGTAACGCCCAAGACGCGCGGCCCGCTGATCGATAACGGCCAACTCGATGTAGTCGCGGCGACCTACACCATCACCGACGAGCGCAAAAAGAGCTGGGATTTCTCGACGCCGTATCGCACCGACTACGTGGGACTCATGGTCAAGAAGCGTTCGGGCTTTACCTCGATTGAGGACCTGGACGGCAAGGTCATCGGCGTGAGCCAGGGTGCTACCACGCAGGGCCTGATCGAGCAGATGATCAAGGACAACGGCTTTAGCTGCAAGCCCGAGTTTAGGGCCTTTAGCGGCTACCCCATCATCAAGAGTTCGCTCGACGCCGGCAATATCGACGTCTTTGCCATGGACCGCTCCACGCTGGCCGGTTACATGAACGAGACCGTTGAGTTGCTGCAGCCCGAGGTCAAGTTTGGCGAGCAGGGCTACGGCGTGGCGACCAAGAAGGGCTGCGACCTTTCGGCCGTGGTCGATCAGGTGATTTGCGATCGCCTGGCCGACGGCTGGCTCGACCAAGAGGTCAAGACCTGGGGTCTTGTATAGGCGCATCGTCCAAGGAAGGAATCAAATGCTCGAAGGATTATTTGACGCCGACCGTTGGTCGACGACATTTCAAAACATGGGGCCCTTCTGGGAGGGCTTTGGCGTGACGCTGCAGGTGGTCGTTGCCGGTCTGCTTCTGTCGCTGGTGCTGGGCACGCTGCTGGGCGTGTTCTCTACCACTCGCTCGCGCGTGCTGCGCGCCATAAGCCGCGTGTACGTGGAGTTTTACCAGAACACCCCGTTGCCCGTGCAGGTGCTCTTTATGTACATGGCCGGTCCGCAGTTTTTGCAGGCCATAACCAGTGCCGACCAGCCGGTGCGCATCGCGCCGTTCGTGCTGGGCTTCTTGGGTGTGGGCCTGTATCACGCGGCCTACATTTCGGAGGTCATCCGCACCGGTATCGAGGCCGTTCCGCGCGGTCAGATGGAGGCGGCCCAGAGCCAGGGCTTCACCCGTGCGCAGGCGTACTGGTACATCGTGCTGCCCCAGACGTTCAAGATCATTTTGCCGCCGCTGTGTAACCAGGCGCTCAACCTGGTCAAGAACACGTCGGTGCTGGCGCTCGTGGCCGGCGGCGACCTTATGTACCGTTCCGACAACTTTGTGAGTCTGTACGGTTACCTGCAGGGATACATCGTCTGCTGCCTTATGTACTTCATCATCTGCTTTCCGCTCGCCATGCTGGTGCAGTGGCTCGAGCGCCGCTCCAAGGAGCGTCCGCGCGGCGTGAGCCTGGCCGAGCTGGGGCTCGACAACGTAGAGGAGGCCTAGCGCATGGAAATCTTCAACGCGACCAACCTGCTCTACATTTGGGGCGGCTTTGTTAAGACGATCGAGATCTCGGCGCTGTCGATCTTTTTCTCGCTCATCTTTGGCACGGTGCTGGCGCTCGTTAAGAGTTATGCGCCCCGCCCGTTCCGTATTTTGGTGAGCGCCTATATCGAGTTGTTCCGCTGCACGCCAAACCTGCTGTGGATTCTGTTTATCTACTTTACGGTGCAGGGTTTGGACATTGTGATTTCGACCATCGCCTTTACGCTGTTTACCAGCGCTGTTATGGCCGAGATTGTGCGCGGTGGCCTCAACTCGATTCCGCGCGGCCAGTTTGAGGCAGCGCAGAGCCAGGGCTTCGGCTTCTTTGCCACCATGCGCTACATCATTCTGCCGCAGACGTTTAAGACGATCATTCCGGCGCTGTTTAGCCAGTGCACGACCGTCATTAAGGACAGCTCGTATCTTTCGGGCATTAACGTGGCCGAGCTCATGTACACGGCAAACGTCGTGATGGCCCACGCGATCGATCTGTCGCAGGTGCTTATGCTCTATGGCCTGGTGTTTGCGATGTACTTTGTGCTCAACTTTGGTATCTCGCTGCTGGTGAGGGCGTATCAGAGGCGAATGGTGGCAGCGTAGAATGTGGCAAAGGGACAGCCCCTTTGTCACATAGAGAAAGGAATCGCGATGAGCGATCTGGAGAACAAGAAGAGTCCTGTGGTCATTACCATCGCGCGCGACTTTGGTGCCGAGGGCCACGAGATCGGACGCATCCTCGCCAACGAGTTGGGGATTCCGCTGTACGACAACGAGCTGCTGGTGCGTGCGTCGCTGCGCGCGGGCGAGTCGCTCGACAAGATGGCTGCCTACGACGAGCGCCTGGCCGTGGAGAATATGGCGTTTCTGCCCGACCGCTACGATGCACGTTCGTACTCGGACAAGTTGTTCCAAAAGATGAGCCAGGTGATTTTGGATCTGGGCGAGACCGAGAGCTGCATTATCGAAGGCCGTCTGTCCGATTACCTGCTGCGTAACAATCCCAACCACATTGCCGTGTTGGTGACCGCACCCTTTGAGGACCGCGTCGAGATCGTGCGCAAGAAGCGCGGCCTTAACAAAAAGAAGGGCGCCAAGCTGGTCAAGCAGCAGCAGAAGGCGCGCGAGGCGTTCTATAAGCGCTACAGCGCCGGAAAGTGGAAGATGACGAGTGGCAAGGACATCGTCGTCAACCGCGCCAAGCTGGGCCGCGAGGGCTGCAAAGATGTCATCGCCGCTGCCTACCGCTACAAGGTGGCTCAGCTCGAAGGCTAACCGACCAAAACCACCACAAAGGGGACAGGCACCTTTGTGGCGGTTTTTGTTTTAGGCCGAGGGGAAGGCTTTGGTGAGACCGGCGCGCGTTTGCGTGTCGGTCTTTTGGTAGATAGAGCTCAGGTGGCGCTGCACCATGCGCATCGAGATACCGAGTTCCTCGGCAACCTGCTTGAGCGGGCGTTCATCCTGGGTCACGGCTATGAGCACGTCGACTTCGCGCGGGGTGAGAGCGTGGTTGGCGATGAAGGCCTGGCGCTGCTCCTCGATGGTGGGGGCGGCGAGTGCTTCTTCTGCCAGCTGCTCGCGCTCGCGCTCCTGCTCGGTTTGGGGCAGGCGGAACAGGCCCGCAGCTACAAACGCCACACTTGCCGCCACAAGCAGCATGAGCGCGCCGATCATGATGATGGCGACATTGCCCGAGGTCACAAGTGCCAGCGAGATGCCCGACGTAGTGAACGCGCACACGTTGTTGGCTGCGCGGCCCATGCCAGCCCACAGTGCGGGCGTATGCATGCGCGGTGCCAGCTGTGTAAAGGTGGCAGTAAAGAACGTGACAAAAAAGCCCGAGCTCAGGTAAAAGACGACAAGGCCCAGGTTGGGATCGGCGCCGGCTTCCACGGCCAAGATCGAGATGGTGGAAAGTGCCGTGACGCCGAGCATGATGAGACCCATGTAGCGACGTTCGGCAAGATCAAAGATAAGACCGGCGGCAAGGCCGCTTGCCGCCAAAAAGAGGCGCGGCCAAGTCTGTACGGCGATGGTGCCGTGGGCGTTGGAGAGCGTGACCACGTTGTCGAGGGTCGAGAACAAGCAGGCAAGAATCATGACGAGCGCGATGCTCCAACATGCCTGCTTGGCGAGGGCGTGTGAGGGCTCGGCAAAGGGGTTGACAGTGGGATTGGGACTCTCGGCAGCCTTTAGGGGAACGGCGCTGAGGGCGGAGATGGCGATAGTCACTGTGCCAAGGACGATGAGCTCTGC
This sequence comes from uncultured Collinsella sp., assembly GCA_900549555.1. Lineage (GTDB taxonomy): Bacteria > Actinomycetota > Coriobacteriia > Coriobacteriales > Coriobacteriaceae > Collinsella. The sequence goes on along the minus strand of UROO01000021.1, from coordinate 20,360 downwards.
GATGCCGCCGCAATTGAGCAGGTTGATGGCGAACTGCATCAGGATGCCCGCGGCATAGGCCGCTCCCGCGCCGGTGGCGAGCTTGGGATCGTCTTGAAACGCCAGTGAAAAGGCGTAGTGCGTAGCGGCGCCCAACAGGCCGAGTCCGAGGAATGCGAGGCAGCCCAGAATCTCGAGGGCAAGCGAGCCCGTGGGGGATTGAATTTGGGTTAGGCCCACGATGACGATAGGGACGGCGGCGGCGTTGACGGCTGCCAGTGAGTGGCCCTTGCGCTGTGCGAGCCCGAGCAGCGGCGCGTATCCGATAAAGCCGATGACGCTCGCACCCAGAATAAAGCCCTGTGCGATTACAACGCGTTCGGCACCGGCGAGCAGCCCGACGTTGACGTCGAAACGAAACTCGGCGGCAAGGAAGGCGAAGGTGAAGAGCGCGAGTGCCAGAAGCGCGTTGATTTTAGACCTGCTCAGGTTCAAGGACGGTCCTTTGGGTGGACGAATAATCGTGTCCTCGATTGTAGCGTTCCCGGGACGAGTGTGGCGATGGCGAAATCATATTGAATTAAACCGCAGGTAGAGGCCTAGGTTCACATCTACGAACCTAGGCATACGGAGTCATTTGGCACATCTTGGTGGTACAGGACCACCACAAAGGGGACAGGCACCTTTGTGGTGGTATGTCCCTACGACCAAGGAGGCCGTTATGAACGTAAGCCACTTTGACAAGCAAGCTCAACGTGAGTCCACCTGCTCGCTGGTTCACGGTACCTGGCGTTGTGTGGGTGCCAAAATAGCTTGCGCCGGCGCGTGTGCGCTTATGGTCGGTCAGTTGCTGCTGCCGAGCGTGGCGCTGGCGACGGAATGCGCCGATCCCGCCGCTGGGACGGATGAGGTTGCCGCGGCTCCGGTGACGCCGACGGTAGCGGAGGATACGGCTGCAACGACTGCACCAGCTGCTTCGACCGCGCCTGCAACCGATGCTGCTCCGGCGGCGCAAGCCACCGTTGAGCCTCAGCAGACGGCCCCGACTGGCGCCACCGATGAATCCAACGATGCGGCACCCGCTGAACAAAATACTCCCAGCGACAACGCCGCCACGCCGGCGAATGACGCCATCATGCCCTGCGGTGTGACCGATGTTGTTGGCGGCAGCGACGTTAGGGTCAATACGACCGTGGTTTCCCGCTACACGGACTGCGCGCTTCCGAGCAATGTCACACTCGAAAAGGGCCAGTCGTATACCTATGATTTTCCCGATGTTGAGGGCGGCATCTTGGCGGCCTTTGCCGTACTTTTCGAAACCAAGTACTACCGGGCCGATGCTGCTTCGGGCACCCTGGTTGAAGTCCAGGACGCATCTATGTCCGATGTGACGGCCCGCTTTGAGCCTGTTGGCGATCACATGAGGCTGACGCTGACCTTTACGGGTGGCGCGGCAGGCGGCTCGTATCGACTCACGCGCAATGAGGCTCTCTATATTGGCTCGGCACTGGAGTATACCGGAACTGACTATGAAGGCAGCTCGACTATCCTCAACGAAACCAGGTACGATTATTACCTCCGCTACGTCATCAATAGCGAAATTACGCTCGTTGCATCGGAAAACGAAGCCCTCCATCACCTGGACGTCAACGACGTGAAGACCGACTACGCGCCCGGCGAGGAGCCGCGTGCGACCGCGACGATTCCTGCCGCCGATGCCGACAAGTACGAGATCGCCTACGAGTGCTGGGAGGAGATGGATGGCAGCGACCCCGCGGAGCTCACGCCCGTTGCCTTCTGGTATTCCGACCCCGCCAAGTATCTGACGGGCGCGAGGAGGATCGAGCACTTCGAAGAGGGCAAGTTCTACATGTACTCCGTTGAGCTGAGGCTCAAGGGCGACAATACCGTGGCCGATGACTGCAATATGAACGTCAACGGTCGTTGGGTGCACCACATCAAGACAGTCAACGGTGTCTTCGCGCCAAACGCTGACAATATGCTGTGCGAGGCTCCGATTGATGAGTGGCGGGCAATCGACCTTATCGAGATTAACGGTGCCATGACCACCTTTAAGGCAGGCGACAGGCCGGTCTTTACGGCGGGTACTCCGGCGGGTTCCGACTCTATTCTCCAGTGCGAGTTCTGGACGGGCAGCGACGGCAGCGAAGTAAATTCCGTTGAGTTCTGGGACCAGCACATCACCAACCATATCGATGCGTTTAAGCCCGGTGTGACCTATCGTTACGGTCTGTACTTTAAGCCGGCGCGTGGTTTCTACTTTACGCCCAATACCAAGTTGAAGATCAATGGGGTTGAGTGTGGCTATCAGGTGGGCGAGGCAAGTGAGGTTGATCCCGAGAGCGGCTGGATCTACACCCTGTGGCTCAACACCGATCTGACCTTTACGCCTGAAGCCACGCCGACTCCCGATCCGCAGCCTACGCCGGATCCCAAGCCGACACCGCAGCCTGAGGTTAAGCCCGAGACCAAGCCCGAAGTGAAGCCCGAGACCAAACCCGCGGCTAAGCCGGCCACGACAACCGCCACGACCAAGACGGTTGAGAAAGCCGCGCCGACCAAGAAGGGCGATGCTGTCCTGGCTACCACGGGGGATACCACCGCGATGACGGTCGCCGCCCTAGGCATCGCCGGCGCAACCGTTGCCGCTGCCGGTCTCGCCGCGACCAAGCGCCGCAAGCGCTAGGTTTTGGTGGCAGCGCCCATCCTCGGCTTTAGCAAAATCTCAATCTTTAACACCAAACTGTCCAAAACGGCTCTAGATGTTACAGATTGAGATGAACCGAATGGCCGCCAATCTAATGTCTCGATCTGTAACATGTAGCGGGGAATTTGGTCTCTAACTGTTACAGGTTGAGACAAACTGGCCGGCCAAGTCCAGAACCACCACAAAGGTGCCTGTCCCCTTTGTGGTGGTTTGCGCAGGTAGAACGGTAGGTTCGTATATATGAACCTACCGTTCGCTTTGTTTTTGGACGACGATTACGCTGGATGACTTTTGGTTTGCAGGAAAGGAACGACCATGAGGTGGACTACTGTTCGAGCGCTTTGCCGCCGCCTGACCGTTGCCGCGGTGACCCTCACCATGGTGACGGGCTCGTTGCCCGCGGGCGCGTTTGCCGAGACCCTCACCACCGACGGCACTTTTGTGCAGGCGGATAACGGCCAAGCAGCCGACGCCGCTCCCGCCGATTCGGCTGACGCCCAAACGTCAGACTCTGCTTCCGCCGACCCCGCGCCCGATGCCGGCGCTGCCGATCCCACAGTGCCCGCCGCCGGTGACACCCCTACGCCCCCGGACTCCGAGATTGCATCGGCGGCAGGCCTGACGGGCGCTGGGCAGACCGAGAGCACGCCCGTGGCCACGCTCGCCATCGATCTTGTCGAGGGCAAGGAGCTCGCCGAACAGCAGAAGCAGGAGGAGACCGCCGAAGCCGAAGCAACCTGGAATGAGGATCTTGGGCTCTGGATGACCTCGAAGGGCGCCACGGGCGTAAAGGACGAATACGACGATGGCTACGTGGCCGGCGAGCAGACCCCCGCGCAGTACTACTTCTCGATTGATAGCCTCACCAACGAAATATCTATCGAGTATGGCGACGCGGGCATTACCACGTTGGAGGTGCCCTCGACCATCGACGACAAAAATGTCGTAAGCCTTACGGGTATGGGAAGCGCTGCGCTCACATCGATCACCTTCGCCCCTAATTCGCATGTCCGCTCGATTGGAGGCTTGGGCGGCAGCAGCATCAAAGAGATCGCGCTGCCCGATTCGGTCGAGGAGCTCAAGAGCTATGCATTCTACAAAAGCAAGACGCTCCAAACGGTAACCTGGCCCAACAACGCGGCCTTTACCACGATTCCCGAGCAGGCCTTTAAGGAATGTGAACAACTTGACGACAAGGTGGTGGCAACGCTGCCGCCTTCGGTCAAAACTATCGACTATCTTGCATTCGCCTATTGCGGCGTGCCACAGTTCTATGTCTCGGACACAACAGTGCTCACCTTTACGCAGATCAATGTGCCGGGCACGGTGGAGCGGATTGAGCGCAATGCCTTTGACGGGTGCTCGCATGTGTCGTCGGTGACGATCGGCGACGGCGTTAAATATATCGGAGCGCACGCGTTCGCCTCTCTTGATCCTGCGATTGCCGGCAAAGAGATTGTGCTACCCAAAAGCGTGGAAATGATAGAGTGGGGAGCTTTTGAGAACACGAGATACGGAAACGAGACGAACCATAATGCCGTTGCCCTGCGCGTGATGAACCCCGATCTTCAGTTTGGTGAGGAGGGCTATCCGGGCGACTATAATGAGCGCGTGACAATCGATGGCGTAACGTATGCGATTCCCTTTAGTGAAGGCCAGACCATCTATGCCTATGCGACCGATTCGGCTGGCAACCCCTCGATGGTCAAAAAGCTTGCCGATGCCGTGGCCGATCGCAAGGACTCCGTCGATTCCTCGAAGCCTGCCTACACGTTTGAGTGGATGGGCGAGGCGGCCCAGATCACGGGCAAACTTCCCCAGGGCGCGGCGGCCGTGCTCGTGCAGGCGGGGCAGTCCACGCCGCTGGCGGTTGGCGATGACGGCAGCTTTACAGCGGACGCTCTCTCCAAGACGGCAGCCACCCTGCGCATTTCGCTCAGCGGTTACTATGACATGGTGCTGGCGCGCCCGGGCGACCAGATGACGGGCACATGGAATATCGGAGAGATTAAGGCGGAGGACTTTACCAAGATTCCGGCGTCGCGCGCGATTGAACTTAATGTGGCCTATCTCGAACCGGTCGCAGGCCAGGATAAGACCGAGCGCATTGAGCTCGATGGTCTCGATAACATCGATCTGACGGTGAAGAGCGGCGGCAAGACGCTCAAACCTGCCAAGGGCGACAAGGAAAACGACTACCGTATCCAGGGTACAGCGCTCGTGGTGTCGCAGGCCATTGCCGATGCAGACCAGGATCTGGAGATAACGCTCGTGCCCAAAGACAGCCTCAAGCTGGGTGGGGCGACGGCGACGGTGAAGCCTTCGGCCGGCAAGGTCGATATCGACTTGAAGCCCTGGGGCACGGCGACGGTCACGACCAAGGGCGACTACCAGGGAGCCAACCGCGTGCTGGTGTTCCGTACGTCCGACGGCAAGCTAGTCGCCGACGGCGTCACCTATTTGATGGGTTACGAAGACGATGGCACCACGCCTATCATGAAGGCCGAGACGCCGCGCCTTAAGGCCGGTTCGTACGCCATCGTCGCCTTTAACAAGACGAGCTACGACATCCAAGCGACGAGCTATTCCACGTTTAGCCGCCTAGGGCTGACCGTGGGTAAGCATATCGCGCAAAAGCAGGTGAAGATTGAGGACGGCAAACAGCTCGACGTGACGCTCGACGTCCCCACGTTTGACGTGGAGACATATCGTGCCGAGCGCGGGCTGACGGCGGGTTCGGTTATTGCCGAGTCGCCCGCAGTTACCGGCGTGGAGACCGAGCTGCGCATTCACTATGAGCTCAAGGACAGCCAGGCTGCCAAGATTGAGATTCCGCTGGCCAAGGACGCGGTCGAGGACGTGTCCGCAGGCGCTCGCGAAGCCGGCGCCAGCTCCGATGCCATGTGGGCTAACACAACTTGGGAGGGCGACAACCTCGTTCTCGATATGAGGAAGGGCAAGGGCGCCGATGTGTTTGTGCGCTTTAAGCCTAAGGCCGCGGGTATCTATGCCGTCTCGCCGCTCATTACGCTGGGCGAGGTGACATTGCCGCTGGGAAGCACCACACTCGAGGTTAGTGGATCGCGCATCGAGGTCGACAACACCGACGTTCACAGCCTGCTGGGCAATGTGGCCTACGTTTATGCAGCGCCGGGCAAGAGTGTGCAGCTCACCGTGGGGACGGGCTCGTCGGCTGCAAAGTACACCGGCAAGACCAATAAACTCGGCCGTGCCAAGATTGAATACGACCTGCCGCAGGATACGCTTGCCGCCGAGCGTGTGACGCTCGAGGCGCGCGTGGGCTCGACCGATGTTGACGCCGCTGCCGCAGAGGTGACGGCTCGCAACTATGTGCGCTATGTTCCGGGTGCTTCGGTCTGGAACTTTGATGTGACGTATCGTGGCAGTACGCAAAACTTGGTCAAGGACGGCAAGGACACCGGCAAGAGCCTGTGGACCTTCCATCATCTGCCACAAAAGAAGAACGCCTACTGGACCTTTGACATCACGCTCGAGGTGGGAAACGAAGAGGCCGCCGACACGCTCGACCTATACGTGGACTGCGTGGATGGCAAGACGGTGACGATTCCTCTGACTCAAAAGTCGCGCGAGGGCACCCGTGTGCGCTATGTGGCGGAGTATGTGGACGAGGGTTACCTTAAGCTCCTCGATGAGTTTAACAAGGCGAATGACTCGACCTATGTGAACTGCGGCAACTTTGAGCAAATCTTTATGCCGCAGACCTACCGCATCTCCAATGCCCAGCTTATGACCATGCTGAGTTTTGACGCCAAAGCTTCGGCCAAAAAGCATTCCGCCGCGGCCGAGGAGCGCCAGCAGGAGTTCTCGAATGCCGTGCAGCAGTGGCACGAGTATATGATGGATAACTCGTTTAATGATGTCGACGAGGCCTTTAACGACGCGATTGACCAGATGGTCGCCGATGCGTTTGCCGAGGAGGACGAGAACGGTAAAGAGGACGAAGCCCAAGGTGGAGCTGCCCGTAAGGCTCGTCGCGCCCCTGCCGCCAGCGACGGCGAGGGTGATGGTGCTGGCAACGACGAGGCCGCGCAGTTTGCGGCTGAGCTCAAGGCCGCGGTCGGCGGGTCGTCGGCGCTGCTGACCCAGCAGGGCGACAGCTATGGCGTCAATGTGGACAAGATGATCTTTGAGGATGCTTACGGTACCAGCGAGGATTGGTATCAGGAACTTGCGGCGGCCCAGGGCGCGAACGCTGCGGATGCGGCCGCCATCAAGGAGCTCGTCGACCATGCATCGCGAGCGGAGTTTATTGCCCAGCAGGCCGAGGATCTGGTGGGCCAGTCGATGGGTATCGGCCGGCTCAACCAATACGGAAGCTGGAATGACGCAACCGCTGCGGCGCTCAACAAGTGTGCGGGCATTAAGGCCAGCGAGTACAACGGCCAGTCGACGAGCGGGTTTAACGATTTGGGCCAGGCGCTCGGCAGCTCGCTGAGCTACAAGGCGGCTGACGACGATACCGTCAAGGGCTTTAAGGTCGCCGCGCCCGATGGCGAGCAGACGGCCTATATAGAGTCGGAGTTTATCGAGAACTCCAATAACAACAAGAACCAGGCGCTTCTGTTTAACTCGATCGCCATGCAGTGCGACATTCTGGACAACCTGTACGACAACTGGAATGTGGTCCATAGCCTCAACAACTCCAAGGTGCGCGGATGGCTCATGGCCTGGAAGCGCAACGGCGACGTGAGCGCCCATATGAAGCTCATCCGCACGATCCGTTCGCTCAAGAGCTATAAGATCGAGTGCGAGATGTTCGGACAGGTCTTTAAGACCGATGCGTGGAAGGCGGCCGGCCAGGCATTTCCCGCGGCGACCCAAGGCATCGGCATCTTTACCGGCATTTACGGCGTGAACGATGCCAGCAAGAACTGGGAGAACGTGAATGTCCGTATGCAGAAGGTGAAGGGCGAGCGCGAGGGCTATGAGCTTCAGCATACGCGCTTGCTTGCCAAGCCCGAGAAGACTGAGGACGACTGGAAGTGCATTTACGCGCTGCGCGACGCCATGGAGAAGGCGCGTGCGTTTGAGGATCTGCTGTATCGCCAGCTCTGCCACGACAGCACCGATGTGGCGGTGGGCTCCATTATGACAATCGCCGGCGTGCTGACGGCTGGTTCGGCGGGTACCGTGGTGGGCGCTGCCTATGACGCGGCTTCGACCAGCGTAGGTTCGGAGCGCGCGATTAAGCTGACCAATGCCGAATGCGCCTACGATGTTGCCTGCGAGCAGGTAGAGCGCGCGTGCCAGAATCGTATTACGGTCAACTGGGGCGAGCTGACCGATGCCGAGGTCTACAAGGCCAACAAGGACGGCTTGATCTCGGACGAGAAGATGCAGTCGATCTTCGAGGCGCGTTATCGCAATGTGCCTGCCAAGGCAGCACCCGACCCTGCGGGCGTGGTGTACGAGGGCCTGCTGTCCAATACGGTTGAAGGCGCGACGGTTGAGCTGTGGAGCGCCGACGATGCGGCCGGTACCAATGCGGTGCGTTGGGATGCTGAGGAGTATGAGCAGGACAATCCGCTTGCAACGGGTGCGGACGGTGCGTACAACTGGAATACGCCGACCGGCTGGTATCAGGTGCGTGTGACCAAGGACGGGTATGAGGAGGCGCGTTCGGCTTGGCTGCGCGTGCCGCCGATTCAGACTGAGGTGAATATTGGCTTGGTGTCGACGGCGGCGCCCGAGGTAGCTTCGGTCCATGCCTATACCGATTGCGTCGAGGTTGAGTTTACGCAGTATATGGACGCGAGCGACGATACCCCGGTCGCATTGTGCGCGCAGGGCTTGGGCGACGTGACGTATACGTGGCTCGACAAACAGGACGATCCCAATGGCAAGCCGCTATCGCGCGTGCTGCGTATTCGCTATGCCGATGCGCGTGAGGCGGGCTCGACGGTGGCGTTTGAGCTCGACGGTGCTCGCAACTACGCCGGCACGGCCATGGCGCGCTGGGCAAGTGGCGAGCTTGTCGTGGGCGTTCGTGCCGACAAGCTCAAGCTCAACGTGGAGCAGGCCGTGACCATGCTTGATGGCAGTGACTTTGAGCTGGTGGCGCACGTGACCGATAAGGCGGGCAAGCCGTTTGCGGGCGCAAAGGTTAGTGTTGGGCTGGAGTCCTCGGCTATCTGCTCTGTCGATGCCATCCAGGCCGTGACGGGCGAGGACGGCGCGGCGACGTTTGTGCTGCATGGTGCTCTGCCCGGTTTGACGACGTTGACGGCGGCGGTGGACGGCACGGCGCTGTCCAAGCAGGTCGACGTTCGCGTGTCTGCCGAGGCAGTGCGACCGGCACGACCGGTGGCGACGATTGGTGCGACGACGTTTGGTGCATGGTCGCCCAAGGAGAACTACATTACGGTGCCCAAGGGCACGAAGCTGGAGCTTTCTGCCGAGGATGGCACGACGATTTGGTACACCACCAACGACACCTGCCCCTGCCGTGACGAAGGCCGCGTAAAGTACACCGAGCCTATTGCGCTCGATAGCAACATGTATGTGCGCATTGCGGCACAGCGCCCTGGCATGTCGTACAGTGAGTATTCCGAGCGTCTGAACATTACGATTACGGTGACCGATGAGCCGGTGCCTGAGCCGACGCCCGAGCCGGACCCGACTCCTGGCGACGGCGAGCAGGGCGGCGGTACGGATGGCTCTGGTGGCGCCGGGATCCCTGCGGGCAGTTCGACTTCGACGACGACCACGGTGACGACGGACAAGTCCAAGGGTAAGGGCGAGAACGGCAAGAAGTCCGGCGGCACGGAGCTCGCCAGCACGGGTGACTCCACCGCGATGACGGTCGCCGCCTTGGGCATCGCCGGCGCAACCGTTGCCGCGGCCGGCATCGCCGCGACCAAGCGTCGCAAGCGCTAGGTTTTGGTGGCGGCGCCCATCCTCGGCTTTTGCAAGATCTCAATCTGTAACACCAAGCCAGATATTTGGGTTCCAGGTGTTACAGATTGAGATGAACTGTTCAGCCGCCAACCTAACGTCTCGATCTGTAACACGTAGCGAGATATTTGGCCTCTAACTGTTACAGATTGAGATGAACAGGCGGATGTTCGCACAATATCTTGATCTGTAACAACTACGAGGCTCAACAGGGTCTATTTGTTACAGATTGAGACAAAACGACCGACCAGGCCCCAACCACCACAAAGGTGCCTGTCCCCATCGTGGTGGTCGGGCGGCCGGTATAGAAAAAGTCCCCGCCGGGCGTGCGCTCGACGGGGACTTTGCCGTTTGGTGGCTAGCGCTGTAGGTGATTACTCGCCCAGCAGGCTCTTGGTGATCGAAGCGGCGGCCTTCTTGCCGGCGCCCATCGCCAGAATGACCGTAGCGGCACCGGTGACGATGTCGCCGCCGGCCCAGATACGGGGATCGGTGGTCTGGCCGGTCTCCTCGTCAGCAACGATGTAGCCCCACTTGTTGAGCTCCATCTTGCCGCCGATCTTCTTTGCGAAGGGGTTGGCGTTGGTGCCGATAGCCGAGATCGCGACGTCGCAGGGGATCTCCTCGATGGCGCCCTCGATGGGCACCGGGCGACGGCGGCCGGACTCGTCGGGCTCGCCGAGCTCCATCTTCTGGACCTTGACGGCACACACGGAGCCGTCCTCGCCGGCGACAAACTCGAGCGGGGAGACGAGCGGCAGAACCTCGACGCCCTCGGCCTTGGCATGGTGCAGCTCGGCGCGACGGCAGGGCATCTCGTCCTCGGTACGACGGTAGGCGATGATGGCGTGCTCGGCGCCCAGACGCTTGGCGGTACGGACGGCGTCCATAGCCACGTTGCCGCCACCAAAGACGACGACGTTCTTGCCGTGCTTGGTGGGGGTGTCGTACTCGGGGAACTTGTTGGCCTTCATCAGGTTCACGCGGGTGAGGTACTCGTTCGCGAAGAAGACGTTGGGCAGGTTCTCGCCGGGGACGTTGAGGAACTTGGGCAGGCCGGCGCCGGTCGCCACGTAGATGGCGTCGAAGCCCTGCTCGAACAGCTCCTCGGCCGTGGCCATGTTGCCCACGACGGAGTTGTACTCAAACTTGACGCCCATGTCCTCCAGGCCGTCAATCTCGCGCTTGACGACTGCCTTGGGCAGACGGAACTCGGGGATGCCGTAGACCAGCACGCCGCCGCCGGTAAAGAAGGCCTCAAAGACGGTGACGTCAAAGCCGTTGCGGGCGAGCTCGCCGGCGCAGGTGATGCCGGACGGGCCAGAGCCGACGACGGCGACCTTCTTGCCGTTCTTGGGGGCCATCTTGGGCGTGGAGGCGAGCTCGGGGCGGTCACCCAGGAAGCGCTCGAGCTGGCCGATGGCCACGGGCTCGGACTTCTTACCACGGATGCACTTGCCCTCGCACTGGTTCTCCTGCGGGCAGACGCGGCCGCAGATAGCGGGAAGCATGGAGTCCTCGCGGATGGTATCGAGGGCGCCGCCGAAGTCCTTCGCGCGGATCTGCTCGATAAAGCGGGGGATGTTGATGTTGACGGGGCAGCCCTCAACACAGAACGGCTTCTTGCAGTTGAGGCAGCGCTCGGCCTCGGCCAGCGCCATCTCCTCGGTGAAGCCCTTGTCGACGGGGCGGAAGTCGCAGGCGCGCTCGGCAGCCGGCTCCTCGTTATCGGGGGTGCGGGGTGACTTCATATCGGCAACGAAACGACCGTTAACTAGTGGCATGCGCAGCTCTTTTCCTCATAGGCCTTGAGGGACTCGCCCTCTTCGGAACGGTAAGCGGCCTGGCGGGCACGAAGGTCATCCCAGTCGACCAGGGTGGCATCGAAGTCGGGGCCGTCGACGCAAGCAAACTTGGTCACGCCGCCCACCTCGACGCGGCAGCAGCCGCACATGCCGGTGCCGTCAACCATGATGGGGTTGAGCGACGCGGTGATGGGGGTGTCGTACTTCTGGGCGGTGAGGGTCGAGAACTTCATCATCGGAACGGGGCCGACGCAGAAGACCTGGCTCACGGCCTTGTCCTGCAGCAGGCGCTCCAGCGGAGCGGTGACAACGCCCTGCTCGCCGTAGGAACCGTCGTCAGTGGTGATGTGGATGTGGTCCTCGTCGAGGAGCTCGCGGAACTGATCCTCCATGAGCAGGAGGTCCTTGGTGCGGGCGCCCATGATGGCGTGCACCTCGTGACCGGTCTCGACCAGGTGCTTGGCGACCGGGAAGGCAATTGCCAGGCCGACGCCGCCGCCAATGACGGCGCAGGGGCCCTCAGCCATCTCGGTGGGAACGCCCAGCGGGCCCACGACGTCGCGCAGCGACTCACCGGCCTCGTAGGTGGAAAGCATCTCGGTGGTCTTGCCGATCACCATGAAGATGAACTCGACCCAGCCCTCGTCACCGTTCCAGCCGGCCAGGGTAAACGGGACACGCTCGCCCGTCTCATCGGCGCGAACCATGAGGAACTGTCCAGCGTGCGCATGCTTGGCGATTGCGGGCGCCTCGATGCGGAACTTGAACACCTTCTCCGAGAACTGCGTCTTCTCCAGGATCTTATACATAGAACCCCTCTCTTGTTAGGGCGACCGAACCGTGCCTCCACGGAAATGGACGGTAGCCCGAATAAAACCGTACGCGCACAGGCGTTGTGCAGACATACGGTGCAAATTATACCCTCATGGACATGTCGCTTACGTGTGTCTTTGGCAGGCGGGAAAAGTGACCTACCAAAAAGGGACAGGTTTATTTTGGCAGGTTTTATCAGGCAAAACGGCAAAGGGGGCCGGCCTCGCGCATCGGTGAGGCCGGCCCCCTTTGGAGGCTGCATATGTATGGCGGCACAGGGTTTATTGCGACGCGGCCGCCGCGGCGTTTCCGCATATAAAACCTGCCAAAATAAACATCCCTAAATGATAGGTTTTAGTGCTTGCCGTTGGCGGAGGCGGAGCCGTTGACGTGGTCGCGGGCGTAGACCACGCCGTGCACGATGGCCAGACCGGCGGCATCGGCCGCGCGGGCGCAGGTGTTCTGGAAATCCTCGGCCTCGCGGGCGCGCAGCTGCTTGAGCACGTAGTCGGCGACGGCCATCTTGCCGGGAGGGTTGCCGATGCCGGTGCGGATGCGGCTGAAGTCGCGGCTGCCCATCTTGTCGATGATGGAGCGCAGGCCGTTGTGGCCGGCGTGGCCGCCGCCTACCTTAACACGTACGTCGCCGGCGGGAATGTCGAGCTCATCGTGGATCACGAGCAGCTCCTCGGCCTTGATTTTATACTCGCGGCAAAGCTTGGAGATGGGGCCACCCGAGGTATTCATGTACGACTGTGGCTTGACCAGCACAATCTGACGCTTGCCGCCCTCTTCCTCGGGGTCGTTGATGTTGATGAGCGCGACCTCGGCGCCGGCCTGGTTTTTCCAGTACGTGACACCGGCCTGACGGGCCAACTCGTCGATTGCTTTGAAGCCAGCGTTGTGGCGGGTCTCGGCATATTCATCGCCAGGGTTGCCAAGTCCGGCAACCATGCGAATCTTAAGCGGCTGTGCAGCTGCCATATTTGTCCCTTCGTTACACAAATAGTTCAATCAACGACAAAGGCTACCACGCCCGCCGAAGGCGAGACTTCGTTTCAGCGAAATCCCACCAGACAAAAGCACGGCCGCAGCAGAGCAAGCCGTCGGAACAGAAGAAACCCCCGCGCGACCTTTGCGAAGCAAGGGGGGCGCGGGGGTTTCTTCTGTTCCGACGGCGATGCGCCGGGTTGCAAGGACGATGCGACTACAGCGCGAAGTCGCCGCCGACGAGCGTGGAGACAGGCTCCTCGTGGTAAACGGCGGAGATGGCCTGAGCGAACTCCTCGGCGACCGAGATGGTCTTGATCTTGCCGCCGACCTCGACGGGGATGGCGTCGGTGACGACGCACTCGACGATGGGGGCGTCGTTCAGGCGCTCGATGGCAGGGCCAGAGAAGATGCCGTGGGTGGCGCACACGTAGATGTCGCCGGCGCCCATGGCCTTGAGCTCCTTGACGTTGGCGCACAGGGTGCCAGCGGTGTCGATCATGTCGTCGTTGATGATGCAGGTCTTGCCCTTGATGTCACCGATGATGCCCATGACCTCGGCGGCGTTGTGGCGCGGACGACCCTTGTGGGCGATGGCCAGGTCGCAGCCGAGCATGTCGGACAGCTTCTTGGCGGCCTTGGCACGGCCCACGTCGGGGGAGACGACAACCAGGTTGTCGGTGTCGAAGTGCATGTCGTTGTAGTACTGGCCAAACAGGGGCAGTGCGGACAGGTGGTTAACCGGGATATCGAAGAAGCCCTGGATCTGGCCCTGGTGCAGGTCGAGGGTGATGATGCGGTTGACGCCGGCGCGCTCGAGCAGGTTGGCGACGAGGCGGGCGGTGATGGGCTCGCGCGGGCCGGCCTTGCGGTCCTGACGGGCATAGCCGTAGTGGGTGATGACGGCGGTGATGGAGCGGGCGGATGCGCGCTTGGCAGCGTCGGTGGCGATGAGCAGCTCCATGAGCATGTCGTTGACGTTGCCGCCGGCCACGGACTGAATCAGGAAGACGTCGGCGCCGCGGACGGTCTCGTCGTAGCGGGCGTAAATCTCACCATTGGCGAACTGCTTTAGCGTAAGGCCCGAAAGCTCGACCCCAAGGTACTCAGCGATCTTCTGAGCGAGGGGACGGTTGGAGGAACCGGAATACACGCGGATGGACTTGCGCATATTCTCCGACTTCTCGGGATCATTAATCGGCATTACCCTTCTCCTTTATATCGAATGCCATATAGATGCCTTGTTGCATTGTAACCGCGCGACGGGGCTTATCGAGTCTTGATAACGTCTTTACCGTCAACGGACACGAACCGACCACTCATCCGGTCGCGCAGGTCACGATAGAAAAAGGAGCCGTCCCCATGGGAACAGCTCCTTTTGTGCTTGGTAAAACGTTATACCTCGTCGTCCTCGTGCAGGCGACGGCGGTAATCGGCGGCCCAGCCCTCAATATTTACCTGACGGGCGCGGCCCAGTCCGAGTGCGTCTGCCGGGACCGGCTCGGTGATGACGGAGCCGGCGGCAACGAGCGCGCCGTCGCCGATCTGGGCGGGCGCGACCATCATAGTGTCGGAACCGATGAAGGCATCCTTGCCGATGACGGTCTTGTGCTTGTGCACGCCGTCGTAGTTGCAGGTGATGGAGCCCGCGCCCACGTTGACGCCGGCGCCCATGGTGGTGTCGCCGATGTAGGACAGGTGCGGAACCTTGGAGCCCTCGCCGATCGTGGACTTCTTGATCTCCACGTGCGTGCCAGCCTTGGAGCCGTCGAGCATGTGGGTGCCGGGGCGCAGGTAGGCGCGCGGGCCGCAGTCGACGCCGTTCTCGATGACGGCCTCGATGGCGATGGTCTCATCGATGGTGCAGCCACTGCCGACGGTGGTGTCGGTGAGGCGGCTGTTGGGGCCGAGCTGGCACTCCTCGCCCACGGTGACGTGGCCGATCAGGTGCGTCTGCGGCCACACGACGGTATCGCGGCCGATAACGGCATCGGGGCCGATCCAGGCCTGCGTGGGATCGATGAAGGTAACGCCCTCGGCCATCCAGTGCTCGTTGATGCGGTCGCGCGCGATGGCGGTGAGCTGCGCGAGCTGGATGCGGCTGTTGACGCCCAGGCCGTCGCGGTAGTCGTCGCAGTGGAAGATGGAGACTGCCTGGCCGTGGCCCTTGAGGATCTCGAGCATGTCGGGCAGATAGTACTCGGACTGCGCGTTGTCGTTGCCGATCTCGTCAATGTGGGCGGCGAGCTGCGCGCCGTCGAAGGCGTAGCAGCCGGCGTTGCACTCCAGCAGCGTGGCGGCCTGCTCGGGTGTGCAGTCCTTCTGCTCGATGATGCGCTCGATCTGGCCGTCGGCGCCCAGCTTGATGCGGCCGTAGCCGAAGGGGTCGGGCGGGGTCATGGTCATGACGGTGCAGGCGAGCTCGCCGGTGGCGACGGTCTGCGCGAACTTGGCGACGGTGTCGGCGGTAATGAGCGGCAGGTCGCCGTTGAGCACGACGACGGGGCCTTGCGTGATGCCGCAGGCCTCGAGCGCGACC
The DNA here is from genome assembly GCA_900549555.1 of uncultured Collinsella sp. Lineage (GTDB taxonomy): Bacteria > Actinomycetota > Coriobacteriia > Coriobacteriales > Coriobacteriaceae > Collinsella. Next base: position 4,570 of record UROO01000021.1, on the reverse strand, counting down.
TTGACGGCGTGGCCGGTGCCCAGGCGCTCGGTCTGCTCGACGCACTCGACCTTGGTGGCGCTGTTGGCGTAGGCGCCGTTGATAAGGGCGCGCATCTCGTCGGCGTGGCTGCCGATGACGACCACGACGCGGCTGCAGCCGGCCTTGATGGTGGCGTCGACGATCCACTGGACCATGGGCTTGCCCAGGATCTTGTGCGAAACCTTGCAGTGGTTCGACTTCATGCGAGTGCCCTCGCCGGCGGCGAGGATAATTGCGGTTGCGTCCATGTGATCTCCTGTTACGTTATAGAGACGTGTGTTTGGAAACGATACACGGCGCAATATGATACCGCAGGCATATGATGAGCGCGTAACGATTGATGCGCGACGGCCGATGCCGCTGCCGCCGGCGTGGTATTTGCGCTGGTTGTGCATGGCGGCGGCGCTGCGGCGTTGGCGTTTGAGCGAGGGGATGGGAGGTGCCTGTGGATATCATGCGAGAGGAATCGGGCAACGAACCCGTCGCGGCATTTTCAACGTCGCATCCGGCGGTGCCAGCGCTCTACATGGTGCTGACGCTGGGACTCACTATGTTCTCGATGCAGCCGGTGCTGATTGCGCTGTCGCTTGCGGGCGGGCTGGCGTACGGGTTTGCGACGCGCGGCGCCGCGCGCACGTTGGGGGCGCTTCGCTGGCAGCTACCGGTGATTTTGATCATCGCGGTGCTCAATCCGCTGTTTAGCGCCTCGGGCTCGACGGAGCTGTTCCGTATTGGCATGCGTGCGGTGTATCTAGAGAGCATGGTTTACGGCCTGTGCATGGGCGGGCTGTTTGTGGCGAGCGTGCTGTGGTTTGAGGCGGCGGCATCGATGCTTGGCTACGACAAGGTGCTTGCGCTTTTGGGTAACGCCGCGCCGGTGATCGCGCTCATGATCTCGATGTGCATGCGGCTTATCCCGCAGTTTTTGCGCCGCGGTCGTACGGTGCTGGCGGTGCAGGATGCGATTGATGTGCCTGGCCGCGCGCCGGCCGACCCCGTGCGCTCGCGCCTGCGGGCGTCGAGCGTGTTGATGGGCTGGGGCATGGAAGATTCGCTGGAGCGCGCGGACGCCATGCGCTCCCGTGGATGGGGCGCCGCGACGCGTCGCACGACGTACGCGCGGTATCGGCTGGGGCGCGGCGATGTTGCCGCGCTGGTTGGGCTTGCGCTGTTTGGCGTGGCCACGACGGCAGTAGCGTGGACCGCGACGACGCAGTATTCGTTTTACCCGCAACTATCGGTGCCGGCTCCGTGGCCGGGCTATGTTGTATACGCGGCCTGGATGGCGCTGCCCTGCGTGCCGCACGCGATTGACGAGAAGAGGTTTGGCTGATGGATCGGTTGGACGGGAGCATGATGGCGGGCGTGGCGTGCGCCCCGGATACGCCGGCGATTGAAGTGCGGGGACTGCACTTTGCCTACCCCGGGGCCGAGGCGCCGGTGCTCGACGGGCTCGACTGGTCTGTTCCCCAAGGTGCGTTTGCACTGCTGGTAGGTGGTACTGGATCGGGTAAGTCAACGCTGCTCTCGCTGCTCAAACCCGAGATTGCGCCGACGGGTGAATGCGCTGGCGAGCTGTTCGTGCTGGGCGAGAGCGTTGCCGACATGGATGTCCGGGCGTCCGCGGAGCGTGTGGGCTATGTGTTTCAGGACCCCGAGAACCAGATCGTGTGCGAAACCGTGTGGCACGAGATGGCGTTTGGCCTGGAAAACTTAGGCATGTCGCGCGACGAGATGCGCCGCCGCGTAGCCGAGACCAGCTATTTCTTTGGGTTGGAGGACTGGCTCCACCGCGATACCGATACGCTTTCAGGCGGACGCAAACAGCTGCTGTCGCTGGCGGCTGTGCTGGCGTTGCGCCCGCGCGTGCTGCTGCTCGACGAGCCCACGTCCCAACTGGATCCCGTTGCCGAGAAGAGTTTTCTGCATGCGCTGTTTCGCGTGAATCGCGAGTTGGGTTGCACGGTTGTCGTGGCAACGCACCAGCCGCGCCCGATGCTCGAATACGCGACGTGCGCGTACCGGATTGAGGACGGACGCGTGTGCGAGGTGGCTGACATTGCCTCCCTGGGGCACCGTGAAGAGCTGTTTTCTGGCGAGGTGCCGGGGTGGGGTGCCTCGCGGCGTGCAAAAAACGGAGTTTTCAGCAGCGCCAGTGGCCAGCCGGGCTCTTTGGACCCGCGCGGGGGCGCTCCGGGTGCAAAAAAAGGACTGAAATCGGACAAATCGGCTGAATTTGTGGCGCAAATACTGCCGCAGGGTGACTCGGGGGCGCCATCGCGCGCCGGTGGATGCCGAATACTCCCAAAAATGCACGCTGGGCCGGCTACCACCCTGGCAGGGAGCTGGTTTCGCTACGATCGGGCGTCCGGCTGGGTGCTGCGTGGGCTCGATGCGGCGTTCTCGGCTGGCACGGTGCATGCGGTTGTTGGCGGCAACGGCTGCGGCAAGTCGACAATGCTTTCGGTGCTGGCCAAGACGGTCAAGTTGCAGCGTGGGCATATGGTGCGCGCGGCGGCCTCGGCTGCACTGCTGCCTCAGAATCCCAAGGCGTTGCTGGTTGCCGAGACGGTGCGCGATGAGCTGATGGAATGGGCTTCGACCTGCGGATATGACGAGGCTGTGGCGCGGGAGCGCGCGGCGAGCCTGGGGCTGTCGGGCTTGGATGGACGCCACCCGTACGATCTTTCGGGCGGGCAGCGTCAACTGCTTGCATTGGCAAAACTGCTGCTGATTGGCCCCGAGCTGCTATTGCTCGATGAGCCCACCAAGGGTTTGGACCTGACCAGCCGCCGCATCATTGCCCGCGCTCTGCGTGACCATGCGAAGACTGGCGGCACCGTCATCATGGCCACGCACGACCTGGATTTTGCCGAGCAGGTTGCCGATGACATTGCCATGATGTTCGACGGTGAGATTGCCTGCATGGAGCGGCCGGTCGACTTCTTTGCCGACAACGTGTTTTATAGGGCGTGATGGGATGACGGATTATCGCGTCTCGCGCCTACTAGCAAAACTGGAGATCCCACTGCTGCTGGCGGTGCCGGCGGTAATGGCCGCGGCGTTGCTGGCGGGCATTGAGCAGGCGGCGCTTGCCATGCTTGTCGTGGTGGCGCTGGTGCTTGCGTTGTTCTTTGCGGGCTACGAGGCGTCGCGACCGGGCCTGCGCCAGATTATGCCAACGCTGGTTCTGGCGGCGTTGGCCGCGGCGGGGCGCATCTTGTTTGGCCCCATTCCCGACTTTAAACCCGTGAGTGCCATCGCCATTATCGCCGGGGCGACGCTCGGTCGTCGTAACGGCTTTATGGTCGGTGCGCTGGCGGCGCTGACCAGCAACTTCTTTTTTGGACAGGGCATGTGGACGCCATGGCAGATGTATGCCTGGGGCCTGGTTGGCTATGTTGGCGGCGCACTGGCGCATGCGGACGCGTTCGACCGTGCGGATGGAACCGTGCGCATGCCGGCGCTGATGGCGTACGGCTTTGCATCGGGCCTGCTCTACGGCGTTGTGATCAACGCCTACGACATCATCGGTTTTGTGCAGCCGCTCACGTGGGCGGGCGCCGTGGCGCGTCTTGCCACGGCAGTGCCGTTCGATATCACACACGGCCTCGCGACCTGCGTGTTCTTGGCAGCCCTCTACAAGCCCTGGTGTCGTCGCATCAACCGAGTCGTCGTGAAGTACAGACTGTAGGGCATTTTGCGTTCCCTTACGAACTTGCGGTGGAATAGTTCCTGTTTGGACCCCAACCAGGAACTATTCCACCGCAACTTATAGGGGGACGAGGTCAGATGATCCCTTTTCCTCCGTCCCCAGGGGATCAGTTGGGCTAGAGCTCTAGGGTGAGGGTGACGGGGCAGTGGTCGCTGCCAAAGATGTCGCCACGGATACCGGTGTCGCGAACGTCGGCGGCGATTGAATCACTTACCAGGAAATAATCGATGCGCCAACCTGCGTTGTTCTTGCGGGCATTAAAGCGGTAGCTCCACCAGCTGTAGACGCCCTCGACGTCGGGGTTTGCCGCACGCCAGGTATCGGTAAACCCGGCGTTGAGCAGCTCGGTAAACTTGCCGCGCTCCTCGTCCGAAAAGCCGGCGTTGCCGCGGTTGGACTTGGGGTTCTTAAGGTCGATCTCCTCGTGCGCCACGTTAAAGTCGCCACAGGTTACGACGGGCTTGCCGGTTTCGCGCTCAAGCGCGCTCAAAAAGCCGCGATAGGCATCGTCCCAGGCCATGCGCACGTCGATGCGCGCGAGCTCATTTTGGGCGTTGGGCGTGTAGACATCCACAAACCAAAACTTGTCGAACTCGAGCGCGCAGACGCGGCCCTCGGTTGTGGCTTGGGCGACGAGCTCGGCCGCCTCGCCCTCGCCAGCGTAGGGCAGCAGTGCGTCGGCGTGCAGCACGCGCAGCGGTTCCTGGCGGCTAAAGACCGCAGTGCCCGAATAGCCTTTACGCTCGGCGTAGCTCCAGGTTTGGTGATAGCCGGCCAGGTCGATATCTGTCTCTTATACACATCTCCGAGCCCACGAGACGGACTCCTATCTCG
>UROO01000020.1 GCA_900549555.1 uncultured Collinsella sp. | reverse complement strand
GAGATAGGAGTCCGTCTCGTGGGCTCGGAGATGTGTATAAGAGACAGGTCCTTGATGCCCTCGACGAGTTTGCTCATTGTCTCTCCTCTTAGTTGTTGGACTCGACGGCTGCGGTGGTGTCGGCCGCGTCCTCGAGCTGCAGGTTCAATAGCTTCATGCCGTATTCCGGCACGTTGATATCGATGGGTTGGCCATACAGGTCACCAGGGCGCACAAAAGCGAGCACCGTCATAATGCGCGCCATGGCCTCGGGCGATTCGGTGAGCCCACGCTCAAACCAGCGCTGAATCAGGCCGACCTCGGCACTCACGACGTAGGTGACGTAGTAGTCAAAGAACGTGCCCAGCGCCAGGCCCAAAATGCCCGTCTGCGCACGCGGCACCACAGCCTCACGAGCGGTGTCGATGATCCTTTTAATGAAGGCCTGATCGCCGCCCGGACCCAGCAGCGCACCGATTAAGTCGCGGTTGGCCGCAAGATAACGCAGCAGCTCAACCGAACCGGGCGCCGGCTCGAGCTCATCGATGTTGTGATAGAGATCGGGCAGCTGAGCTGCGGTGATGAGCTCAATGCGCTCACGGATCTCGGCCAGCAAGCCGTCCTCGATTTGATTGATAAAGTCGGGGATATCGCGGTAGTGCGAATAGAACGTGCGGCGCGTAAGGCCGGCACGCTCGGTGAGCGACGCGACGTTAATGCGCGAAAGGTCACCGCTTTCGGCAAGCTCGCTGGCAAGCGCCTGGCGAAGGGCACGCTGCGAGCGAAGGGACCGGCGATCGCATTTCTCGAGCTGGGACAAGCGTCCTCCCTGTTACTCAGCCTGTGCGCTATTGCACAGTGCGAGTATTATTGCACACCGTGTGCATCAACACGTAAAGGCAATATTTGGGATGTGACGAAAGGGCAGTCCCTTTGTCACATTCAGCGACCGCCTAGGTTGTGCCAGTTGTGCCTGGCTTTTGAATCGGCATTACCGATTGTCCGAAATGGCGTTCGTGGGTAGAATAGTGTCGACGGCAGCCCAAGTTGTAGCTAGCTGAGCAGCGCCGTTGTTTGCATTAGGGGGTCAACGCCTTAGCGGCGGCGACCCCTTCTGTTGCGCTTCGAACGCTGCTTGAGTGCCTCGGAAAGGCCGACAAGCGCTGTGAAGAACGAGACCAAAGCGGTCAGAAGTCTCACGAAATCAATCAAATCGGTCATGGGCATCACCTCCCATCAGATGGAGGACGCTGCCCGGCACATGGAACTGCCGTCAACAATACCGATTCTACCAGAGCCTAGTTATATATACGAATATATGTTCGTATTCCAAGAACACAGGCCCCCGTGACAAAGGGGCTGTCCCTTTGTCACATTATTCGATAACGGTGTGGGAATTCTGCTTATGCATGGTAGCGAGCATGTGTTTGGGGACGGCGTGGACCATGCAGCTGCCGATAGTCGCGCTCGCGGCGGCCTTAGCTGCATCGTTTGCGTTTTTGGTCGCGTAGCTGTGACGGAAGCGTTTGAGCATGGCGATGTCGTTGCCGCCGTCTCCGTAAACCGCAACCTCGTCCTCGGCAATACCGTAGTAGCCCGCCAGCCAAGCCACACTCTCGCCCTTGTTGCACGCCACGTCCGTAATCTCGAACATCACCGGATCGAACGGTGCGTTGACCACACGGTCCGAACGCTCGGCCAAATACGCCTTAAGGTCGCGCTCCAGCTCGGGCGAGGTCACGCGGCAGTTGATCTTGCACACATCGTGGCGCAGGATGTCGCCGATCGACTGGTCGAAATACTGTTCCTCGTGATACCCGCCGCGCGCACGCATGCCGCGCATCACAATACGCTTGATGGGGCTGTCCTTTTTAAAGCCCGCCTGGTGCATCTCGAACGACCCACTCGAGAACATGCCATCGGGCGTGGAGCAATCAAAGCAAATGTCCGGGAACGCCTTGAGCAGCTCCTCGGTGACCTGTGGATCGATGGTCCAGGTCTTGAGCACCTCGCCATGGCTGTCGCGCACGATGGACCCATTGGAGCAGCAGGCGTCAAGCGCCAGGCCCGTAAAGCCATGCTCGCCGATCGGCAGCGTCGAGCGTCCGGTCGCGGGAACCACATGCAGGCCAGCCTCGGTCAGCTCGCGAATGGCACGGCGGATGGTCCCATCTGCCTCGTGCAGGGCGTTCAGCAGCGTTCCGTCTAAGTCACTCGCAAACATCTTGATCATGGGCATGCCTCTCCTTCGTCTGCACGATATTGTAGACGAGAATGAGCGCGCCCCAAGAGAGGCGCACCCGTCAGGCGAAAGATTGTCCTACACCGCAGAAGGGCCGTGTTCGCCGGTACGGATGCGGATAGCTTCCTCGACCGGCTCGACCCAGATCGTGCCATCTCCAACGGTGCCGCAATCTTGGAAACGGCGCGGCAACGGTCGCGAAACGAACGGGAAATACGCGAGCAAGGGAGCCGTGAGCGTACCCATCCCGGCTAGCGCCGAAACAGCTCGTGGGCGCGGTCGCGGAGATTAGTTGCTCGAATGACACCTTCGTAGCGATTGATGCGCAGACGCGGGAAGGCATTGAAAAAGCGCAGGTCACGACGACTGAGTGACACAATCGGTACCGGACGGCTCATGCGCTTACCGGCAAGGCGACGGCTGAGCGACGGACGCGGCATGCTCGGCGCGGCATCGGCCACGCGGCGGGCGGCAAGCGCCAGGCCGCGAGCACCATCCGCGATAAACGTCGGCATCGAAGCCTTCTCGCGCAGGGCATCGAGCGCCGCGTCGCCCAGCTCGACCAGCCACGCGTTAACGGCACGGCTACGGATGTGCGTCTGTGTCACCGAGTCAATCGTCGAATCGGGAATACGTTCGAGCATGGAGTCGGACGCATCGGCAAGCGACTCGTTGATGCGGTCGGCAAGGTCAGCCCGGACGCGCTCCAGCTGATCGGACAGACGCCGCCAGCTCGCCAACGAGCACGCCGCGTCGACCATCATCGCGACCGCGACGATAAAGGCGGACAGCCGCACAATCAGCACCGGCAGATGGCCAAGCAGCCCCAGCAATGCCGGCTCCACTAAACGACAAATGCACAACGCACCCAGGCCAAACGCGCAGGCCCAGTACAGACAGATGCGTCCATGCAAATTAAACGGCAGGTGTGAATAGTCCCAAAAGCGTGCGCCTGTTGTTTTTTCCAATAGAAGGCCCACACTGTACTCGATTGCGCTGCATACAAGCGCCGCGGCGACAAACTGGCTCAAGGCATCCGGAATCCCGCGCAGCAAAAGCCAGCAGGCTATGCCGCCCACACCATAGATGGGGCAGCACGGACCCAGCAAAAAGCCACTGTTGGCGAAGCGTCCGTGGTTGAGCATGGCGCATACCGTCGACTCCCATGCCCAACCGCAAAACCCGTAAAAGGCAAACGAGAGCACCAGTGCCGAGAGCGGGCAGGCGGCAAGCGTCGCGCCGCCAAACGCCATATCAATCGCGGTCCCCACCGTCTACCCTCTCCTCTTTTCGCTCAATTCGCTGCTCACGCCATCGTCCGCCTCGTCCTTGCGCGGCAGACGGCCGGCGACCGTCTCGCGCAGCGCACACCATTTATCCGCCAGGCACACAATCCACGCCTCGCGACACGTCGGCGGCACCGGCACCAGCGGAAACATATGCCGCACGATAATATTCCGCTCGCGCGACGTCAGCTCAAAATCTTCTTCCGCACGCGCCAGGGCAAAAAACGGGTGGCGAAAGCCATGCAGCCGATGGCTTGGGTCGGGATCGTGCCAATCGTAGAGAAAGTAATCGTGTAACAAGGCTCCGCGCAGCAGCGAGGCACGGTCGACCGAAATGCCAGCACGGCCCAAGTGCTCGGCAAAGGACAGACTTGCCCGTGCCACCGAGGTCACATGTGTATAGACCGTCACGTCACCATGCTGGATAAACTCGCGCGTCAGGTCCAGACGGCCCGCCTGTGCCAGTTGACGGGCAGCATGGGCTACTTCGCACGCGATTTTCTCGGCACAAACGACATCGGACATGCTGCCTCCTTCCAGCGACTCACGGCGACAAGCCACGGCCTGCACACATTGAATAAAATCACCATGGAATCTATCAGTATGGCATCGGACAAAACGTTTTGCCCCGCCAGTTGGCGAATTACCGCGCCGCCGTCACATATCAAACGCCAAAATGTGCGAGACTGTTTTGTGCAATTGTGCCGGCCGAGGGAGCGCCGGCGCTCGATTCGCATGGAGTAACCCACAACGATGCTGCTTACGCAAACGACAACGCCCGAGGACGTCAAAGCTCTCGACCGCGCCGAGCTTCCACTGCTCTGCGGCGAGATCCGTCAGGCAATCCTCGAAAGCTCCGCCGCCGTCGGCGGGCACGTTGCCCCCAACTTGGGCGTCGTTGAGCTTACGGTTGCGCTTCATCGCGTGTTTAACTCCCCCATCGACAAGATTGTCTTTGACGTTTCGCACCAGACCTACGCCCACAAGGCGCTGACTGGGCGCGCGTACACCTATATCGATCCGGAGCGTTATGGCGAGGCCTCTGGCTTTGCCAATCCCGACGAGTCCGAGCATGACCTGTTTGCCATGGGTCACACCTCGACCTCGGTGAGCTTGGGCTGCGGCCTTGCCCATGCGCGCGACCTTGCGGGTGACACGTATAACGTCATTACTGTTATTGGCGACGGCTCGCTTTCGGGCGGCCTGGCGTTTGAGGGCTTTAACAATGCCGCCGATCTCGACAGCAACTTGATCATTATCGTCAACGATAACGACCAGTCCATTGCCGAAAACCACGGTGGCCTGTATCGCAATCTGGCCGAGCTGCGCGCCAGCAACGGCACCTGCGAGCGCAACGTTTTCCGCGCGATGGGGCTCGATTACCGCTACCTGGACGCCGGTAACGATGTCCAAGCGCTGGTCGACACGCTGCAGGAGCTGCGCGACATCGACCACCCCATCGTGCTCCACGTCTCGACCGCCAAGGGCAAGGGCTTTGAGCCGGCCCAGAACGACCCCGAGCACTGGCACCACGTAGGCCCCTTTGATATGGCAACTGGGCGCAAGCTCTGCCCGGGCCATCCGAGCGAGCCTGCGCCGCGCACCTATGCCGACATTACGGGCGAGGCGCTCAGCGCCGCCATCGAGCGCGATCCGCAGGTCGTGGGCATCACGGCCGCCACACCCTACATCATGGGCTTTACACCCGAGCTTCGCGCTGCCGCCGGCAAACAGTTCGTCGATGTGGGCATTGCCGAGGAGCACGCCGTGACCTTTGCCACCGCGCTTGCGCGCTCGGGCACCAAGCCAGTCTTTGGTGTGTACGGTACGTTTTTGCAGCGCGCCTACGACGAGCTGTGGCACGACCTGTGCCTCAACGACGCCCCGGCAACCATTTTGGTGTTTGGTGCGTCGATCTTTGGCACCACGTCCGAGACGCACCTTTCGTTCTTTGATATTTCCATGCTGGGCGGTCTTCCCAACATGCACTACTTGGCGCCGGCCTGCATGGAGGAATATCTGTCTATGCTGAGCTGGTCGCTCGACCATCGCGAGCATCCCGTGGCGATTCGTGTACCGGGCATCGGCCTGGTAAGCCGTCCCGACCTTGCGCCTGCCGAGGGCGCCGATTACGGTGTCACGCGCTACAGCGTCGTGCGTCAGGGCCGCGATGTGGCCGTGCTTGCGCTCGGCGATTTCTTTGAGCTGGGCGAGCGCGTGGCAAAGCGCTTGGCTGCCGAGTACGGTATCGAGGCCACGCTCGTCAACCCTCGCTTTGCAACCGAACTCGACCGCGAGTTCCTCGACAGCCTTGCCGCCGAGCATCGCGTTGTCGTCACCCTCGAGGACGGCATCTTGGACGGCGGCTGGGGCGAGCGCGTCGCGTGCTACTTGGCCTGCACGCCAGTGCGCACGCGCACCTTTGGCATCGCCAAGGGCTTTCCCGACCGCTACGACCCCAACGAGCTGCTCGCGCAGAACGGCATGACGGTCGAGAACATGGCCGCCGAAGCCGCAAGGCTACTCAACGAGTAAAAAACCTCCGCAAGGGAAGCACCCCTGCGGAGGTTTTTATTTTCGCGACGCGATTATCTCAATCTGTAACATCTAGAGGATAAATCCTCGTCCAGCTGTTACAGATCGAGACATTCGAATCCCCCTGAAGAGATAATCTCGATCTGTAACAGCTAGAACCCATTTCCTCGTCTACCTGTTACAGATTGAGACAAAACAGAGAGGCAGGCCGCCACATCTGCAAGAACCACCACAAAGGTGCTTGTCCCCTTTGTGGTGGTTCTAAGTCATGGTCGGTGCGAAAAACGAATAGCCGTTCATACGCGGTCTCCTTACTTATATATGCGTCGCGTTGCCGCCATTATAGCGACCGCAGCGAGCGACCACGCCGTCCGCAAAACGCTTTCTTAACTACAATAATCGACGTTTGCCCAGATAAAACCTGCCAAAATAAACCTGTCCCTTTTTGGTAGGTAGAATAACCCATAAGGTAAGTATGTTTCTGAGTTATTTCGTGTTGACCCATTTGAGCCGGATAGGGTATAACTCTACTCAACCGCTAGGGATTTTATTGAGAAAGGTGTTCTACCATGAGCAAGAACCTCTCCCAGCAGGTCGTTCTCGACCGCCGCGGCTTCGTTGCCGCCACCTTCGCAACCGTCGCCGGCCTTGGTCTTGCCGGCTGCTCCGACACCAGCGCCGAGGCCGACAAGGGTTCCGCCGCCGGCTCCTCCAAGAGCTCCAAGGATACCGAAGTTTCCGCCACGCTCGACGCCAAGGCATTCGACAAGCTCGTCGACAACGGCCCCAAGGCCGATGACGACGCCATCGCCGCCAGCACCTGGGCCACGGCCGTTAAGGACGCCGGCGTCTTTAAGATCGGTGGCGTTCAGACCTCCACGCTCTTCTCCCTCCTCAACGAGAAAGACGGTCAGACCCGCGGCTTCGACGCCGGTATCGCACAGCTCCTGTCCAACTACATTCTGGGCGAGAACAAGGTCGAGATCACCCAGGTGACCTCGGACACGCGCGAGTCTGTCCTGCAGAACGGCCAGGTCGACGCTGTCTTTGCCACCTACACCATTACCGACGAGCGCAAGAAGCTCGTCTCCTTCGCCGGCCCCTACTACTACACCCAGCAGGCCATCCTGGTGCTCGCCGATAACGACGACATCAAGAGCGTCGACGACCTGGCCGACAAGAACGTCGCCGTCCAGTCCGGCTCCAACGGCCCTGCCATCCTGGAGGAGTTCGCCCCCAAGGCCAGCCAGCAGGAGTTCAAGACCGACGAGGAGGCCCGCCAGGCACTCCAGCAGGGTCGTGTTGACGCCTACGTCATCGACAACAACATGCAGCAGAGCGCCCTGGTCCGCGAGCCCGGCAAGTACAAGATTGCCGGCAAGCCCTTCGGCAGCAAGGAGCCCTATGGCATCGGTCTGCCGCTCGATTCCGACGGCGTCGCCTTCGTTAACGACTTCCTTAAGAAGATCGAGGACGACGGCACCTGGACCGAGCTGTGGCAGATCTGCATCGGCGACCGTACGGGCGACACCAATGTTCCCGAGCTGCCCGAGATCGGCGCCTAGGCAGCGAGCCTGGTAACGGCCGCTGCGAAACCATACGGAAACGCATGATGCGCTTTATTGCGGTAAACTGTTTCCTCACTGAGTTGTCGGGGCTTCCGTACACACGGGAGCCCCTTTCCTTATCGGCGGGAGGTCCGCATGAGTCTCTCCGAGCTCTGGTCGCTCTATGGCCAGAACTATATCGACGCGCTGCTAGCAACCTGGGGCATGACGCTTGAGTCGTTTGCCATCGCCATGGTGCTGGCCGTCGCCGTCACCGTGATGCGCGTGTCGCCGCTCAAGCCGCTGCGCGTCTTTGGCGACCTGTATGTCCAGGTCTTCCGTAACATCCCCGGCATCGCACTGCTCATCATCGTCGTCTATGCGCTGCCGCCGCTCAAGGTCGTCCTACCCTACCGCACCTGCGTTATCGTCGCCACGGTTCTTTTGGGCTCGGCCTTTGGCTCCGAGAACTTTATGAGCGGCATCAACACCGTCGGCGTCGGTCAGGTCGAAGCCGCACGTTCGCTCGGCATGAGCTTCAGCCGTATCCTCGCCAAGATCGTGATTCCGCAGGCGCTGCGCTCGAGCGTGTTGCCCATGACCAACCTCTTTATCGCCGTCATGCTCACCACCGCGCTCGGCAGTCAGGTGCCGTTGCAACCGCAGGAGCTCACCGGCGTGGTGAGCTACATCAACACGCGCTCGCTCGGCGGCGTCGCCGCGTTCTTTATCTCGGCGCTCGGCTACCTGGGCACGGCCTTTGTGGTGAGCCACATTGGCAACTACATCGATAAGAAGGTGAGGATCCTCCGATGAGCAAGCACTCCACCTCCGCGCTCACCATGCGCGATGCGCTCTACGAGGCTCCCGGCCCCAAGATGCGCGCCAAGATTCGCATCGGCACCGCCATCTCGCTTGTTGCCGTCGCCGCGCTCGTCGCCATCGTGTTGCAGCGCTTTTATGTGACTGGCCAGCTTTCGGTTCACTATTGGTATTTCTTTACGCACCTCACCACCTGGAAGTTCCTGCTTGCCGGCTTTGAGGGCACCGTCAAGGTCGCACTCACCGCTGGCGCCATCGCGCTGGTGCTGGGCTTAGCCCTTATGCTCGGCCGTACCAGCGACATTAAGCCGCTGCAGCTGGTCTGCCGCGTGCTCACCGATTTCTTCCGCGGCGTACCGAGCCTGCTGTTCATCTACTTCTTCTTTTTGGTGCTGCCCCAGTACAAGATCGCACTGCCGTCGTTTTGGATGCTCACGCTTCCCGTCGCGCTCGCCGCAGCCGGCGTGCTGGCCGAGATTTTCCGCGCCGGCGTCAATGCCGTGCCGCGCGGTCAGGTCGAGGCAGCCCAGGCACTCGGTCTCTCCAAGGCCAAAATCACCTTTAAAATCGTGTTGCCGCAGGCTATTCGGTTTATCATTCCGTCCTTGATTTCGCAGCTTGTGGTCGTAGTCAAGGACACCACCGTTGCCTACGTGGTGAGCTACCCCGACCTCATGCAAAATGCCCGCGTGCTCATTACCAACTACGACGCCCTCGTATCGGTCTACCTGGTGATCGCGGTCATCTACATCCTCATCAACGTCGCGATTAACAAGGCCGCTGTCTATGTTTCGCACAAGACCGGCGCGACCATCATCCGCTAACGCTTTACCATTTCGAGTCATAAGGAGCCGAGCACCATGGCACAGAGCACCTCTTCCACCGGCAATCAGCCGCTGATCGAGCTCAGGCACGTCGATAAGCACTACGGCGATCTGCACGTTCTCAACGACATCAATCTCTCGGTCGACCGCGGCGAGGTCGTCGTTGTGATCGGACCCTCGGGCTCGGGCAAGTCGACCATGTGCCGAACCATCAATCGCCTGGAAACCATCGACTCGGGCGAGATCCTCATCGAGGGCGAGCCCCTGCCACAGGAAGGCAAGGATCTTGCCCGCATGCGTGCCGAGCTGGGCATGGTATTTCAGCAGTTCAACCTGTTTGCACATATGACCGTACTGCAGAACGTCATGCTGGGACCGGTCGATGTGCTGGGCGTCTCCAAGGAGGAGGCTCGCGAGCGCGCCATGGACCTGTTGAGCCGCGTGGGCGTGGCCGAGCAGGCCGATAAGGTGCCCGCGCAGCTCTCGGGCGGCCAGCAACAGCGTGTAGCCATCGCACGTTCGCTTGCCATGCAACCCAAGGCCATGCTTTTTGACGAACCCACGAGTGCGCTGGACCCCGAGATGATCAACGAGGTGCTCGAGGTCATGGTGCGTTTGGCCCAGCAGGGCATGACGATGATCGTCATCACGCACGAGATGAACTTCGCCCGCCGCGTGGCCGACCGCGTCGTGTTTATGGCCGACGGCCAGATCGTGGAAACCGGCACACCCGACGAGTTCTTCGACCACCCCCAGACCAAGCGCGCCCAGGACTTCCTCAACTCCATTAAGGGCCACTAACCCAATTGCCACGCGGGCAAATTCATCAGTAACGTTTGTCCCGCGCCACCCCTGTGCCATGTCCACCCGGATTCGAAAGCCGCACCCATGATCGGAACCCGCACCTCATCGTCCTACACTCCGCACGTCGACGTCGATCCCGCTGACCGCCCGCTTATCCTGGTAGCACCACGCTGGGAAGAAGCGAAGCCCTATTTTAGCGAGACGCTCTCCCCCAACGAGGAGATTGCGAGCGTATTTGTCGATGCCATTCTTGCCGCCGGCGGCCTGCCGCTGCAGATGTCCATCACCGAGGACATTGAGGTTATCCGTCATTACGTCGATATCGCTGACGGCATCGCCATTCCCGGCGGCCCGGACGTCAACCCCAAGCGCTGGGGCGACGAGCGTCCTTACGACCCCACGCTGTGCTGCGAGATTCGCGACCGTTTTGAGTTTAAGCTGGTTAACGAGGTACTTCGCGCCAAGAAGCCGCTCTTTACCACCTGCCGAGGCACGCAGCTGCTCAATGTCGCCACCGGCGGCACCCTGTGCATGGACGTGCCGAGCCTGGGCGCGCGCGAGGGCCGCACGCAGTGGCGCCATACCCACGTGCTCAACGACCCTGTGCATCCTGTCGAGGTCGTGCCGGGCTCGCTGCTGGAGCGCGCGGTTGGCGGGCACAGGCTGATCCAGACCAACTCCGCACACCACTGCTGCGTCGATCGTCTGGGTAAAAGCACGCGCTTGGTCGCCAAGGCAACCGACGGCGTTCCCGAGTGCATCGAAGTCGAAGGCCAGCCTTTCTGCCTGGGCGTGCAATGGCATCCCGAGTACACGTGGATGACGCTTGAGACCGACTTTAACCTGTGGAAGTCGTTTGTCGAGGCAGCGGCCAAGGTAAAGCAGGCCCGCTAGCTCGCAAACCACTCAGGTTATAGCCTCCTAAGCCAGGGGGGGGCGGACGCCAGCTACGGTGCCCGCCCCCCCTGAATTTGATATGCGCGGTCCACTAACCCGTCAGGCAATTTCAATCACTTCATCGCATGCCGAAATAAGCACAGGGTCGTGCGTAGCGATGACCGTGATATGTCGCCCCTTTCTTTCCTTAAGGATTTCGATAAACGCCTGCTTGCTTTGGCTGTCAAGTGCAGATGTCGGCTCATCAAACATCATCACGTCCGGGTTTTTCAGCAGCTGGCGAATAATCGCTATTTTCTGTTTTTCCCCTCCTGAAATATTGTTCTGCCTATCGTCCAGCTCGACATCAAGTCCACCACTTGAATCGACCATCTTTTTAAGCCCCATTCTCTCAATGAGGCTCTCAAGGTCACGCTCTTCAGCGCTTCTGCAGCAAAGAGTTAAATTGTCCCGTATCGACCCTTCGGTCAGGGGCGGCTCCTGCTCAGTAATCCCGATATTGCGCTTTCGCAGCGCATAACGGTCCAGAGAGCTCAGGGGCTTGCTGTTAATCCAAATATCACCCTTGCAGTTTTCTGGATCGCAACCGCTTATCACATCCAGCAGCGTGCTCTTACCGGAACCGTTCGGCCCAACGATTGCGTATACCTTTCCTTTTTCTAAAGAAGCCCGAATGTCTCCGAACGCGGTCTTTACAGACCCCGGATAGCTATATGCCAGCTCGGAACAGTTCACCTCGTAAACATCATCGAGGATAATGTCCCCGTTTGAGTCCTCGGGCATGTCCAGCAAGCGCCGCAAACGCTCGTAGGATACCTTTGACGTTTGATAGTCCTTGCCCAGCGCAAGGAAGAATTCAATAGCCGAAGAATAATAGGAGTAATAGCTTAGCGCCGTCATAAGATAGCCGGGCAGCAAATTGCCGTCGAGAACTTCCTTTGCGCCCAGAATCAAGATTCCACCCTGTGCCAAAGATGTGACGGCAGTGTTGGCAAACGTAAAGGTCGCATTAATTTGCTGGTTCTGATAAACGAAACGATATAGCTCTGCAAAAGAGTGCTCAAGCCTTTGCTTGAAAACCTCGAATAGAACATGTCTGCGGATAAATTGTGCGTTGCTAAGCTGCTTCTCCAGATCGGAAAAGAATCGAGCCTCCTGCTCTTGAGCCTCGAAACTTCTTGCGAACAAACACTTTTTGAAAAGCGAATAGACCGCGCCACCTATTATGCCCAGAGCCATACAAAGCATTGCCAGGTGACCGTTTATGGTCGCCAGGACAACAAACACCACAAGCAACGTCACTATATTGCTCACGCTTTGGACACTTGCGTTTATAACAAATATCACCAAATCGTTAGCGTCATGATTAATCTGTTGGTTGTAATATGAGGCATCAAAATTAGAAAAGAAGGCCCGTGGTAGCCTTTGAACGTGACTTATCACCTCTTCATTCAATGCAAATCCCACATGTGTTTGCAGATCGACATAGACCAGCTCACTGACGCAATTCAAACCGGCTCGTACAATACCCAGCGCTGCTATCTCAGCGCCGATGGCGATTACGCTTTCCCCATCTCGCGCGACACCGACAAAGTTGTTGACCAGTTGCCCCGTCAGAAAAGGAATTGCGAGACCAACCACAAGCGAGAGCAGGCACATTAGAAGATAGGTTATATACTTTGGATTCTTGATTATTGTTCTTACGCAGAGATTAAACACGAGCTGAATCCAATTCCGAAAGCAATCGCTGAGCTTTCTCGGTCAAAATCATTCGTTGGCGCACCTGATACCTTTGAGATACGCACTGTTTTGACCCTCCATGAAGAGCGTGATTAGGGCAACCTCCCATGCATGAGGGATAGGCAAAACACTCTTCACACTCATGATCGCTCGGCTCATAGTTTAGCCATTGGACCAGCTGAGCATTCATCCTCGGCCCTTCGGCAAGTGTGCCGACGGAGCGTTCACGCATCCCGATTTCATCCCAACATTTATAAAGGTAGCCCTCCGGATCCACTACAAATGACCCTGCACAAACAGCGCCACATATAGCCGGATTAAAGCGCACCGTCAGGTCAACGTAGAACCCCCTATCAACGGCATGGCTATAAAAGTCCAGCTCTTCCTGAGAAAATGCCTCCATCGAAAAACAACTACTGTCGCTTGGGCACGTATCATTGATATTGTCGACAGGCGCTAGGTAGAATCCCACCTTGTTTTTAAGGCCCTTTTCCTCGAGCGCATCCAGCAAATCGCCGGCACCGACAATGTTATGGGCATCGACATTGCACCTGATAGAAATATCTAACAGATGGGTGACTTTAGAAACGTTGTCTAGAATCGCATCGTATGTCGGCTGTCCGTTCCGCAAGATTCGCCGGGAATCATGATCTTGTCGAGAACCGTCCAAAGTCACCTGAGCCATCTTGACGTCACAAGCCGCGAGAGCCGCAGCCAATTCTGGCGTCAGAAGATACCCATTTGTGACAATGGATGCTGCATAGGAACACTCCGGATTAAGGACCCCCTTTATACGCTCTGTGAGTCGCTGAATTCTATCGACTTGTAGCAGCGGCTCTCCACCATACCAACTGATGTCAAACTCGCTCAGCCCCCGTGAACGCTCTTTCACGAATGAAACAAGTCGGTCTTCGACCTCCGGAGTCATTGTCGTTTTGCGTTGCCCCTTTTCATAACAGTATGGGCAACAGAAGTTGCACTCCAATGTCGGGGCTATCGTCATGCCGAGAGAGCGATCAGAAAACCGAACAAGACGGCCTATCGCCTTCATTTCCTCCTTTTCGTCACGATCATCTTCTAACAGCATCCCTCCTTGAAGCAACGCTTCGCACAATTCATCTGGCTCCCATTCGCTTCCCGATACCATGCGGCACATTCTTTCTGCATGCTGCTTATCTAACGAAAGGATCGCACCGGTCTTCGCATTCATCACCAGCGTCCTTTCGCCACGGTTTTCAATCAGGTTGTATTGAGACGGTCTCATATGTTTATCCCTCACAAGCAATCAAAGAAATCTCGACCGCAATCGGTCGACTGTAAAGCAGATGGCAAAAACGCTTGCTACGTTTATTAGGCAGTCAATTAAAATCGAAACGCATTGACCATCCCCCAACGGGGTCACGCCGCAAATCCACATGAGCATCGAGGACGGAAGCGGAAGCATGGAATTGGCCCCGAGCTGTATGTAGATCGCTACGACGTTGACAAGCAGCAGCATGCCAATCGGACCGAAGCCGGACCCAAAATAGGAAACAACGATTACGCAAGAAACCACGTATGCAAGGCAGGCAGCAGCAGCAAGAACAAGTCGATAGCAAAATACATGCAGGTTGAAATACTGCTGAGCATCCAAAACGATTACGCAGTTAAGACAGTACAAAACGACACTCGACAGGATAAACGCGCCCAAAAGGGCAAAAGAAGACAGCACCACTCGCGCAACGATAGCGCACACACGCTTCCCTCCCCGAGCCTCCGACAACCCCCACGGTTCCTCAATAAAGCCCGAACTGACAAAGCGCGGCACAATGCAAGCCGCGATGAACGGAAAGAACAATGCATGAGCCAACGGGGCTACGTTGAAAAGCAGACCGCGAAAAACCCCTGCATTACCAAATAGAAGGACATCCTCTGCCGATAGCCGAAGCGTCGGGTCTGGGAAAAAGCCCAAGAAACTGTTCTCACGGAGGCTACAGAACCACATCGGGAAAGAATTAAGCTGCAATACCACCATGCACGCATAAATTACCAGGATTAAGGCGTACGCCCATTTGCTCGCATGCTTCCATTCTGACTGGAGAAGTCTTTTAATCTGACGAGCCATTGAACACACCCCCAGCGCGAAAGCTCACGAGAGCGTAAATCAATACCGATAGACAGCTGGCTGCCACGCCATATCCCAGAAGCGTCAGCTGCCCCATATCGCTATACCCAAGAGCACTTCCGACTCCAAGATACGGCCCCGGAAGAAGGAAAATCCATCGCAAGGACGGTATGGGCGCCTGAAGGTAAGTTCCGTAGAGCGTCAAGCTCATGACAAATCCGATTATTATCACAGCCCCGCTAAATACAGCGCTGCTTGTAATCCGATAGATGGTTACCGTCTCCAACGCAACCGATATCACCAATACGGCGTTGATTATCATTGCTGGCAAAAATGCAGCCAGCATGCTATGCGCATAGTTTTGCCCTCCACGTGTTATCGCTATTGCAAAAAGAAGAAGGCAAAGCGCACTATATGCTGCGCCAATTATTAAAGCAGACGAAAGCACATGTGCTAGGACCCCATTAAAGCGGGTAAGACCTCTTGCTGAAGAAATTCGGTGTCCCTCTTCATAGCCGCGCTCCTGTAAAATCGCCAGGCAAACGATGGGCGGAACGAACAGAGACGTGCCGGCAAAAGCACTGCGCACAAGGGACTCATCGGGTGCAGAAGGATCGATTACATTCCAGCAGAAACCAATATCCTCCCCAAAAACGCTATTGCCAAAGGCGAGCAACGTTGTTCCGTTTTTTAGAAAGACACCGAAGAGAAGGCCGAACGCCAGAATAAGCGCAAGGCCAAACTTCGCCGGAAACATCCTGTGCAAACGCATCATATCTGCCTTTATGGGATGGATCGCCCGCTTCATAGCGAGACCGCCTTCATCAAGCGCCTGTAATACTCTTTTAGGGACGACGCCTCATCCCTTATGACGTCCATCGATTCCTTTTTCAGCAGTTCGCCGTCATGAATAAACACGCAACTTGTTGCAACTGATGCCAACTCATCCAAATCATGGCTAGAGATGAGCATGGTCTTACCCTGTTCTCGATTCAATCGACCGATAAGGGCCCATATACTCTCGATGCCCAGCGGGTCCAAACCGTTTGCTGGCTCATCAAAAATAAGCAGGTCAGTGTCACCCAACAAAGCCGTAGCTATATCCAGCCGCCGTTTCATTCCCAGAGAAAAACTGCTTACGCTCTTTTTCTCTTCGACGTCCAGTCCAACTAGACTCAAAACGCGAGGAACCTCACGTTTCTCATCAAGCCCCCATTCCGCACATCGGATCCGAAGATTCTCAACCGCACTGAGGGACTGGTATGCTCCGCTGGAATCTGGCACATAGCCGACACGCGTCCGCATCAGG
Organism: uncultured Collinsella sp.; assembly: GCA_900549555.1. GTDB lineage: Bacteria > Actinomycetota > Coriobacteriia > Coriobacteriales > Coriobacteriaceae > Collinsella. Next base: position 10,083 of record UROO01000020.1, on the reverse strand, counting down.
CTAAGCTCTCTCTTTGATTTGCCTCCAAAGAGCTCCACGCTCCCCGACGACGGCTCGCAGAGGCCCAAGACGTTTTTAATAAGCGTGCTTTTGCCCGCACCGTTTGCACCGACAAGGGCACAGAGCTCAGACTGATGCACCTCGAAGGAAACGTCATGCAAAACGCGCCGTTTCCCGTAGCGCTTTGACACCTTTGATAGCTTTATCGCTGATGCACTCATTGGCCTCCCGTTCTACTTGATAGCAAAACCGCTGCTGCCAGACTGTCGCCTGGCAGCAGCCGCAACTGCTAGAGATTAACTAAACAGAAGTTTTTGCTGCAGTTATTGACGCAAGTGCGTGCTCCACAGAATGTCTTGCAGTAACCGTTGCACCCACCACCGGGGTCCACATAACTCGGTTTGACAATCCAGCTCATATCGTTCCTCCTTTCTATTATCGCTTTTACTTCGTGTTATTGTTTATCGATAACTTATATTTGTCAAGATAATTTAAAGAGATGGGGCCCGCGCTAGACACGGGCCCCATCACACCAATATCTCGTTTTAGCTGCTCGCTATATGCTACTCGTCGCTCAAATCTACAGCAAAGACTGATGTCGGAAGCGACGCCTCATTGCCTCCACCATTCCGCATCTGCCTCACGACATTTTTTGCACGCTCAACAATAAGCTCCTCAAGCTCTTTCTCACTCACCCGCCGAATAATATCTCCCGGTTGACAGTCAAGTTCATCGCAAATATCGAGAAGCGTCTTAAGGCGAATAGCTTTAATTTTTCCGTTTCTTAGCTTAGAAATATTAGCCGGAGTATGCCCCGTGGCACGAATCAGATCAGCACTGGTCTTTCCGGTCTTAAGTAGCTGCGTCTCAAGCTCGATGATGAGATAGCTCATGCTTCCTCCTACACAAGCTCGTCAGACTGCTCTTGGAGCAGCGAGGCATAACTCCAGATCACCGAGATACACAGACAGACAGCCGCGCCGATAAGCGACCCCGCATCAAAGGCAACGCCTTGGCAAATCTCAATAACGAAGGAATGAGGCACGACGTAAAGCTCCAGCCCACCAATGGTAAGATTGACCGATCCGTAGGCACCAATAAGCGAAACCGCGGCGTTAACAGCAAAGGCAAGCGCAAGAACACGGATAAGCCGCACATGCGTCTTGGTAAAGGGCGAGACGCCTCGCGAGATGTTACGGCTGATCCCACACAGAACGACAAGCGAAATACCCACGACGAGTGCCAGGCACAGTCCGCTTGGGATAACGATGCACCCGCCATCGAGAAGCGTCACGACGCCGAAAGAATCGACAGAGGCAACGTTTGCAACCGCATACCAGATCACGTAAACAACCAACGCGGCAAAAGCGACGAGCATCCCTGCAAAAACGGCTGCCATGCAAAAGCCAAGCTTCCTGATATTTTCGCCCGCTTTGGCCATACGCTGAACGCTGTTAGACATACACTCACCCTCATCGACTCTATCGTTATTCGAACAGTTTATCGAACAACGATATAGATTGCATGCGGAAAGCCCCGCCAGTGCGCATAGGCCATTCACTAATCGGAAGGGGTGAGAGTGGATTTTTGGACACGTATCGAACGAGAGTGGATAATCTCCCACTTTGAGGCCACCACCGAGCCTAAAACGGGAGATTATCCACTCTCATTGTCATCAAGGCTCGCAAGCCCTTATTCGGCCGCCTCGCGCAGGGCCGACATCGTAGCCGCATATTGCTGCTGCAGCGCATGCATCCCCTCGCGAGCGCCGTCAACGGCATCGGCGCCGCGCAGCGCCTCGGTCACCACGACCGCCGGCTCGTACAGATTATCGAATCCCAGGTTCTGGCTCACGCCCTTGAGCGTGTGCGCTGCCATAAACGCACCTTCGGCGTCTCCCGCCGCCATGGCGGCCTCCAGCTTGTCCATGCTCTCGTCATCCAAAAACTTGAGGGCAAAGCGGGCGAGCATTTCCTCGCCCATCAGCCGAGCGCACGCGTCATCATAATTGGCGCCGATCTTCTCATACGCCTCACGCATGGAAATCATGGATTAAAAACTCCTTTGGTCAAACTAAATCATGGGAAACGCGACAACGTCGGCGGGGCGTGCCAACGTCCCGGCAATTTGGTCTTGCACCTCGAGCAGACAATCGAGCAGCAGCGGGTTAAAGGTGCCGCACTTACCGTCCAGGATCATCTGAATTGCCTCCTTGTGCGGGATAGCGTCCTTGTACACGCGCACGCTCGTCAGAGCATCGTACACGTCGGCCACCGAAACCACCTGTGCGGCAATGGGAATTTCGTCGCCCTTAAGGCCATCGGGATAACCCTTGCCGTCCCAGCGCTCGTGATGCCAACGCGCAATCTGGTACGCATATTCCATAAGCGCATTGCCGGCGTGATGGCTACCCAGCTCAAGCAGCATGTCGGCGCCGATTGTGGTATGCGTCTTCATAATCTCGAACTCCTCGGGCGTAAGGCGCCCGAGTTTGTTGAGAATCGCATCGTCAATCGACATCTTGCCGATATCGTGCAGCGCCGAAGCCAGGGCAATCGTGGAGCGCTCCTCATTGTCAAGGGAAATGGTGTCGCTACGCTGGACCAGACAGCCAAGCAGCAGCTCGGTCAGCTTTTCGATGTTCGTAACGTGCCTGCCGCTCTCGCCGTTGCGAAGCTCCATGACGCCAGCCATGATGTCGATGAGCATGCGACTGTTCTTGACACGCTCGTTGTACTGCTGGGACAGCAGGCTCGTCAGGCGGCGCTGTTTGGCGTATAGGCGGATGGTGTTGCTTACACGGCGGCGCACGACACGGGAGTCAAACGGGCGGTTGATATAGTCCGAGGCGCCTAGCTCGTACGCGCGCAGAACCATATCATCGGAATCTTCGCTCGAAATCATGATGATAGGCAGATTGTCGATACCCGATCGGCGCGACAGACCGGCCAGCACCTCAAAGCCGCTTATGCCCGGCATGACAATATCCAGCAGTACGAGCGACAACTCATCACCATAGCGGTCGGCCATGTCGAGCGCCGTACGACCGTTATCGGCCTCGAGGATGCAATACTCGTCCTTGAGCATCTCGCTGAGAATGACTCGGTTCATCTCGGAGTCATCGACAATAAGTACCAAAGGCTTTTCACTTTGGAAGGCCTCGATGGAATCGGCATCGGTCACGACCGTACCGGCTTTTGCCTTAGCGCGGCTCAGTAACTGGACAGCGCGGCCAACGCCCTCATCGACCGTCTCGCCATGAATACGAACGCCACCAACACATGCCGTCAAGCTCACGTACTCATGGCCCGGAATAATCGTGGAACGAACGGCATCGGACACCTGATGCAGGCGACGGGTGAAGTCATCGGAGGGAATATTGGGCATGACAACCACAAACTTGTCGCAGCCATAGCGCACAAGCTCGTCAGTCGAACGGATTCCGCTGCGCATGGCTGTCGCCACGGCACCGAGCGCAAGGTCGCCGGCATGACGGCCACACGTATCGTTGAAGACCCTAAAATCATCAAGGTCGATCATCGCAACGCCGGCGTTCATGCGGGCGCTACGGAGCTTTTCCTCGTAATATCGGCGATTGTGCACGCTCGTCAGCACATCGGTGTAGACAAGGTCCTCTTTTGCGGCCTCTTGCCCATCGATCGGACGCACCATCAGCAGGACATGAGGCTCGCCCTCGACCTTCAGAGGGCGCAGATGGGCACGGTACTCAACGCCATCGTTGAGCAGTTGCTCCGACACCTCATCGGAATCTGTCAAGGCCTCAAGACTTGCCTGGCGCAAACAAGGGCAGCGATCGCCGGCGAGCAGGCAGTTAGGCTCGCTCTTAATCTGATCGGCCGACAGTAAACGTACCACGGGGTAGGTCTTCGCGACACGGGCGACCTCGGCGGCAGCCTCCTCGTCGGTTAGATTGACCTCGTGATTATTGAGCATATGGGGCCCTTTCGATAGCTTCGCATGGTAGCGGTGGGTTCCAAATGTTACAAGGGTAACACCTTGCCGATGCAGGTAAGCACGTAAATGCTGTTACATTTTTATGAGTTGGCAGACGGCGCGATTGAAGCCGCAGACGTGAGGTTTTGAACACATTTGTTAACAATGCCGAAACGTTTGTGGGTGAAGTCTGCTTTGGCTATTGCGGGTGTTAGAGCCCCAGGATGCCAAGGACAGTCTGGGCAGCCGCTCCCGGGCGATCGCGCAGGCCGTTGTGCGCGCCGGGAACCATTACGAGCGGACAGTCCAAAAGCTCAGCCGCCACCCTCGTGCCCGCCTCGCGAGGCGTGCCAATCGAGAGCTCGCCCAGGAGCACGGCGGCCACCGTTTTCGACGCACGGACGCTATCCCAATCGGGAACGCAGGTCATAGTAATCCCGTATTCGTTCGCCATGAAACTACGGCCGTTGCGCAGGGCATGCTTGGCTTCCGCCTCGGTTAACTTGGGGGCCTCAGGGTCCGAATCGCCGATGGCGCCCAGGAAGGCCCGTAATGCCCTGGAGACCTTTCCCGCGGCGATCATCTCGAGCAAGACCGGGGCCGCGCCCAGGCCGGCGCCCTCATCCGTCACGGCGGGTTCATGCAGAATCGCACGCGAGATTATGGCGGGGTTTGCACGGAGAAGCTCCAGGGCCACCAACGTACCGGCACTGTGCGCGAGCACGTTTGCCGGAGCGCCAATATGCTCGATAACAGCCTGTAGGTCGGCGGCCTGGGCAGCGAGGTCGTAGCGTCCGTCTGCAGCGTCGCCGCTCTCGCCGCAACCGCGGCGGTCGTAGGCAATGACGCGACAGTCACGGGCGAGCTCGCGGGCGATGGCGTCAAAAAAGACGCCGTCGACGCAGGCACCGTGCACGCAAACCAAGGCGGATGCATCGGACGATACAACCGGGCCGGCATACTCGCGGCAGGCGATCGTAGTGCCCGCATTCTCGACCGTAAAATCCATGTTGTGCCCCCATCATCAACGCCCATCCAGTTGCACGTCAGTACGATTGGATGGACCCGCATTGCCTTACGACTTGTTAACAGATTAACTGTACCCGACCCGAGGCTTTTCATGGCACGGCATAATGAGCGACGTGAAAAAACGAAACTTGTAAAGCAAGAGCCTACACCTTGCTTTGGAGCCGATGCTATGCTTAGGCACAATTGTCTTGAGGAGCATATGCCTATGTCTACGTTTTTGAATGCCGGCCCCATCTTTGGGCCCGTTCGCAGCCGTCGCCTGGGCCTTTCGCTCGGCGTCAACATGATGCCGGCCAGCGGCAAAATCTGCACATTCGACTGCATTTACTGCGAAAACGGTCTCAACGCTGAGCGCCCCTGCCATGAGCCGTACAACACAGCTGCCGTGGTACTCGACGCGCTCGAGGTAAAGCTGCGCGAGATGGCAGCCGAGGGCGAGCTCCCCGATGTAATCACCTTCGCAGGCAACGGCGAGCCCACCGCCGCACCGGAGTTTCCGCAGGCCATCGCCGGCGCCGTCGCGCTGCGCGACGAGCTGGCCCCAAACACCAAGATTGCCGTGCTTTCCAACGGCACGCGCGCCGACCATCCCCAGGTACACGATGCGCTCATGATGGTCGACGACAACATCCTCAAGCTCGATACGGTCGCCCCGGCTTTTATCCAGCTGCTCGACCAGCCCGTTGGCCCCTACGATGTAGAGCACCAGATCGAGACGTTCGCGAGCTTTAACGGCCGCGTCATTATCCAGACGATCTTTTTGACCGGCGAGCACCGGGGCAAGTCTCTCGATAACACCGGCGAGGAGTACGTCGGCCCTTGGCTCGCGGCGCTCGAGCGCATTCGCCCACAGGAGGCGACCATTTACACGGTGGCGCGCGAGACACCGGTCGCCGGCCTTGCTAAAGCGGCGCCCGAGGTGCTCGACAAGATTGCTGCACGCGTGCGCGCCCTCGGCATCCCCTGCCAGGTGAGCTACTAGCAAAACCACGCAGCAGCCAGTGCCCACCATCCCGCCCCATCAGTTGCGGTGATATAGTTCCTATTTGTGCTGTTAAACCGCTTAAATCGGAACTATATCACCGCAACTTTTATAGACGCGTGGGTGGGCTATACTAGCTGCGTATGAAAGGAAGTTAGCCATGTTTGACAAAGGACCCGTGCCCGGCCGCAACGACGCTTGCTGGTGCGGCAGCGGCAAAAAATATAAGAAATGCCATAGCACCTTTGATGAGCGCCTCGAGCGCTTGTGGGAAGAGGGCTGGGAGGTTCTGCCCCGCACGCTCTACAAGACGCCCGCCGATATCGAGGGCATCAAGCGCTCGGCCGCCATCAACGTGGGCGTGCTCGATTACGTAGGCGAGCACATCGCCGCGGGCATGACCACCAACCAGATCGACCAGATGATCTACGACTACACCGTCGAGCACGGCGGCACGCCGGCCGACCTCAACTACGAGGGCTACCCCAAGAGCGTATGCACCTCGATCAACGACGTGGTCTGTCACGGTATCCCCTGCGATACGGACGTGCTGCACGAGGGCGACATCATCAACGTCGACTGCTCCACGATCCTGGACGGCTACTTTAGTGATTCGAGCCGCATGTTCTGCATCGGTGAGGTCTCTGCCGAGCGCCAGCGCCTGGTCGAGGTCACCCGCGCCAGCGTGGAAGCGGGCTTGGCAGCCGTCAAGCCATGGTTGCCGCTCTCCGTTATGGCCGAAGCCGTGCAAAAGACGGTCGAGGACGCCGGCTTTAGCGTGGTGCGCGAGTACGGCGGACACGGCATTGGCAAGGAGTTCCACGAGGACCCGTTTGTGGGCTTTACCACCGAGGCGCCCGATGTGGACACCATCATGGCTCCGGGCATGGTCTTTACCATCGAGCCCATGGTCAACGCCGGGGCGCCCGACATTAAGATTAGCAAGGGCGACGGCTGGTGCGTGCGCACCAAGGACGGCAGCGACTCGGCCCAGTGCGAGGTACAGCTCGTGGTGACCGAGGACGGCTACGAGCTGCTCAGCTGGTAGCTGTGCGGACGCCGGATGCTGACGGGCACGCTCGTCTTGCATCCGGCGTTTTATTTGAACGTTTTGCCTGATAAAACCTGCCAAAATAAACCTGTCCCTTTTTGGCAGGCTGAGCGGAGATGACTGCTTGTGAACATCCTGGTTTTGCTGCCCGTCAACGACCGCCATCGCGCAATTCTTGAATCGAGTGCTCCGGGCGAGGACTTTATCTACACGAGCTCCGATGCCGCCACACGTGAACAGGTCGCCGATGCCGACGTGATCCTGGGCAACATCGACCCTGGCATGCTCACGGCATGCGACCATCTCCAGCTGTTGCAATTGCAGACCGCCGGCTATGACGACTACCTTGCCGCCGGCACCGTGCCGGCTGAAGCCAAGCTGTCTTGCTCAATCGGCGCCTACGGTCAGGCCGTGAGCGAGCACATGTTTGCCATGCTCCTTTCCATGATGAAGCGCCTGCCCGGCTATCATGACTTGCAGCGCGAACATCGCTGGGAGGATTTGGGGCCGGTCACCTCGCTCAAAAACGCCAACGTGCTGGTGCTGGGCGCGGGCGATATCGGCGGCCACTTTGCCACGCTCTGCCGCAGCATGGGCGCGCACGTCCGCGGCATCAAGCGCCATCCGCTCGTCTACCCCATTGTGTTTGAGGATATGGACGGCATGGACGCCCTACCTGAGCGCCTGGCCGAGGCCGACATCGTCGCATCCTTTATGCCCAGCACACCCGAGACCCGCGGCCTGGCGAACGCCGAGTTCTTCGCCGCGATGAAACCGGGCGCCTTCTTTGCCAACGGCGGCCGCGGCGACCTTGTGGTCGCCGACGACTTGGTTGCCGCCCTGGAGTCGGGACATCTCGCCGGCGCCGCGGTCGACGTCACCGACCCCGAGCCGCTGCCCGCGACAAGCCCGTTGTGGGATGCACCCAACATGCTCATCACACCGCACGTCTCCGGCTGGTTCCACCTGGCAGCCACGCTCAACAACGTCGTCGACATCGCCGCGGAGAATCTGCGTCACCTGCAGGCCGGCGAGACCCTGCGCTGTTGGATCGAACACTAATTGTTCCGGCGTTTTGCCAAACGCCGGAACCCCTCGACGCTGCGAGCCCCATGGGTTCCGCCGTTCTAACGAACGGCGGACCGGTCGACGCTGCGAGCCCGCCGTTTGGCCAATCTGCCGTTCAATTTCAAAGGCGCGACCAGAAGGTCAGCGCCTTTTCATTTCACGGCACCTTGGCTCAAACGGCAGACTCTCGCTGACTTTTGCTCAACCTGTGGGGTCTTCAAATTGTTAGAGCGTTGCTAAGTAATTCTTTGCGTCTTCTACGCTCATTGCTGCGACAGGCGCGTGTGAACAGAGTTTGACATCGTTGGTGACCAGTAAATCTGCTTGGGAGCGCATCGCTGCCGCAATGATTAAATCGTCTTCGTAATCGCTATGGAGATTACGCTGCTTGCTCGCCATCCATATGTCACTCAGGTCGCAGGGTACCGGCGTGGCAAGTTGCGACAACACGTCGAGGCAATCCCATGCAAGTGATGTCGCCGCCACGGCGGCATCTTGGGATAGTGAGCCATGCTCGCGCCGATACCATGCCTTATGTTCGCTTGAAATCAAATAGAACAGATCTTTGGACGATGTCGCCGCATACAGCAAATCCACCTGCGCCGTGCATGCATCGCGTAAAAACTCAATCGCCACCGAACGACCACGTCGTGAGGGAATGAAGTAATCGAGCCACACGTTGGTGTCAACCAAGATACGCCTTGGAGCCTCACTCATAGAGCCAGCTCATCTCCTCGCCATAGCGATCCGCATAGGCATTCCGTTTGAGCTCTTCGTCGTCCGATGGCTGAGCCCTGACCATATCGATTCCCGACTCACGGCAAGCGGCAGCGAACAGCTTCGACCCCTGATCCATGAGCTCGAGCTTACGTTTGGCGGCCTTTTCGCGCTCGCGCTGTTCCGCCCGGGCACGACTGGGCAGCAGGATATCCTCGAGCGCGCCGGGCCGATCAGCCAGAGATGCCGCAAGTTGCCAGAGCGCACGCACCGCTTGGCTCGGCGTCATACCGGCCCTGGAGAGAGCGGCGTCCCCACTCCTTTTAAGATCGGCATCGAGACGCACGTTGATCTGAGCGGCTGTTGTGGTCATGACCCCTCCTTAATACTTCAAAACTATCATAAAACTCTATGGTAGATACGTAAAGCATGTATAGCATTTATAAGCATTAGCCGTACTCTGTACACAAAAAGCCGCCGAGGCACACTGCACCTCGGCGGCCACATATCACAGATCTAGCTCGGTTTCACCCTTTGCATTCGCCCAGATAAAACCTGCCGAAATCAACATCCCTCTTTGGCAGGTTTTAGAGCTCCGCGCTTTCGGCTCCGTTGATATGGAGGTCGCGCTCGTAGAAGGCGGTGAGGGCGCGGATGGCGTACATCACGTCGCGTACGCCGCCGGTCTCGTAGCTTGAGTGCATGGCCAGCTGCGGCAGGCCCACGTCCACGGCATGCATGCTCGCCTGCATATTGGACAGGTTGCCGAGTGTGGAGCCTCCGGCCATATCACTCTTGTTGGCGAAGGCCTGTGTGGGTACGTCGGCGTCATCACAGATGGCCTGGAACACCGCGCGGCTAAAGGCATCGGTGCAGTAGTGCTGGTTGGCGGCTTCCTTAATGACAATGCCGCCGTTGAGCACAACCTGATTGCGAGCATCGCACTTCTCGGCGTGGTTGGGGTGCACGGCATGCGCGTTGTCGCAGCTCACAAGCATCGATGCGGCAAGTGCGCGATGGTACGACTCGTCGTCAAAGCCCAGCGATCCGTTGATGCGGCGCAGCGCGTCGGCCAAGAACGTCGACATGGCGCCCTGCTTGGTCTCGGAGCCAACCTCCTCGTTATCAAAGCAGCAAAAGACCGAGATGTCATGCGCATTCTCGGCACCCAAAAATGCCTGCAGCGAGGTGTAGGCGCAGGCCAGGTCGTCGAGCTTGGGCGTCGAGATAAACTCTGTCTCTTATACACATCTCCGAGCCCACGAGACGGACTCCTATCTCG
>UROO01000019.1 GCA_900549555.1 uncultured Collinsella sp. | reverse complement strand
TCGTCGGCAGCGTCAGATGTGTATAAGAGACAGACCGTACGCTGACCGTGGTCGGTGCATGCCTCATCGGCGGCATCATCGTCATCATGCTCGGCATTATCTGGATGCGCCGCCGCTAAGCTACACCGCCGGGCCTTGCAGACCCGCCGTGCAAACCTTATATCGAGCACAGAAGCCCGTCCGATGTGATCGGACGGGCTTTTTGGTGGGTATCATGGTTGAATGATCATGAGGAGGTTTTCCCTACATGGAATTGTTTGAGCCGATTCTTCATTTCTTTGAGCAACGGTGGGTCCACAACATCATCTGGGCCGGCATCTTGGCGATAGGCACGGCAATCGCCACCAAAATCGTTTCCAAGACACTGCGCCACCTGCTCAACCGCGACGACAACCCGCTTCCGGCATCGAGTATCTTCATCAACATCGCGCGTGCCGTCATCTGGATGATCGGCGGCAGCTTTATCCTCGACAACTGCTTCGGCATTAACGCAAACGCGCTCGTCGCCGCTCTTGGCGTCGGCGGCATTGCCATCTCGTTGGGCTTTCAGGATACGCTGTCAAACCTTATCGGCGGCATGCAGGTGACCTTTATGGGCATTATCAAGCCCGGCGACAATATCGAGGTCGGCGGCGTGTCGGGCGTGGTCCAGGACATCACTTGGCGCCACACGACCATCGTGGACGCCTGCGGGCAGACCATCATCGTCCCCAACTCCAACATCTCTAAGAACACGCTCGTTCATCTGATGCCCTTTGGGCGCGTGGCCGTCCCCGTCGCAGTGAAAGACCCCTCCAAATGGGCGTCGCTCGATGCACTAGCAGACGAGCTTGTCAGCGCCACCAAAACGGCCGTCTCGCCCATCTCGGGTTTTGACAAGGAGCCGTATGTGCTCTTTAGCGAGATCGGCGACTTTGGCATTAAGGGCAAGATCATCTTTATCGTCAGCGACGACAGCACCACTTTCACGGCGGCCGACGCCTGCATCCGCGCCATCGCCCCCATCATCGCCTAAACCACCACACAGGGGACAGGCACCTTTGTGGTGGTTTTCATTCGTGGTACCATGGTTCATATAGTTGTTTAAACGACTAAGGGAGCAAAACTATGGAAGAGGCCTATCGTCAAGCACGCAAGCGCGGCGAGCAAGGACGTCGACGCGCCATTAGTCAAAGCGAGCATCCGTACCTCACGGACCTCGATAGCTTGGTTGCTCAGCTCCCCTTAGGCCAGCGAGAAAATGTTGGCCTGAGAGACATTCCACTCGAAATGGTCGTCGGCACGGTTACCAAGGGCCGTCAGTCCGTCTTTTCGTGCAACTTTATGCCCTTGCTGCCGTTTAGCACCGAGTTCGCCCGCAAGTGGTCCAACCTCTACGACATCCAGGTGACCGAGGGCTATCGCGATCCTGTCATCGTCACCGAGTTCATGCATCGGTTTTACGTCCAAGAGGGCAACAAGCGCGTCAGCGTTCTCAAATTCCTGGACGCCCCGACGGTTTCGGCCAAGGTCACCCGTCTCTACCCCGGCACATGGGATTCCGTCGAAAGCCGCCTGTACGGCGAGTTCTGCGCGTTTTGGCGCGTTTGCCCCCTATACGAGATTGAGTTCTCGCGCGAGGGAAGCTACGAAACGCTCGCCATGATGCTCGGTCAGAACCTCATCGAAAAATGGCCGCAGAAAAAGGTCGACTACCTGCGCCACACCTTCCTGCTCTTTAAGCGCGCTTACCTTCGTGCGGGCGGCGACCACCTGGACATTACACCCGCCGACGCCATGCTCGTCTACCTCAATGTGTACAATCAGGACCGCCTGTTGGATACGCCGACGGATATCGTCGTAAACCGCCTGTGTAAGATCTGGCGCGAGCTGGTCATCGCTGGGAAAAGTGACGAGGACAAGGTCGATCTTGTCGAAGCACCGAGCATCGATGAGGAAGAGTCGCCCGCCAAGTCCACCTCCGGCGTGCTCAACTTCTTTATGGGCAAGACCGTCTATTCGGCGGCCAACCCCCTGCGTATCGCCTTTATCCATGAGTTCCCCTGTGCAACGTCGAGCTGGGACAGCTTGCACGACCAAGGGCGTCAGTATCTCGATGAGCACTTTGGCGGTATCGTGCGCACCGAGGCGTTCGAGGACTGCCACGATCCGGACGTGTTCTACGCCGCCGTGGAAACGGCTGTCAAACATGGAGACAAGGTCATCTTCTCGACCTCGCACCGCCTGATGGAATACACGCTCAGAGCAGCCGTTGAGTATCCCCAGGTTCGGTTCCTCAACTGCTCTATCGGCCTTCCCCACCAAAGCGTCCGTTCGTACTTTGGAAAGATGTACGAGGCCAAGTTCCTCCTGGGCGCCCTTGCGGCCAGCATGGCGGACAACCATCGAATTGGCTACCACGCGTCGGTCTTTGCGTCGGGCGCGCTTAGCGAGATCAACGCCTTTGCCATCGGCGCCTCGCTGCTCGACCCTCGCGCGCAGGTAATCCTCACCTGGGGCGATGTGCCCGCCGGTGGCCTTGCCGAGGCCATGTGCCGCGAAGGCGTGAGCGTCATGACCGGCGCCGACATGTCAAAGTCGCTCGAAGATCCCACGGCCTACGGACTTCACCGCCTGATCGATGGCAAGGTCGTCGGCATCGCCATGCCGGTATGGAACTGGGGCCGTTACTACGAGCTTATCGTGCGAAGCCTGCTGCATGGCACCTGGGACGAGACCAGTGACGACAGCCGGGTCCGCGCCGTCAACTACTGGTATGGCATGAGCTCGGGCGTTATCGATATTCGCTACGCTCCGGGCCTGCCCTATCAGACGCGCAAGCTCGTTCAGCTACTCCGCAATGGCATCGTCGAGGGCTCCATCAATCCATTTGGCGGCGAGCTCCATAGCCAAGACGGCGTGGTGCAGATCGAGGGCTTTCCCCCACTGCCGAGCACGCAAATCGTCGAGATGGACTGGCTGGCAGACAACGTGGTGGGCACCATTCCGCAGCCCGACGATGAGCCGAAGGTCCACGCCATATGAAAATCCTTGCCATAGCCGATACTGAAGAACGATGCCTATGGGAGTGCTTTCGCAAGGAACGCTTTGAGGGTATCGACCTGATTTTGTCCGCTGGCGATCTAGACCCGGATTATCTTGAGTTTTTGGTTACGGTCATCAACAAACCGCTCATCTACGTGCGCGGCAATCACGATGACCGCTACGTACGTCATGCACCGGGTGGCTGCATCTGTGTCGAAGACACCGTGTACGTGTACCGTGGCGTCCGCATTGCGGGGCTTGGCGGCTCCATGCGCTATCGAGATGGCGCCAACATGTACACCGAGCGCGAGATGGCCAAGCGCATGCGCAAGCTGTCCCGCAAAGTGAGGATGGTCGGCGGCTGCGACATCTTGCTCACCCATGCGCCCGCCGCCGGCGTGGGCGATCTGGATGATCTGCCGCATCGAGGATTCGAGTGCTTTAACACGGCGCTCGAGTCCTGGAATCCCGACTACATGGTCCACGGACATGTGCACCAATGCTATGGTCACGACTTTCAACGTGAGCGTCAGCATGCATGCGGGGCAACAATCATCAACGCCAGCGGCTATACGCAGTTTGAGCTCGACCAGACGCGCTACCCCGCACGTGGATGGCAGGCAGCCTGGCTCAATTCGCAAACCATGCGCCGAGAGCTCAGGCGCCACGAGGCCATCGAGTCATCAACCGCCAGAACACCCTGGTAACTACCTCAAAGGGGGCACTGTCCCCTTTGAGGTAGTTTTGACGCGATATCAAGAAACCCGGTCCTGCACGAGACAGAACCGGGTTTCTTTAGCAATGCTTGCTTTGCTCAGGCAGTAACTAAAAGTTACTCAGCCAGGAAGTCACGCTGGATAGCGGGATCGACCTTGACGCCAGGGCCCATGGTAGAAGACACGGAGATGGACTTGACGTACTTGCCCTTAGCAGAAGAGGGCTTGACGCGCAGGATCTCGGTGTACAGGGCAGCGTAGTTCTCGACGAGCTGCTGCTCAGAGAAGGACTTCTTGCCCAGGGGCACGTGGCAGATGCCGTAGCGGTCGGCACGATACTCAACGCGGCCGGCCTTGAGCTCGGAGACCATCTTGGCGACGTCCATGGTCACGGTGCCGAGCTTGGGGTTCGGCATGAGGCCACGGGGACCAAGGATCTTACCGATGCGGCCAACCTTGGCCATCATGTTCGGCGTAGCGATAGCGGCGTCGAAGTTGATCTCGCCCTTCTGGATCTGGGCGACGAGCTCGTCGGAACCGATGATGTCGGCGCCGGCAGCCTCGGCCTCGCGGGCCTTCTCGCCCTCGGCGAAGACGGCAACACGAATGGTCTTGCCGGTACCGTGGGGCAGGGAGATGGAACCGCGGATGTTCTGGTCGGCCTTACGAGTATCGACGCCCAGACGGAAGTGGGCCTCGACGGTCTCGTCGAACTTGGCGGTGTCGAGCTCCTTGATGAGCTTGGCAGCCTGAAGGGGGGTGTAGAGCGTGGCGCGGTCGATCTTCTCGGCAGCGGCGTTATAGCTCTTACCATGCTTAGCCATGTGCATTACCTCCTGTGGTTAAACGGGCGTGAGCCCTCCCACATCGTATCGTGTGCCCTATTGCACACATTAAACGTGCGCCCCGGTCGGAGCACCCGTCGTTACCATAAGAAATCGCTACTCAGCGATGGTGACGCCCATGGAACGGGCAGTACCGGCGATGATCTTCTTGGCGGCGTCAATGTCGTTGGCATTGAGGTCCGGCATCTTGATCTCGGCGATCTTGGTGAGCTGCTCCTGGGAGAGCTGACCAACCTTGTCGGCCTGGGGCTTAGCGGAACCAGACTTGAGGTTCAGCTCCTTCTTGATGAGGTGAGCCGCCGGCGGGGTCTTGGTGATGAAGGAGAAGGACTTATCCTCGTAGACAGTAATCTCAACGGGGATGATGTCGCCCTTCTTGTCCTGCGTCTCGGCGTTAAAGGCCTGGCAGAACTGCATGATGTTCACGCCAGCAGCGCCCAGGGCGGGGCCGACGGGAGGAGCGGGGTTAGCAGCACCAGCAGGAATCTGGAGCTTAATGACGTTGGCAACCTTCTTCTCAGCCATGGTCATTCCTTTCGAATCACGAGTGTGAAGTACTTGCTATATCGTAAGCACGCACGTGTTAGAAGCACTCCTGAGATGAGCAGTCACAGAAGAAGCACGCTCGCGCGAACGGACGAAAACTTAAGCGATGACGGCGACCTGGTTAAAGTCGAGCTCGACCGGCGTCTCGCGGCCAAAGATCATCAGCGTGACCTTGAGCTTGCCTGCCTCGGTGTTAACCTCGGAGACCTTGCCATCAAAGTCGGTAAGCGGGCCATCGGTGACGCGGACGGACGTACCGACCTCAATATCGACCGACGTACGCTTGGGCGAATCGCCCTTACCGGGACGACGAGTCATCTTATTGTACTCGTCGCGGGAAAGCGGAGCGGGCTTGCCATTGCCGCCCAGGAAACCGGTGACGCCGGGCGTGTTGCGAACACACGTCCAAGCATCGTCATCCATCTCCATGCGAACCAGGACATAACCCGGGAAAATCTTGGAATCCTTGGTCTCGCGCTTGCCACCCTCTTTGATCTCGGTGACGCGCTCCATAGGAATCTCGATATCAAAGATACGGTCCTGCATGCCCATGGTCTCGATGCGATGCTCGAGATCGGACTTAACACGGTTCTCGTATCCAGAGTAAGTGTGAACGACGTACCAACGCTTAGACATGGTTTAGCCCCTCAATCCGGAGAACAGAGCAAGAGCCTCGCCAAAGCCAGCATCGAGCAGAGCGATGACGACGCCGACGACGACCAGAGAAGCGCAAACGACGACCGAGTAGTTCACGAGCTCCTTCTTATCGGGCCACGTGACACGCTTCATCTCGGACTTCACCGAAGCAAAATACTTCTTGGTGCGGGCGAAGAAGCCGGGCTTCTCATTCTTCTTGGACTTCGCAGCCTTCTCGTTCTTCTTGGCAACGGCCTTCTTGGCCTCAACCTTGGAGTTGGCGGCAGCGTTGTTGGCAGACGCCTGCTGCTGTGCCTTCTTCTTGTTCTTCTTGTTGGCCATTTGGGTTACCTCCGCGCAATGCGCTTATACATGAGTAAACCGTAAGCCCCCAAATGGGAGCTTACGGAATAATGACTGGCACGCCAGGAAGGACTCGAACCCTCAACACTCGGTTTTGGAGACCGATGCTCTACCAATTGAACTACTGGCGTATGTAACTAGAGACTAGCGAGTCTCTTTGTGCAGCGTGTGGTGACGGCACCAGGGGCAATACTTCTTGATCTCCATACGATCAGGCATGTTCGACTTGTTCTTGGTGGTCGTATAGTTGCGGCGCTTGCACTCGGTGCACGCAAGAGTAACTAGAGTACGCATGTATCCTGAACCTTTCATATCCGCCCCGTACGGGCACGAGTTGTAACTTTATCAGCTCTACGTAAGTGCTGTCAATGAAAACCTCGAATCAATTGGTTCTCGGTGGGTCCATTCATATTTGGAACACATCAATGGAGCCAACGAGATCTAATCGATCCCTCACGCTCGCTTAAGGGCGAGCCGGACGTAATTGGCGGGCAAAAAGCCCCGCGTAGAAAAGAACCCGGCACCCTATAAGTGCCGGGTTCTCTCTAAGTCAGCTAAATCAAAGAGCTAATTTACTCAATGATCGTGGAGACGATGCCCGAACCGACGGTGTGGCCACCCTCGCGGATAGCGAAGCGCAGGCCCTCCTCCATGGCGATCGGGTGAATGAGGTCGCCCTCGATGGTGATGTGGTCACCAGGCATAGCCATCTCGGTGCCCTCGGGGAGCTTGACCGTACCGGTAACGTCGGTGGTACGGAAGTAGAACTGAGGACGATAACCATCGAAGAACGGGGTGTGACGGCCGCCCTCCTCCTTGGTAAGAACGTAGATCTCACCGGTGAACTTGGTGTGCGGGGTAACCGAACCAGGCTTGCAGAGAACCTGGCCGCGCTCGATATCCTCGCGCTTGATGCCGCGGAGCAGCAGACCGACGTTGTCGCCAGCCTCGCAGAAGTCCATGGACTTACGGAACATCTCGATACCGGTAACGACGGTGTTCTGGGTATCCTTGATGCCGACGATCTCGACGGGCTCGTTGAGCTTGAGCTCACCGCGCTCGACACGGCCGGTAGCAACGGTACCACGGCCGGAGATGGTCATAACGTCCTCAACGGCCATCAGGAACGGGAGGTCGTTGTTACGAGCAGGCGTCGGGATGTACTCGTCGACGGCCTTCATGAGCTCGCGAATGGCGTCCATCCACTTGGCGTCGCCCTCGAGAGCGCCCAGAGCGGAACCACGGATGACGGGGATGTCGTCGCCGGGGAAATCGTACTCGGAGAGGAGCTCACGGGTCTCCATCTCGACGAGGTCGATGAGCTCGTCATCGTCGACCATGTCGCACTTGTTCAGGAAGACGACGATGTAGGGAACGCCGACCTGACGGGCGAGCAGGATGTGCTCGCGGGTCTGAGCCATGGGGCCGTCGGTAGCGGCGATGACCAGGATAGCGCCGTCCATCTGAGCAGCACCGGAGATCATGTTCTTGACGTAGTCAGCGTGGCCCGGGCAGTCAACGTGAGCGTAGTGACGGGCAGCAGTCTCGTACTCGACGTGGGAGACGGAAATCGTGATGCCGCGCTCGCGCTCCTCGGGAGCCTTGTCGATGTTCTCGAACGCAGTGAAGTCAGCCTTGCAGCCCTCGGTCTCAGAGAGAACCTTGGTGATGGCGGCGGTCAGCGTGGTCTTGCCGTGGTCGACGTGACCAATGGTGCCGATGTTAACATGCGGCTTAGTGCGCTCAAACTTCTCTTTGGCCATAAAGCCCTCCTCATAACAGGTCGTCCCCCGACGGGACTTTGCCTTTATACCATAGTGGCCTCTCAACATACTATTGAGAAGCCACCGTGTTACCTATGGTAGCGGTGACTGGATTCGAACCAGTGACGCCACGGGTATGAACCGTGTGCTCTAACCAACTGAGCTACACCGCCGGATGGAGCCTGCAACCAGACTTGAACTGGTGACCTCTTCGTTACCAACGAAGTGCTCTACCGACTGAGCTATACAGGCACTTGACGGGTGGGAGCTATAGGATTCGAACCTATGTAGGCAGAGCCAACGGGTTTACAGCCCGTCCCCATTAACCACTCGGGCAAACTCCCAATCGTTCAAGTATCCGCTGGTTCTTTGGCCTTTTGGACCGCCGCCCCCGCGAACGAAAAAGATAATACGATGCAACCTTGGGGGCTGTCAACGAAAACCTCTAGATACACGGTGCCGGGCGTATCTATATACCTTTGACCTGCGGTTTTACTGAGTTTAGATATGAAGGACGGCGAATTTGCATATAGCGGTTACATTTCCCGAGAGAACACTTTGGCACGGTGGAGTACGTCCACAGCATCGACCTTCGATAACGGCCCTCTTGCACTATTACATAGGTCGCGATCGTGCTTCCACGGCACGTTCAAGCGTGGATAATCTCCCGCTTTTAGCGCAGCTCTAAGCCCAAAGTGGGAGATTATCCACTCTCATTCTCCAGACGGGAGAACTATAGAGCCGCAACTACTCGGGCCAGACCAAAGTAGACCCATAGAGCGGCTCCCCCTTGGTGCAGGGGTAGCGACTCAAGTAACACGATGATAGCAAGTCGAAGAAATAGGTCATGGCGTATTTCGAATAAACGCCGAATCGGTCAATTCCGTTTCCCGCATTACCAAGACGATATACACGGTCAAAAGACCTCGATTTGTCATCGTTGCTAAACGCAGTAATTAGAATCTTCCTGCCCGAACGGCAATCAAGATACTCACGCGCCTGTGACGCAAATAGCCCGGAGACCGATACGAGAATTATCAATGACTGCGAAGCGTCTCCCATGTTTTTCAATTCCGCGACGTTAGCCCCAGCAACTATGCGAACTATCTTGCCCGCATAAAACATTTCCTGCTGAAATCGTACGAGATTGGCGCTCACATTATTGGTGCACCAGATTTCAACGTTTTTATGGCCATCAATTTCGTCGGCAAGGTGCTTAATAGCGATATCGGACACGCCGCTTTCAACCTCAGCGAACATCTCGATCATGCGAACGTCGAGCTCTGCCCTGTACTCCTCGTAGCCAAATTCCTCCTCTCGATGGCTTAAGTCGCTTGGAAAGACTGATTGAGTAAATGATTCTTTCAAATCGCTAAGAGACTGGTAGCCCAATCGATTGCAGAAACGACGAACAGCGGAACGGGTCACGAATGCATCGCGGGTTATTGCGGCAACATTGATTTCGCTCGAACGCCTAATGTGAGCGATGAGATATCGAGCGATGGCGGCATCGTTTGACCCAAACTCGCTGTTGATGATGGAGCTAATGCGATTGAGCACATCGAAGTCATTGATATTCACGTGATCTCTCTTTCCGCTCTCCTCGAAATCATAGTTCATTTATTGAATCAAACAGCTTTGGTCGTTCTCTTATGATTCAAATCAGTTGACGTCATCTTAATCGTAATTCCGCCACACGTATCCACCGTGTTGAATGATGGAAAGGGGATTCATGGGCAACGTGAACAACATCCCGTTTCTCTGGGGTTCCGCCACGGCGTCTTATCAGTGCGAGGGTGCCTGGAACGAAGACGGCAAAGGCCTTGGCGAGTGGGATTTCTTTAACCACACAAGCAATAAGAACATCAACCATGTTGACGGTGATGTATCTTGCGACTTCTACCATCGCTATGAAGAAGATATCCGCATGATGAAAGAAGGCGGACAAAACACCTATCGTTTCTCTCTTTCATGGAGTCGAATCATCCCCACGGGTATCGGCGAAGTGAATGAAAAGGGTATCGATTTTTATAATCGGGTCATTGATTGCTGCCTCGAAAATGGCATAGAGCCCAACGTTACGCTGTTCCATTACGATCTGCCATTCACGCTTGCTTGCAAAGGCGGATGGCTGAACAACGACATGGCAGAGTGGTTCTGCAAATACGCCAAGATTTGCTTTGAGCGCTTTGGAGACCGCGTCAAAATCTGGGCTACCGTTAACGAGCCGCATTTCTACAGCTACTGCGTAAACATGTTGGGCAACTATCCCCCCAATCGATCGCTCGACGTTCAGTCGTACATGCAGTTTCAGTACAACCTGATGCGCGCAAGCGCACTCGCAGTCCGAGCATATCGTCAAATGGGCTACGACGGCATCATCGGTGCCGTCCACGATGGCGGCGTTGTCGAACTCGACCCGGCAACCGAGCACCCCGATGACGTATTTCGATACGCAGACTTTTTCGCAAATCGCATGATTCTGGCACCAGCACTTCAGGGTCAACTGCCGCCAGAAATGGACGAAATCCTTGAAAAACTTGGCGTCACGCTCTATCGATCCCCAAATGACGTAGAAGAATTCAGAGACGGTAAAGTCGATTTTATTGGACTCAACGTGTATTGCCGAGAGTATGTAACCGACTGGCACGGTGGAGAGCTTGCCGTTTCGGCGAACAATAAGGGCGGTTCGAGCAAAAAGGTCGAAGGAAAATGCATTGCGCCCTTGTTTGAAAGCGCCCGCGACAGCAATGTTCCCCGCAATAAATGGGGCCGCGAAATACTCCCAACTTGCATGTATTCAACCATCATGGATGTCCACGAGCGCTATGACGCGCCCCGCATCTTTATTACGGAAAACGGACATGGCGCCTATGAGCAACCAGACGCAGACGGGATGATCCACGATGATGACCGCATCGAGCTTCTGGGCCAGTTCATCGAGCACATGATGAGGGCTAAGCGCGACGGCGCGCGCGTTGAGGGCTACTACCTCTGGTCGACGATGGATCTGTATAGCTGGATCAACGGCTACGAAAAACGATACGGACTTGTCCATATCGACTTCGAGAACAATCTGGAGCGCACCCCCAAAAAGAGCTGGTATTGGTACCGAGACCTTATCTCGAAGTATCAGGAGCAGGAAGGTTAGGAGAAAGAGATGAAATATCAGGCAATGTCCGAAACAGTCCTAAAGGCTGTTGGCGGCAAAGAGAACATTACATCGGTAACTCATTGTGCGACGCGCCTTCGCATCGACGCACGAGACACCTCGATCATCGATCTCCAGCTCGCCAAATCGGCCGACCAGGCGCTCGGGGCAGTAGTCAGCGGTGGCCAGCTTCAGGTGATCATCGGCCCCAACGTCACCGAGGCTTACAACGACTTCCTCGACTTCGCGGGAATCGAAGTCGGCGGTGGCACGGTTGCCGACGATGCCCAAACCGCCAAAGACCTTGCAGAAGGCATTAAAAGCGGTAACACCGCCATGGGCTTGATTGAGAAATTCGGGAACGTCTCTGCACAGGTATTCATGCCCATCGTCCCGGCGCTCATCGTTGGCGGACTCATTCTTTCGATCAAGAATCTCCTGGTCAATTATTGTGGATTGAGCACCGATAGCGGAACCGCCCAGGTTCTGCTGGCGATCTTCAGCGCCTCATTTAGCTTCCTGCCCGTTTACCTCGGCTATCAGCTCGCCGCCGTCATGAAGATGCAGCCTATCATGGGCGCACTGCTGGGCGCAATCATGATTAGCTCGTCTATTAGCGGTGCTGAGGGTCTCGACTTTCTTGGCATCCCCATCCCGACGAATGACTACTCGAGCACGGTGGTGCCAATCGTACTGGGCGTTGTGTTCATGTACTTTGTTGATCGCGGTCTTCAGAAAATCATCCCCGACATTACCAAACTGTTCTTGAAGCCGCTGCTCACCATGTTCATCGTCGTGCCTGTTGAGCTGATTATCCTCGGCCCCGCCGGCAGCATGATGGGCTACGCGCTGAGTGATGCCGCCACGTGGCTCATGGATAACGTGGCATTTATCGCTACTCCAATCCTTGCAGCCCTTAATCCCTATTTTGTCATGCTCGGTCTTGATAAGGCCTACATCGCGATCGAAGTTACGAGCTTGGCGCAGCTCGGCTGGGCGCCCATCATCTTTGGCTTCATCTCAAACCTCTGCATTGGCGGCACGAGTCTCGCCTTGGCAACTGCAATGAAAGGCAACAAGGAGAAGAGAGGTATGGTCACCACGGTTGCCGTCACCGCACTCTGTGGCGTAACTGAGCCCGCATTTTACGGCTGCCTCATCGAGCGTCCCCGCCTGCTTGTCGGCACGGCAATCGGCGCCCTCTGCGCGGGACTCCCTGCAGGTATCTTCGTCCTGAAGGAGTATGTTGCGGGAGCATGCCCCGGTCTTCTTTCTGCGCTGATCTTTATCGCTCCCGATGGATCCATGGGCAACTTCGTACTGGCGTGCGTTGTCGCCGTCATCGCCATCGTCGTCTCGTTCATCGCTGCACGCGTGATCATCAAGAAGAATCCCAACTATATTGAGTAGATGCCCGCTGCTTGCATTGGGGACATCCTCGGCAGACCATTAGCAAGAACCCAAGAAGTCCCTTAGGAGCTCGATTAATCCATTCGGATTCCTCAGGCACAAACGACCCCGATTCCACAATGAAATCGGGGTCGTTGTTTCTAAAGCCTTCGATAGACAATCGGTGTTTACCTTAGCTCCCTATCCAAGTTAATTATCCACGCTCGTTCTCCGGTCGGAAGATTTTCTTCTCTCGCGTGTCCAGAAATCCACGCTCGAGCAGAACATCCAGGTCCGCACCCGCCCTTGTCTCGATCTGTAACAGCAAGAGGCCTATTCCGCTTCTACATGTTACAGATCAAGATATTCCTAAAACACCCTAAGTTTCATCTCAATCTGTAACAGTTAGATGCCAAATATCGGTCTTGGTGTTACAGATTTAGACAAACTGGAGGACGAGACAAACCAAAAACGGGATGGGCGCTAACCCGATGGCGCACCACCCAAATAGAAACGGGCTCTGTCCCATATAGAGACAGAGCCCGAAACTCTCATGGAGCCAGTGACAGGAATCGAACCTGCAACCCACTGATTACAAATCAGTTGCGCTACCGTTGCGCCACACTGGCACACTTGGCGCTTTCGCGCGAAGCCTGTTAAGAATAAAGGAATTGCGGACGAGGCGCAACAGACCGCACGGCGTTATACAAATATGCAAAATCCAGCAACAACAGGTACCAGGCCCGTTCATTTCTGTCAGTTCGCCCTCAATCTTAAAACCATTCGTCAGAACGAATAGTTTTAATTACAATGGAATAGATAAAACTATTCGTTCTGGCGAAGGGTTTCGCGATGTTGACCACGAAGGAAGCTGCAGAGCTACTCGACATCACCCCGCGCAGGGTGCAAGAGCTCATAAAAAACGGAGCACTTGAGGCCCGCAAGGCTTCTGGTGTATGGCTCATCGACAAAGACAGCGTCGACACGCGACTCCGCTCCGTGACCAAAACGGGAGGACGTCCCCGCCGCGGCCACGGTAAGAGCGAGATAGCGTTCACCCTCATGAACCGCACGCACGAAGTCGCTCAGCTGGTCTACAGCACATCGCGAAAAGACTTTACCCACATCGGCGCCGACATAGATTACGCCCACGCCCCTATTGGAGTATTTGGCCCTAATAGCCCCATATCGCTCGACTCCTTCCGCATCTGGTGGCGCGGCCGCGGTATCCCGCTCGCACGCATTGGGCTAGCCTCCCTGCTTGCAGAAGCCGCAGTCGATGTTCCCGACGAACTCGTACAGCGAAATCTTGGCCTCTCCTTATCAGACCAGTATTGGATTAGGCCCCAAGGCTCCGGTCTCGCGTGGGAAGATATTAACTTCTTCAATAACGCTTTTGACGACGTCTCTCTGTCCATCGCACCCTTCGCCCCAGAGGGCAAGGCAGCTGCCGCAAAGCCCGACAACACCTCGGACGGCAATCTTCAAAAGTACTGGACGTGCGAGGGCGGGCGTCGAATTCTGCACAAGGCAGGTGCGCATCTAAACCAGGAACCTTATAACGAGCTGGTGGCGACTGCACTTCACTGTCGCATCCTAAACGCTTGCGATTATGTACCCTATTCGCTCGAAGGCGTGGGTACTTCCGCCTTGAGCACATGCAATGTCTTCTTAACTGACGAAGAAGAATATGTCCCTGCGTTTTATGTAAACCAGCATGCAAATGCGGACGAGCGACTAACCGATTACGAACGGTATGTAGCAAACTGCGAGGAGCTTGGAGCGACAGACATAAAAGACGCCCTTGACCGCATGATCGTATGCGATGACATCATTGCCAACTACGATCGTCATTGGCGCAACTTCGGCCTCGTGCGAAACGTCAACTCACTGGCCTGCAGACCAGCCCCCATCTTCGATTCGGGCTCATCACTCTGGTGCAACATATCACTAGAGGAGCTTAGGGCGGGAGAGCACAGTTTTACCAGCGCACAATTTCATTCAAGCCCCGCCAAACAAATGTTGCTCGTCGAGGACATGGGCTGGTTTGACGGCGACAAACTCGAAGGCTTCGTTGACGAGGCAATCGAGATTCTGTCCAGAAACGACGCGCTCACGGCAAGGCTGCCATATCTAAAAGAGGCGCTAACATGGCGCCTCGAAAGAATGATCGACATCGCTGAATGGAGTTAGCGAGACAGCATCGCCCGCCAACTCCCCTACCTCCCGCGCAGGGCCTTGAGCTTGGCCAGGGCATCGGGGCTCAGGCGACTGCCCAGAGTCATCTTGATCTGCGGAGCTTCCTCTGCCTCGTGAACGTCGTTATCGATCTGCTTGATCTCGTCCACCAGCATGCGGCTCGAAATACGCGTGACACCCTTGCCCATGACGACGGCCTGGATTGTGCCGTCACTCGACACCACGGAGCACGCGCGGCCCTCCTCACGTGCCTCGATGCAGAGCTTCTGCACCACGGTATCGGCAGAGACGCCCGTCGGCGAAAACTCGATGCGCACGCCGCGGGCCGGCAAGTTGGGGCGCTCGCTGGAGATATTGCCCGCGCCGTCGAACACGATCACGGCCTCGTAGCGGCCCTGGGCAAACGCAGCTACGTCATTAATGAGCGCCGTGCGCGCCATATCGTGAACGTCGCTGGAATACGGATCGTCAGAATGGTCGTACACGAGCTTTTCGTAGCGCGGCGTACAGTGGATCACGTTGTAGCCGTCGACCACCAGCAGCTCGAGCTTGTTGGAGTGCACCGTCGAGACCGGGTCGGCGATGGCCTGCGCAAACGCATTGCCGCCCACGCCATAGGTCGCGGCCGAAACAATCGGCTTGGCCGAGCCCTCGCCAAAGCGCTTGGCCTTGGACTTGGCACGGTTCTTTTTGGACATGCGCTACTCCTCCCCCATGAGCTCGCCAGCGTTGCGGCGCAGCCACTCAAAGCACAGCGCCGTGGTCGCCTGGGCAACATTGAGGCTCTCGGTCATGCCGCGCTGGGGAAGCTTGGTCAAAAAGTCGCATTTTTCGAGCGCCAGGCGCGAGATGCCGTCGCCCTCGGAGCCCATGACGAGCGCCACGCGGCCCTCGAAGGGAGCATCCCAGCAACTGCCTTCGGCGTGCTCGGAGGCACCGCCCACCCAAAAGCCAGCGGCCTTAAGATCGTCGAGCGCACGGGCGATGTTGGGCACCTGCGCGATAGGCAAATGCATGACGGCGCCGGCTGAAGTCTTGTAGCTGCCCACGGTCACGCCAGCGGCGCGCTTGTTGGCGATGATGACGCCGGCCGCGCCCACAACCTCGGCGGAGCGCACGATGGCACCAAAGTTGCCGTCGTCAGTCACATGGTCGAGCACCACGACAAGTGCCGGGCCCTCGCCTGCGCGGTCGAGAATATCGACGACATCGGCATAGGGGAAGTTGCCAACCTCGAGCGCGATGCCCTGGTGAGCGCCATGGCTCGACAGCGCATCGAGCTGCGCGCGCGGCACATACTTAATGCGGACGCCCGCGGCGTTGAGGTCATCGACCAGACGAGACAGGGCGGCATCGCGCTCCCCGCCCTCGGCGATGAGCGCGCATTTGACGGGAAAGCCGGTGCGCAGCGCCTCGGCGGCAGCACGGCGACCTTCGATAAACTCGCCTTTGGGAGCCTGGACAGCGTCTCGGTTGCGATCGCGCTGCGGGCGTGCGGCCTGGGTGCGATCGTGCTGGCCCTTGGGAGCGGCAGCGCGATCATTGCGGCGAATCGGACGCGAGCCAGAAGCAGCCTGCTTGCCGCCACGAGACGCGCGCTTGCGATTGTCGGCCATAAAGCGACCTCCTTAAATAGATAACGAACAAGAATCGACCGTCCGAGCCACGGCACCTTGCCTTTCAATCGTCGGGCATGACCACCAGGTCTATGCCCTCCTCTTTCAAGGCAATCTGCCGCACCTCGAACGGTCGACAAATACTAGAGACTCTTAATACGAGTACCCGCGGCAGTATCTTCGATCGTCAGGCCCAAGTCCTTGAGCTGGTCGCGGATGGCGTCGGCCAGATCCCAGTTCTTGGCGGCACGGGCCTCGGCGCGGGCTTCGAGAATCTTGGCAGCAGCCTCGTCCACGTCGTCGCCCGTGTAGGCGACCAGACCGGCGGCAACACCCAGCAGACCCAGCGGCAGCTCGACCTTGGGCTCGGGGAGCTCAACACCAAACGTATCGAGCAGCTCGGCCAGCGTGTCGGCGGCGGCAAGCGCGGCGGCCTTGTCGGCAGCGTCGCCCGCCTGCTCCAGGTACTGGTTGCACTCGGTCACAAAGCCAAAGACGGCACCCATGGCGCCGGCGGTGTTAAAGTCGTCGTCCATGCACTCCTTAAAAGTGGTGCAGGTCTCGGCGGCCTTGGCGGCAAATGCCTCGGCAGCCGCTTCGTCGGCATCGGCCGTCGCGTGGTTCGCGGCCCAGCGCAGGTTCTCGACCGTACCGGCGATACGCGTGAGCGAATTCTCGGCACCCTCCAGGCGCTCCCAGGAGAAGTCGAGCGGCGAGCGATAGCTCGTCTGCAGCATCAGCAGGCGCAGGGCGGCAGCGGAGTGCTGCTCGAGGACCTCGGCCAGCGTAAAGAAGTTGCCGAGCGACTTGGACATCTTCTCGCCGTCAACCAGCAGCATGCCCGTGTGCATCCAGGTGTTGGAGAAGCCCTGGTGCCAGGCGCAGGTGGCCTGGGCGCACTCGTTCTCGTGATGCGGGAAGGCAAGGTCGGAGCCGCCGCCGTGGATGTCGATCGGAGTGCCCAGGTAGCGATGCACCATAGCGGCGCACTCGGTGTGCCAACCGGGACGGCCCTCGCCCCAGGGGCTCGGCCAGCTGGGCTCGCCGGGCTTGGCGGCCTTCCACAGAGCAAAGTCGAGCGGGTCGTTCTTGTCCTCGTTCTCCTCGATGCGCGCACCTACCATAAGGTCGTCGATGTTGCGGCCCGAGACCTGACCGTAGTTAGGATCGCTGCGCACGGCAAAGTACACATCGCCGTTATCGGCTGCGTAAGCGTGGCCCTGCTCGATAAGCGTCTTGATCATGGCGATCATGGGGCCGATCTCCTTGGTGGCGCGGGGGCGCACATCGGGATCGAGCACATTGGCGGCGCGCATGACGCCGATGAACTTGTCGGAGAACTCCGTCGCGACCTCGGCAGCCGTACGGCCTTGCTCGTTGGCGCGCTTGATGATCTTGTCATCGACATCGGTGAGGTTCTGGGCGAACGTGACCTCGTAACCGCTTGCGATGAGCCAGCGACGAATCACATCGAAGCTGATGAACGTGCGGGCGTTGCCGATGTGGATGTTGTCGTAGACCGTGGGGCCGCACACGTACATGCGGACCTTGCCGGACTCGATGGGCTGGAACTCTTCCTTTTTATGGGTAGCGCTGTTGTAGATACGCATTCGTTACTCCTTAACAGTTTTCTGTAGCAGGCAGACAGCCCAGGCGCCAATTCCCTCGCCTTGGCCTTCCCAGCCGAGCTTTTCGGTCGTAGTGGCGGCGACACCCACGTTTTCGACGTCAACGCCCAGGGCATGGGCAAGGTTGGCGCGCATGGCATCGCGGTGCGGGGTGATCTTGGGCTGCTGGCAGGCAATGGTGCAATCGGCATCGACAAACTCAAAGCCCAGCTCGCGCGCATAGTCCATCACACGGGCAAGCAGCACCATCGAATCGGCGCCCTCGTAGGCAGGGTCGGTGTCGGGGAACAGTTTGCCGATGTCTCCCCCGCGGCAGGCGCCCAGAATGGCATCGGCCAGCGCGTGCGCGAGCACATCGGCATCCGAGTGGCCCAGCAGACCGCGCTCGTAGGGAATGTCGACACCGCCGATAATACATCGACGCCCCTCCACCAGACGGTGAACGTCGTAGCCATGACCAATGCGCAGGTTACTGAACATGGGGAAGGTCCTCTCCCTCGGCCATGCGGCCGAGCAGAATCGCGGTTACGGGACGCAGGTCCTCGGGCACCGTCACCTTAAGGTTATCGCGCGGGCTCTGGACGCAGCGGACACGCCCACCCATGCGCTCGACCAGTGACGAATCATCGGTGCCGATAAAGCCCTCAGCAATCGCCGCGGCATGGGCGCGCTTCATGGCGTCGACGCTAAAGATCTGCGGCGTCTGCGCGGCCCAGTACAGCTCGCGCGGCGGCGTCTCGACGATGTTGTCGCCATCGACGATCTTGAGTGTGTCGATGGCGGGCTGGCCGCACACGACACCATCGAGGGCACGGTCGCTCACGAGCACGTCGATAGCATGGTCGATGGCCTCAGTCGTAATGAGCGGACGAGCGCCATCGTGAATGGCGACGTATTCAAAGCCGGCCGGAACCGCATGCACGCCGGCACGGGTGGAATCCTGACGGGTATCGCCGGCATCGGCAAAGCTGATGGGCGTGTCATAGTCAAACGGGTCGATGGCCAGGCGGCGCATCTCGGCACGGCGCTCGGCAGGGCAAACCACGACGATGTGGCCGACCTTGTCGCTCCGATCAAACGCGCGGATGGACCAGCTCATAAGCGGACGGCCCGCTACATTGACGAGCTGCTTACCACCGGGGTTACCAAAGCGCTGGCCGCTGCCACCGGCAACGACCACGGCGCATACGGGCGCCATTATGCGTTCCCCTGTTTGGTGCCCTTCATGCGGTACAGGGAGTCCGCAAGAATGGCAGGGTTGTTAACGCCAAAGTCGCCCAGGCGCTCCGGATCCTCGCTGATGTCGTCCATGAGTTCCTGCAGCGAGCCGTACTCGTCGACAATCTTCTCGGCCACGCCGTCGCGCACGACGGACACGCGCGAAAGCGTGCGCAGGCCCAGCGGCGTCATGACGGAGTCCTCGTCCAGGTCGTCGTAACCCAGAACCGCCGCCACATGCTGTGGGTCGGACAGGTCCTTGGGCGTCATACGGGCAAGCTCAGCGCGAATCTTCTCGGCGTTTACCTCGGAGGAGTCGCTCGCGTAGTCGCGAATCATCAGGTCGTACTCGGTATCCATGCTGGAGCCGGCGAGCTGCTCGAGCTGCATCTGCACGAGCTTGCCCTGGTTGCCCAGCTTGACAATGCAATCCTTAAGCTCGGTCTTTGCCTGCTGCATGATCTCGAAGCTCGAGAAAATACCGGTAATGTCGGCGAGTGTAACGTAGTCGTCGAGCTCGAGGGCCGTCAGGCGCAGCAGGGAGCGATCGAGCGACTGACGGGTGGTCTGGAGCGTGGCGACGAGTTGGTTGACCGAGCTCATGATGGTGGTAACGGGCTGGATCTCGTAGCTCTTGCCGTGAACGTACACGTTGACAACGGCACGACGGGCCGAGACCGAGATCACGATGGCATCCGTGAGCACCGACATGCGAGCGGCGGTGCGGTGACGCATACCCGTCTCGCTCGTGGCAAGCGAGGGATCGGGATTGAGGTGGAAGTTGGCGCGCAGGATCTGGGTGAGGTCACCGTCGATGACGATGGCACCGTCCATCTTGGAGAGCTCGAACAGACGGTTCGAAGTGAACGAAATGTTGAGCGGGAAGCCGTCGTTACCGGCAGCGAGCACGTTTTCGGTGTCGCCGACGCAGATAAGGGCGCCCAGGTGACCGGCGATGATCATGTCGAGGGCGGTGCGGATCGGCTGACCAGGTGCCGTCAGGCGGATGGCCTGTTCCATACGCTTTTGCAGCTCGTTCTTATCCAAGGCATCGCTCCCATCGTATACGCTCCATAAACGCTAAATAGTTTCTCACGGTTTGTCCCCGCAGCAGCCACGAAATCCGATGCTTACAGAATGAGCGAACACCGCTTAGGTAGCTCATTTGGGACGGGGCTCTTTTGCCTGCTCATGTGGTAGCATCGGGTCTCATATAAATGAGGGAGTAGTCGCGTAATCGGGCTCGCCCGCAGAGAGGGAGCCAGACTATGGGACTCGCAGAGCTCGTGTTGCTCGCCGTTGGCCTTTCGATGGACGCCTTTGCCGTTTCCATCTGCAAGGGTCTCGGCATGAAAAAGATCAACCTTAAAGTCGCCGTGGTGCTCGGCCTGTTCTTTGGCGGCTTTCAGGCCGGCATGCCCGTGATCGGATGGGCGCTCGGCAGTCAATTCATGGACATCATCGGGCCCATCGACCATTGGATCGCCTTTATCCTTTTGGCCTTCATCGGCGGCAAGATGCTGTGGGAGGCCTTTACCGAGGACGAGGACGAGAGCGACAACAAGAATGCCGAGAAGATTGACCTGGTAGAATACCTGGTTCTCGCCATTGCCACCTCGATTGACGCCCTGGCCGTAGGCATCTCGTTTGCGGCGCTCTCGGTTGACATCGTGCCCGCTGTATCGCTTATAGGCATCACAACCTTTATCTTCTCCATCGCCGGCGTGGCGATCGGCCATACCTTTGGCGCGCGCTACGAAAAGCCTGCCACCATCGTGGGCGGCGTCGTGCTCATCCTCATCGGCCTCAAGATTCTGCTTGAGCATCTGGGGATCCTCGCGATATAAAAAACGCCTCTCATAAGCTCAACGTCAACGTGGAAGTCTCATGCAGAGTTTTGCATAAGGCCTTTTCGTGCAGACTTTTGCATGTCATACTGATATGCAAAAGTCTGCACGTTAGGAGATTGCCGTGGATACCCTTCCCATCACCACGCCGCGCCAAGCTGGCATCTACGTGCGCCAGGCACGCGAGTCACAGGGAATCACCCGTGCGGCCCTCGCTAAAAAAGCCGGTGTTTCGGAGCGCCTGCTCGCATCGCTCGAGCTAGGAGATGCCACTGGCATTCGACTCGACAAGTTGCTGACGATTTTCAATGCTCTTGGACTGGCACTCGCCGCTCAAGGGGATATCGGCGAAGCAAAAAACGAGCGACCAGTCGACGCCCCGCATGCCAATCCGCTGCCTCGCAGCATCCCCAGGCGTCATCACACTCAACGTCCCTCTCATAGCCACCATCGCTGCGCCGCCATTTCGGTTCTTGCAGACGCCCCCTTTACGTCCGAGCTCTACGACAAAGCCTTCGCAGATTTCGCCATGTCCAATCTCGGAGTCTCGATTGCCGCAAACGCATCTGTCCAACCAAAGCCTGACGGGAAATAGCCAATGGCCAGAACATCACTTCGGACCATTATTTGCGGCGTACCTGCGGGAACGCTCACGCAAGATGAGAACGGTCTTATCAGCTTTACCTACGATCATGACTATGACGGGCCAGCCCTATCGACCAACATACCCGTATCGAATCGCACATACGGACAACAGGTCATGAATCCGTACCTGTTTGGCCTTCTACCCGACAGCGAGGATCAGCGAAAAGCGATTGCTGCCGAATTCGACGTTAGACCCAACAATGCCGTTGCGCTACTCAGCCATATCGGACTTGACTGTCCGGGTGGAGTGCAGTTTTGTGCCGAAGAAGACGTCAACGCCGTCCTGCATCGCACCAGCGAATACCGCCCTATAGGCGATCACGAGATTGCGCTGCGTCTCAAGTCAATCAGAGATGACCGCAATGCATCCTGGATGGGCCTAGATGAAAGTTGGTCACTCGGAGGCAATCAGGGCAAGTTCGTTCTCGCGCTCATAGACGGTCGCTGGTGCGAATGTGTGGGCTCCTCGCCCACGACGCATATTTTCAAAAATGGCGTTATCGGATTTAAACTCGAGGCTCTCAATGAGTTTGTCTGCATGAAAAGCGCCCAGCGCGCCGGTATCGCAACGGCAAACGTCGAATATCGTATGTTTGAGGACGAACCTGCCCTCATTGTTGAGCGCTATGACCGCGTGAAAGTCGAAGACGGAACGACCAGGCGCCTACATCAAGAAGACCTCTGTCAGGCACTTGGGGTGATGCCCGCCCAAAAGTACACGGCAGACGGCGGCCCGACCACCCGCGATATTCAAGAGCTCCTCGTAAACACGAGCCACCATCAACTTAACCTGTATCTGTTTACGCAGATACTGTTCTTCAACGCCATTATCGGCGCACCGGATGCGCATGCGAAAAACTATTCCCTGCTACTCGGAAACGGCGGCACGGCCATGATGGCTCGTATGTACGATGTCGCGTCGGGTTTGGCGTATGAGCGCATGCGCCGCCGGGCACGCCTTGCCATGAGCGTTGGCGGCGAAAATCGTGTGGGGCGCATCGGTCCAGGCGCTATCCGCCGATACCACGGTATGGGCGACCCCGCGCTGGAGACGGCGCTCACCGATGCCGGGCTATCCGAGAAGTTTTGCTTTGCGACCATGATGGACCTCGCCTACGAAGTACCCATTTGTATGGAAGAGGTCATGAACGAATACGCCGACCTGCCCGGCATGGCGGACCTGCGCGAGCATATGCTCGGCCCCGTCTGCGAAAACTGCCAGCGCACCCTCGACCTCATCAAGGCGGATATGGGCTAGACGCCAATCAATTACCCATTTCTTAAAAGAAGAGAGGGGGCACCCGTCGCAAAAGCTCGGGTGCCCCCTCTCGTAATGTCATTTGCAATCCATCAGCAAAGGTTTTGGATCGCCGTCAATGCGACCTTTACGCAGCGAGGCGCTTGAGGACGTCGATGAGCAGCTCGTAGAAGCGCTCGGCAGAAGCGAGCTCCATGCTCTCGTCCGGGGTGTGGACATCGGAGAGCGTCGGGCCCACGGCGATGGCGTCCAGGCCGTGCAGGGCCTCGACAAACAGGCCGCACTCAAGGCCGGCGTGAATGGACTCGATGCGCAGCTCGGAGCCAAAGAGCTCGCGATAGCTCTCGACAAAGACGTCGCGGACCGGCGAATGCTCGGCATAGCTCCAGCCGGGATACTCGAACTCGAACTTGGCGTCGAAGCCCAGGACATCGGCCAGCGTCTGCAGGCGGTCCTTGAACTCGTTCTGCAGCGAGGTGATCGAAGAGCGCGGGGACAGCATGATCTTGACCTCGTCGTCAGAGGTGGCAACCACACCGATGTTGGAGGAAACCTCGACGGAGCCGTCGGTGGCGACGTTGCGGCGAATCACGCCGTTAGGGGCAAGACGCAGGGCGCGGATGAGGGCGAGCGCGGACTTCTGGTCCATTGCCTCGACCTCGGCGTCGTCGGCAATCTCGACGGTGCAGGTAAAGCCGGGGTCGAAGACCTCGAGCTCGGCAGTGACGTCGGCGATGATGTCCTTTGCGATCTGGGCCGCGGCCTCGGCGGCAGCGTGGTCGGCGTAAACCAGCTCGGCCTTGCACTCACGGTTGATGGCGTTGTCCTTAGTGCCGCCGTTAAAGCTGACGATGGCGGGCTCGCCGGCGACCATCAGGCGGTCGATGATGCGGGCCATGATGAGGTTGCCGTTGCCGCGCTCCAGGTTGATGTCGGAGCCGGAGTGACCGCCCAGCAGGCCGGAGATGTCGAGCGTGAGGGTGCTACCGGTCTTGTGCTCGCGCGCGATCGGGCACGTGTAGGTAACGACGACGCCGCCGGCGCAGCTGACGGTGGCAACGCCCTCTTCCTCGGAGTCAAGGTTAATCATGGTGCGGGCGCTAATCTGGGACTTGTCGAGCGTCTCGGCGCCGACCAGGCCAGTCTCCTCGTCGGTGGTGAATACGCACTCGAGGGCCGGATGGACAATCGAATCATCGTTGAGCACGGTAAGCATAAGCGCGACGGCAATGCCGTTGTCGGCACCCAGGGTGGTGCCGTTGGCGGTAAGGACACCATCCTTGACGACCAGGTCGATACCATCGGTCGTAAAGTCGTGCTCAACGGAGCCTAACTTGTCGCACACCATGTCGATATGGCCCTGCAACATCACGGTCGGGGCATTCTCGGCACCGGCAGATGCGGGCTTGCGAATGATGACGTTGTAGACCTCGTCCTGGTACACGTCGAGGCCGCGCTCCTTGGCAAACGCAACCAGGAAATCGCTGATGCCCTTCTCGTTGCCAGACCCACGGGGGATCGCGCTGATCTCCTCAAAGAAATGGAACAGTTGGGCGGGTTTGTAGCCAATAATCTTGTAGTCCATGGTGCCTCCTTGGCGCAACTGGTTAGACAATAAGACATGCGCCTTGTATATTCCCAGACTTCGTTTGCATAAACCAGTCGAAAACGCCGAGCGCTCTCGCATCATCGGCTAACGGTGAGTAAACGCCACTTTATCAAGATAAAGCAGGTTAGACGGGCCGTGCTGAGGGGACGTTGGACCCTTTAACCAACCTCAACGCTTGATCAACGTTTATGCATACGCCATTGGTATGTTTAATGAGATTTTTGTCCTCCGTCACGACGTAATCGACGTCGATGCGATTGGCAACGCTCAGCATCAGGTCGTCCTCAAAGTCATTGTGATGCTGTTTGAACACAAACGAATCAAAGACCTCGTCTGCACCGACCGAGGCAATAATCGACTTTTGCCGAATCAGGCGGATGCACGCCCACGCCGTCTCGTCGGCACCGGCGATGGCTTCTGGAGTGAGAGCTCCCCCACGGCGGGCGTCGGCCTTCATCGTCCTTCCCAAGATGTAATAGACGTCTTTGACAGACAAGGAGGACGAGAAGAGGACGATATCCTCCGCTTCCGCTGCACGAGAAAAGAGCTCGACTATCGGCCTGGTCGCATTCGTACGAGCAAGAAAGTAATCTAGCCAGACGTTCGTGTCTATTAACAGTTTGAGCGTATGCTTCGTTCCGACGCCGCTCATGATTCGATCCAATCGCTAAATCTCTCGCTCATCATTTGGTCGTATAACTCGTCATAATCGAAGGCTTCATCGGAGCTCGGCCTCTGAATCGAGAACCGTTCGTAAAAACTCGAAACTAACGCAGCCCCTTCCGAGACATGAGATGAACGTGCCTTCGATCGTATGTCGTCAGGCAGGGCTTCGTCATTATTCTTTTTTACGGGCATATGGCCGTTCTCGGTCAAATACTGCCACAGCTCCCTCACGGCTTGCGACGGCGTCATGCCAATCTGTGCCAAAACGGCGTCCCCGGCATCCTTGAGCTGGCGATCCATGCGCACGTTCATCTGAACCGGCCGTGAGTCTAGTATCGACATAGACATGTTGGCTCCTTTTGCTATACGCTTTCCATAATTAAGTATAGCATTTAGGATAAATACCGTATTTACTAGAAAGGGGACGTCCCAGCTGGAACATCCCCTTCATTCAGACTATTTCACACTTTACAGCGCGCCGGAACCGGCTTGCATCATGCCACCGGGACCCGAGCTCACGCCACTGCTCACAGGCGCGGCGTTGCCGGTGTGCGGCGCCGCCGGAGCGGTATCGCCACCGAGCGTGCCCGCCGGACGCGGTGCCGGGATCTCGCCCGTACCATGGCTAAAGACAAACTTGCCGTCGGCC
The DNA here is from genome assembly GCA_900549555.1 of uncultured Collinsella sp. GTDB lineage: Bacteria > Actinomycetota > Coriobacteriia > Coriobacteriales > Coriobacteriaceae > Collinsella. Next base: position 1,088 of record UROO01000019.1, on the reverse strand, counting down.
ACATCGCACAGGACGGTATCGCCCTCGCCCCACTCGCCGGCCAGCAGCTCCTCGGACAGCGGATCCTCGATGAGCTTTTGGATGGCACGACGCAGCGGACGCGCACCGTTGGTGAGGTCGGTGCCCTCGGCCACGATCTTGTCGTAGGCCGCATCGGTGAGCTTGATGTTCATGCCGTTGGCAATCAGGCGCTGACGCAGGTCGTCCACCAGCAGGTGCGCGATCTTGGTCAGGTTCTCGCCCGAAAGCTTCTGGAACACCACGATGTCGTCGATACGGTTGAGCAGCTCGGGGCGGAACAGGCGCTTGAGCTCGCCCATTGCACGGCCCTTAATCTCGCTCGAGGTAAGGCCCTGCTCGCCGGTGGTGCCGAAGCCAACGCTCGCATCCTGCGCAATCTCGCGGGCGCCCACGTTGGACGTCATGATGATCACGGTATTACGGAAGTCGACCGTCTTGCCCTGGCTATCGGTCAGGCGGCCCTCCTCCAGCACCTGCAGCAGAATGTTGAAGATATCGGGGTGCGCCTTCTCGATCTCGTCGAACAGCACGACCGAGTACGGATGACGGCGAACGGCCTTGGTGAGCTGACCGCCCTCGTCATGGCCAACGTAGCCCGGGGGGCTACCGATAAGCTTGGAGACCTCGAACTCGCTGCCGAACTCCGACATGTCGAAGCTGATGAGCGCGTCCTTGCTGCCAAAGAGGTACTCGGCGAGCGTCTTGGCGAGCTCGGTCTTGCCCGTGCCGGTGGGGCCCAGGAAGATAAAGCTGCCGCCGGGGCGACGCGGATCCTTGAGCGGCGAGCGACTGCGGCGCACGGCCTTGGCAACGGCCTCGACGGCCTCGTCCTGGCCGATAATGCGGGTCTTGAGCACGCTTTCGGCCTGTAGCAGGCGACGGCTCTCGCTCTCGGTAAGCGAGGACACCGGCACGCCCGAGGTCACGGACACGATATCGGCGATCTGGCTCACGTCAATAGTGAGCGGGCTCGCATCGAGCTCGGCCGTCCAGGCAGCCTTGGCCTCGCCAAGCTCAATCTCGGCAGCCTTTTGCTGCTCAGTGATCTCGGCAGCCTTGTTCATGTC
>UROO01000018.1 GCA_900549555.1 uncultured Collinsella sp. | reverse complement strand
GGCTCGGAGATGTGTATAAGAGACAGAGACTCCGGCCGTACCTTGGCGATCTGCCACTGAGGCGGGTGACGCCCTTCGTCATCGATGAGGCATACGCCTGCATGGGAAGTCCGGGGGACGATAACCTTGCCGGCAGGGTTTACTCCGGGACGACGATTGAGAAAAGCCATGCGTTTCTTCGGCAACTGCTCAAGGACGCCGTCGAGCGGGGCTACATCGACAAGAACCCCTGTGATTCGATTGACGCTCCCAAAAGGGATACCAAGGAGAAGGTTGCGCTCACTTTATTTCAAGCCCAGGCGCTATTCAACTACATAACGAGCCGTCCTCCGGAGGCGCATGCCATTGGCGTGCTACTCGCGCTGAACTGCGGGCTTAGGCTTTCAGAGATGCTCGCGTTGACCTGGCAAGATTATAAAGGCGGGGTGCTGTCTGTAACTAAAGCGCTGAACAAAGAGAAGCAGACGTACAAGTCGACGAAGAACGAAGACAACAGGAGGGTCCCTGTCCCAATGCCGCTCATACCGGTTCTCGATGAGTGGCAGAAGATCCAGAAGTGCATTTACTCGGACAACCTCGGTCTTCGCTGGAGCGAAGACGCGCCCATCGTGAACAGCAGAAACGCAAAACACATCCTTCAGCGGTCATTCACGCGTTGGTTTGATTCGGCTAGGCTTGAGTATCCGATACCCGACGACTTCGAGTTTCACGGGTTCAGGCATACGTACGTGACCTTGTTGAGCCGTGACTGCGGAGTGGACCGGCGGACCGCGAAGAGCATGAGCGGTCACAAGAACGACCAGGCCTTCGATATCTACACTCATACAAACGATGAGTGGCAGCGGAGGGCGGCTAACGAACTCGGTGATATCTTGCAGCCTAATGACGGTGCTAGAAAATGCTACAACTGCGCTTACTGGGGCGTATCTCCTCTAGACGCCGATCGTGGTGCCTGCTGGAACAACCCCGCCGGGCCAATCGAAGCAAAAGCGGGCGACTCGTGTGGCAAGGGCCTGTTCATCGCCAAAACCTCGAAATTGTGACGGCAGTGGGCGTATCCCATTGAAACTGTCATTTCCGTCATAGGTGTCATTTGCAGACTTGAGTATTGGTTGTTTGTTAATCATCAGGGGTGATATTAAATATGTTCAAATATGGCGGCGGAATCTGATCAGAATATGCTCAGAATGATGACATGAGCAGATAATGAGCAGATAAAAATGCTCGATAATAAATGCATGATACAGCTATTTACCTGCGTAAACGAATAATAGGTTCTATAGAGAAAGAACCGCCCCGCCCTCATAACCCGGAGGTCGTAGGTTCAAATCCTGCCCCCGCGACCATGAATTTACCCTCCTAGCTGGGAAATCAGCTAGGAGGTTTTCTTTTGTCAAGCACCCGGAACAGCCAAGGTAATAAGTATGGTAATAGGTATCGTCCGAAAGCGATGCTAGCCCCTGCGCTTCGCCAACCCGTCCCTTAGCGCGCGCAGCACCTCAACTGCCACGGGCAGCTCGTCCGCCTCGAACGAGTCCAGTATCTCCTGTACTTCCGCCGAAAGCGCGGCCTTGTCGGGTTTCGGCACGTCCGACAAAAGCGCGTCTACCCCAACTGAAAGCTCGTCGGCAATTTTCGCCAGCACGGGCAGGCTCAGCTTCGTGTTTCCGGTCTCGATATGGCTCATATGCGTGACGGAGATGCCGACCCTTCCCGCCAGCGCCTCCTGCGACAGACCGCATGCCTTGCGATAGCGCCTAATCCGCTGGCCTATTTCGAAGTACTTCATGCAATCACCGCCCATAAAAATCAAGTTGCCTTGAATCCTATGGGCGATTTCTGTCGCCTATAATAGCCCTCATAGGCTGTTTTATGCCTAAGTAGTTCAACTAAAGGAACAAGCACACGAGGTGCGCCGAAAGTGATGAAAAACAAGGCAGAGGAGGATTCGATATGAGACAGTACACGAGAAGAAGCGCGTTGAAGCTGCTCGGGTTGGGAACCGTTGCCGTGGCTGGTTTCGGCCTCACGGGCTGCGGAAGCTCGGATGGAGGGGTCAAGAGTGCAAGCGAGCCCGTACCGGCATCTCAGGCATTCTCTCAGGCGGGCATTTGGATGTCCTACGACAGTGACGAGCAGATAGGCAAGGACGTTGCCATCGAGCGCATCCTTGCGTTCGATGGCAACGGCAACGTGACTAGCTACCAGTGCGGCGATGTGACGTTCGCGGATTTGGACGGCCTCTCCGACGATGAAATCATCGAGCTGGCCAAGCGGCAGGACGAAGCCGCTTTCGATGCCGAGAAGCAGTCCGCTACCGACAGCGCAGCGGAGATAGTCCAGAAATGGCAGGACGCTTACGCCACGCTGGATTCGGAGCGCAGCGCGGGAACATACGCCACGCTTCTTCGCGGAGACTCCCCCGAGGGCCTCGGGGCGGACGAGCTATCCCATATCTCCGCCGTCTACGAGACGGCGCTCTCCAACCTCCAAGGGATGATTGCTGTCGCCGAAGCGGGACAAGAGGCAAACGAGGCCGCAAGGTACGCGGAGCCGCAGCCGAAACCCTTCACACTCAAGTTGACAACGGACGGTTCGGGCAACAGCGCCGCGTCGGAGAGCCTTGTCTTTGGCTGCACGTTCCTGAACTTCTACGTTCCGCTGGACGAGTTCGAGCTTGACGATGACCTTGGGGTGATGAACCTCGGGGAGGCACCCTGCGAGATTGAGGGCGCGGGCGAAATCCTCATGGAATCCGAGGAAACCATCGAGCTGTGGTCTTACAGCTACTCAACCACCCAGATGGTCTACGACACGACCTATAGCGGATACGCAGGACTTGCCACCGTCGTTGACGAGGGGCATGCGGGCTTCACATGGGATTCTCCCGATACCGAGGGCGTAGAGGTGGATTAAATGCGAAAGGTCATGGAATGGGCCAAGTCGCACAAGCCGCATACCGCTGTGCTGGCTGTGGCGGTGTTCGCCGCGATTAGCCTTGCGGTGGCGGCGGCATGCGGCGCGTTCTCGCCCTCTGCGCCGCAGACAAAGCAGGAGGAGCCGACCACGGCGCAGCTTACCGTCGGCGTTACGGCGGATTCCGGTTGGGATGGGGAATCCACGCCCGCAATCGCTCATATCGTGGGCGAGGGAGTTGATTTCTACCATGCAATCAATCCCGATGTAGAGGGGAACAAGGGCACGTCAACCGTTGAGCTCACAGAGGGGGACTACACGGTATCGCTTATCAGCCCGCTCAACCGCGACGGCTCCGCCTACGAGCTGCACGGCACGAGCGAAGAGCAGCAAGTTGCGCTCGAGGCAGGCGGTGAGTTGTCCGTGGATTTCGTCATGACGCTGATTGCGGCAGAAGACGTAACGGACGAGACGGTGCAGAGCATCGTCTCGCAAACCAGGCTCGCAGTGGAGAACGGCGACGAGACGCTCAAGGGAGATGCGGGGCGTTCCGTCCTCGATAGGCTCGTGCAGAACGCCGCCGCAAACCCGAACGCCTCCGACGAAACCAAGGACGAAGCAGCCAAGGCGGAGGAAGAGGCGGACGTGGATGGGGAGCCTGCGGCTTCCACCCCCTCTGCTCCCGGTGGCTCGCAAAGCGGCTCGGGTGCCGCCGCCTCGGGCGGAGAAAGCCCCAGCAGCGGCGGCTCCGGCGGCGGTCAGGCATCCGCCCACACGCACACGTGGAAGGACCACACCGCCACGCGGCAGGTATGGGTATCCAACATGGTGACGGTGCCCGACTACGAAGACCAGCGCGTATTCAGTCACTACCTGTACGTGTTCTCCTATGACGGTTATTCGACAACTGACATCAACGAGGTCAAGGCTCACTCGTTGGAGCTTTTGAAGTCAGGCGTTGATAACACCAATTACACCAACGTTCCGCAATACACGTGGCAGACCGTTCAGGTTGGTTCCCACGAGGAAGACCAGGGCTGGTACGAAACGCAGACCTACGTTGACTACCAGTATTGCGACTGCGGTGCTCGAAAGTAGCCGAGCGGACATGCCCCCACTCGAGGCCGCGCCCGATTTCGGGTGCGGCCTTTTCTTTTCGAGCCTCATCCCGTCGCGCTTGATCCCCGATTCCGCAGCAGATCACGTCTCGCGCCGTGAGTATGCCTGCGGCATCGGGGAGGTAGCGCGAAGGGAGGTGCTGAACATGAAAGATAAGGACAAGGACAGATTCAGCATCGAGGAAGAGGCGGAGTGGCGCATACAGGTTCTCAAGCGCACGGCGCGCATCAGCGCGGCGAAGGCCAAGCAGCTCGAGCGCGAGAGGAACGCGATGCGCAGGAAGGAGCCCCTCGAGGACAGGGAGGGGCTCGAGGGCACCCTGAGGTGCATCGACAGCGTGATGGAGTGGCGCTTCGTGGACGAGTTCGGGCGCGTGGAGCTCGACGCGGACATGCTCTCCATGCACATCACGGTCAGGGAGCTGCGGTTCATCCGCGCCTGCGTCGTGCGGGCAATCGAGGAGCTGGAGGGAGGCGCACGGTGAGCGACTACGGGATAAAGACGTACGCCGACCTCGCGGAGACCTGCGGCGGCATGGTGCTCGCCAACGAGATGGCCTACCGCCCGATGGAGTTGATGAGCGGCAACTGGGCGCCTTGGGAGGAAATCTTCCAGTGGTACATCGTGCAGGACCCGAGCTTCCTCATGAAACACACCGACGAGCCGGTGTTCTACGACGGCGAGCTCTGCTTGTACGTGTGGGGATTGAAAACCTTCGGCACGAGCTGGTCCGTCCTGCCCGCCCCCGAGATTCACTAGCCATTCGTGCCCCATGGGTGCGGCGAGAAATCGCCGCACCCTATTTTTTTTTCACTCAGCTGCTCGCTAAAGGGGCCATGCGAAACGTCGTCACCGCAGGGCATTTGCCAGCGAAAAACAGCGCTGACCCTCGGCTCGTAAACGAGGGGATTCGGATGCGCTTTCGCAAGTTGCGCGAACGGCGAAAACCAAACACGGGATTCCCTCTTCTTTTTTCGCAGCCGCTTCGCGGCATTTATCAGGCGAAACTGCCTTAGCCTCCTCCGCTGTACGCTTCGGGGCAAAAAAGGCAAAAGGGCATAAGGGGGACTGACGCAGCTTGCGCTGCGGTCGGCATAGCCGACAGTCCCCGGTTGCGGCGCGCACGCCGCAATCCTGCCGAGCGCCGTACGCTCGGCAGAGGCCCCGGCGGGGCGGCTCGCCGCCCCGCCACAGAGAGAGGCCGTACACGAAAAGAGCGGGCACCCAGAGGCAGCCCGCCCTTTCGGCGCAACGTCCCCGCGCAGATCGCAAAGACCTGTCGCGCATAGCGCGGCCGATCTTTGCGACCTCGCGGTGTGGTGCAAGCCTCCAGCAGAGGTCCTGATGCTCGCAGCTAAGAAAAGCGAGCTACCGGATTGATACAATATGTGAAGCCAACAACAGGGAGGGCATGATGGGTCTGCTTGGAGCCTTATTTGGAGGCGGGAAGAAAAAGAAGCCAACCATCCGCACAAAAGTCGAAATAATTGAGCATCAGCATGTTGCTCCGGACGAGCCCGAGCCGGTAGAAAAGCGGATAAAGTCTCTCAACCCCGGCCCGTCTGGACTTTACCCGCACGAGATTTTGATGCTCCACTATGCACAAGGCTACAAAACCAGCATTCAGGAGTTTCAGGGGTTCTGGAGATACAAATACGGCGTAAGAGACCCCAAGGGCGTATTAACCTCGCTGATGCAGAGGGGCTATCTAAAAACCGGCGGTGCCCCAGAGGCGATGCGGAATGCGAAAATGGACGCTTTGAGGGATTGCTGCCGACAAGCAGGCCTCTCTCCCTCCGGAAAGAAAGACACCTTGATTGAACGGCTAGTAGAATCTGCCGATGCGTCCCTGCTCGAAGCAACGTTTTCTGACAAGTACTTTGCGCTTACGGAGCTCGGAGGGAAAGCTCTCGACGCCGAGGGATACATCCCGTATATCCATCTCAAGCCTATTGACGGCCTCGATATCTGGAATGTCGGCGGAATTGTAAATGCCGGACAAAGCCCCTTCTGGAGAGATGCGATGTGGGGCTATATGAACAAGGAGAGCATCGGATTTGCCTCGGCTGGAAACTACGGCCTTTATGCAAATATGCGGCTGCGGATGAGCGAGTTCGTAGAAGACGAGGGCAGAATCAAGGACGCTCTCAGGCTCGCCGTCGAGGTCGAGTGCATCGACCTAAACGGTGCAGTTAATGGCGGCGCGTGGGCCTATGTGGCGGACAAGATAGCCCCATACAAAGACTCTCTTGTTAAATCAGCACCCGGCATCATCAAACGAATTTTCAAGCTCGCAAAACAGGCCGACTACAACGATGAGCGACTGGATGCGCTGATTCTGGAAATAGCTTCAAGACGGTCAACCCCGGTGCAAATCTTTACGCCAGAAGAGTGCGTACGGATAGTGCATGCAGAAAAGGAAGGGAACACCGCCTTACTCGGAAGACTTTATTCGAAGGCCCAGAAACGGCTAAAGGGTGAAGCCTAGGCCGCGCAGATCGCAAAGACCTGTCGCGCATAGCGCGGCCGATCTTTGCGACCTCGCGGCACAATCCTAATCGTTCGCGCCCGCAGCGCCACTCGCTGGATGATTCGGAGCACCGTGGGGAGGGTTGCGGAGAAGCCCGAGATAACGCTCTTTGAGGTCGGGCATGGCGATGCGCCCGGGGTCGGAGCCGCGATACGCCATGTTCATCCACTCGCGCACGTTGTACTCGAGGATGAGGGGCTCGGGCCAGTCCATCTTGTTCGCGCTGCGCACGGTGTTGGGCGTGACCTCCCATTCGCCCAGCTCCGCCTCGAGCAGTTTCACGTCCTTGACGAAGGCGTTCTTGGACTCCGGCCTACCGGAAGGGTTGAACCTCTCCATCCAGCGCCGGTACAGGTCGTACAGGAACTGCCACGGCAGCAGGTCCCACGATGCCTCAGGCAACACGTCCTCGAGGAACTGACGGACGGCATCGTTGTACCCCTTGAAGTCGGCGAGAAGCTCGCGACATGCCTTCGGCTCGTCCAGTTCGTAGTAGTCCGTCTCCGCGAGAACGTGGTACAGCACGTATTCGAGCACATCCCGCCTGTTGAGGTAATCGCTCTTGATGTACTTGCGCTCGCGCCCCTCGAACGACTTGTTCATGGGAACGACCAGCAGGCGCCGGTACATGGAATCGGTCTTATCGCGGAGCTTGGGAAGCTCGTTGATGCACTGAATCATGAACCCGTTGAACTTGAGCGACACCGCATCCTTGAACTTCCGGTCGACGAGAAACGGGTCGCCCGTGATGATTGACTTCAGGGCGGCGGCATCGTCGAGGTAGGTGCCCGTGTCGTTCTCGTCGGTGATGATAGCGGAGACGCGGGTCAGCGGCTCGAGCATGAAGTTGTGCCCGAAGTCCTTGAGCTTGATGGAGGCGCACGCCTCCGGCCCGCAAAGGTTGCGGGCGAGCGTGCAGAACGTGCCCTTGCCGTTGTTCCCCCTCGTGGAGTACAGCCAGGCGCTCTTGTTCCAGCGGACATTCGGACGGATGACCGCCCCGAGCAGCTGCCAGAGGAGGCGAACCGTCTCGGGGTCATCCGAGAGGGAGTCCATCCAAGACACCACGTCCCAATCGGTCCCGTCCTCGTCGTTGTGGATAACGGGGTTGCGCGCCCCGTCCACGTAGTCGACGTCTATCTTCGTGGTGAAAACGAAATCCGGGTCGAAGCCCAGCAGCATCTTGTTCCCGTAGTCGTACACGCCGTTCTTCACGGGGACGAGGTCCGCATCCTGACAGCGCATCACCCTCGGGCACTCCGTCCGCAAGATCGTGACGACCTCATCGATGCCTCGTTTTGTGATCGTCACGTTATAGCGGCGGATGAGGGCCCGGAGGTTGTCGCGCCTTATGTCGTAGCATCCGGCGAGCCGCCCCTCGGTCTGGTACACGCCAATCTCGTAGTTACCGTCCTCCTCCCTGTCCGAAAGGCAGATGAGCTTGGCATGGTGGACGTACTTGATGGCGAGCGCGACCTGAAGCGGCAGCAGCGTCTTGAGCTTGGAGAGGCGCTCGCTCGGCGGCTTCTGCTCGGGATAGGCCTCATTATTCGGCGCTCCCGCCGGGGCGCTCGGGTCGCGCGGGCCGAGGTTCCATGCCTCGATTGCGTTGTTCGTCGCCGAGAGCAGCTCTCGCTCGACGGTGAAGAACGGCGGCGGACAGTCCGCGTCGAGCCCGGAGAGGTAGTCCTCGCTCACGGTGTGGTATAGCTCGTTCGGGGTTAGTTCCATTCTTGCCTCCTTGAATCGAATTGGATTACGGGATTTGTACCGCCCGAAAACAGGTGCGTAAAGGGGTGAATTTGCGCAAAACAGCAGGTCAGGGCCATATCTGTTCATATATGAACAGATATGGCCCTATGTGTTTTCCGTGACGCTCGGGGCCCGAGAGGCCGGGAGGGGCTTTGCCACCCCGCTATCCTTCCGTCCCTTGCCCTCCAAATCGGCCGTACAGGCAGGGCGAGAGACAGACGGTAGGGTCGGTAGGCCTCTTTCCAGATAAGACGAGAGCACAGGAGCTAGGCAATCCCACCGTGTACTTCATCTGTAATGCCTTGGCGGGAAGGGCTACCGAGGCTACCGGGACAGCCCTGAGCCCCAAGTCTCAGGCGAAAAGGGTGCCGCCCGTTCTGTGGGCATGGCGGCAAGCGAGCAGCCATAGCGGCAACCAGACCTCGGCGGGGCCCTCTCGTCATAGAATTCGGGACTTCGTGTAGCTTCCGTGTACTTTTTTGCCCCAAAAGCAGGCTCGGCGAAGGCGGGGTGCCCGACCTCGCCCTGCCCGTCGGTCTCCCCGGCAAACGCCGATCAATCTTTGCGGATTGAGCGCCGTTTGACCATCGCCGCTCGTCGGGATACGTTCGTATTAGCCGTTTATGGCCGCGTGCAATGACGCCTCGATGCGTTATCACGGGATGCATGTGAGGCCGCCCATGGCCTCTTAAGAGATTGCCCGGGGAAGAGAGCCGCCCCACGCCGCGTCCGGCGCACCAAACCCGCGCGGGCCACGCAGGGCCATTTGACCGCCACAGGTCGGCTCGCGGAGCCACGAGCTCCGCACGCTGAGGAGCGCGGGCGCGCGTATCGTGCCCGATGGGCGCGCCTCCCAGCTCGGCCGCACGCCGCAATCGTCGGCGTGCCTGACGCTGGGAGGCGTTTTCATGACAAGGGTTGTGTACGTTCAGAATCACGACAAGGGAATCCTTCCTGAGAAGCAAATCGCGGTCACCAACGGAGCGGCCGCACGGATGCTCGGCATCAGCCCCCGCACGCTCTCCAATTGGCGCGTGCAGGGTCGCGGGCCCAAGTACATAAAGGTCGGCTCCCACCGCTCTCCGGTGTTGTACCGCGTATGCGATATCGAGGCTTGGCTCGACTCCCATCTGGTTGAAGGTGACGGCCAGACGAGCGCAGGCGCTCGTCGGTAGACAACGCGCAGCCAAAGAGAAAGGAGGCCCCATGCCGCGCGTTGCACTCGAACCGGGCCAGAACAGCATCGAGCGCGCCGCCATCGTCAAGACCGACGATGGCGGCTACCGGATGCAGTGGAGCGTACGCCTCATGAACGGGCGCATTCTAAGCAGGACCACCAAGGGGAAGTGTTCGAAAGGTGAGCTTCGCAGGCGCGCGCACGCCAAGGCTCAAGAGCTCATCACCACATCTGGAGGGGGCGTCTCCGTCTGGAGGGGCTCCTCCTCCATGAGCGACTTTATCCGTCAGGAAGTCTTACCGAGCATCGCCGCGACCGACGAGTCGGTTCTGCGCCCCCGGACGAAAAGCAGCTACAAGCGTGTCCTCGAGCTTTCCGCAGAAGCGCTCAAGGGATTCCGAATCGCGGATGCCGTGCGGCCGCGTAACCTCGAGGAAGCACTTGCTGGCATTGCGAGCCGGAACGGGACCGCAACCGCGCGCCAGTGCTCCAAGACGATGAGCAAATACGTCTTGGAGCCGCTCGTGCGCGACGAAGTGATTGCGTACAACCCGCTCAAGAGCTTCAAGCCGCGACTGCCGGAACACCGTGCCACAAACAAGGCTCCGGGCGGTCAGGCGCTCAGCCCCAGCGAGCGCGAGCGGGTCATTGTCTACCTGCTCTCCATCGACCCCACCGACGTTGCCCCACCTAAGAGGGGCCGCTATTCCGCCGAGGATAGGAGCAACCTGCGCCGCGCTGTTACGGAGATCACGTTGCTTCAGGCAGCAACTGGTCTCCGCATCAACGAGGCGAGGACGCTCGCACGGGGGAACGTGGGCGAGAAGGACGGCCTGCTCACCATCACCGTCACCGAAGAGACTTCGAAGACGCACAAGGGGCGCACAATCCCCGTGCTGGACGAGCGCGTTGCCGAGCGCGTACGGAAACGCCTCGAGGAGGCTGGGAAGGCACCAGATGCGCTCTTGTTCCCCGCTCCCGCCGCTCCCGGTAAAGAGTGGGACTTGAACAACGCCGAGCACGCCATCAAGAAGCTGTACCACGAGCTTGCCGATGCTTTGGACATTCCCCTCTTGAACGAGGTGTCCACTCACGTGTGGCGAGCCACGCTCAATACCGAGTGGCTGAACAAGGGAGTTCCGGAAATCCAGCGCGCGGCGTACTTCGGCCACAGCCCGGAGGTCAACAGGAGCTACTATACCGACCTCACCGACATCTCGCCTCTGGTGGAGATGCTTCGGCGTCCTGAAGGCGCAAAGTAATGAGTATGGTAATGAGTATCAGCGTGATTTACGGTGATTTATATGACCACAGAGCGTATCCGAATACCGCAAAATACGCATCATGAGCTGGGAGGATATAAAGGTTGACCTCGTGATACGAGAAGCGTCCCTCGCTTGCCCGGAGGTCGTAGGTTCAAATCCTGCCCCCGCGACCAAGAACTTGCAGCTCGTCGGTCAAGCCGGCGAGCTTTTTTGTTATCCCGGGATCGTTTCTTCGGTTCAATTCTCAGCCTCTCAATCAAAGATCTCGATCTGTAACATCTAGACCCGATTTGGGCGGCTAGGTGTTACAGATCGAGATATACCGGCGGTTTGGGCCGCGTTTGTCTAAATCTGTAACACGAGGGACGGATTTTGCCGGGCAGCTGTTACAGATTGAGATTTTCTAGCAGGCGGGTTTGGTTTGTCTCGACCTGTAACATCTGGGACCCATTTTGCCGAGTAACTGTTACAGATTTAGATCTTTCGGCAGGCTAGATTGGTTTGTCTCGATCTGTAACAGGTGGGGGGTCAAAAGTGGGCCTAGCTGTTACAGATCTAGATTGTTGAGGATGGGTTGAGAGGAACGTCTTGATCTGTAATAGCAAGACCCGGTTTTGCTGAGTAACTGTTACAGATTGAGACAAACCGACGGGCCGTCCCGCCCCATCCACCTGCCGCCACCTGATATTCGCCGATTTTCGTTGTGCCGCCGTGCTCTCATGCCATATCCTCTAGACAACTACGCGGCACCATCGCCGCCGCGCCTACAAGAGAGGAATGTCCATGACCACACCTGCATCCAAACTGCTCCAGCCCATTACGGTTGGCCCCCTTGAGCTCAAGAACCGCATTATGTTCCCGCCGCTGACCACCGGCTACGAGGAGCGTGACGGTTCCATTGGCGAGCGCAGCCTGGCTTTTTACGAGCGCCTGGCCCGTGGCGGCGTGAGCTACATCGTCATCGGCGACGTGGCTCCCGTCATGACCGCGAGCCCCACGCCCAAGCTGGCGACTGACGCCCAGATCCCCACGTTTAAGGCGCTGGCCGACGCCGTCCACAAGCACGGTGCCAAGGTCGCGCTGCAGCTGTTCCACCCCGAGTACGACGTGCCCGGCGTCGGCCGCATGGTCATGGGATCCATGGCCGCCGCCAAGGCCGCGCAGGAAGCCAAGGCCGCCGGTGACGAGGAGACCTTTGCCGCCAAGATGGCCGAGTCCAACGAGATCCGCAAGCAGGCCTATGCCAAGCTGCACCACGATATGCAGCACTTCGTGAACGAGGCGAGCGTAGAGCAGCTCACCCAGATCAAGGAGGCTATCGCCGCCTCGGCCGCTCGCGCGCAGCAGGCCGGAATCGACGCCATCGAGGTCCACGGCGACCGCCTGGTGGGTTCGCTGTGCTCGGCCATCCTCAACAAGCGCACTGACGAGTACGGTGGCTCGTTCGAGAACCGCGTTCGCTATGCGCTCGAGGTCGTCGCTGCCATTAAGGAAGCCGCGCCGCAGCTGATGGTGGAGTACAAGCTCCCTGTGATTATGGAGAACCCCGACGGCACGCCGCGCGGCAAGGGCGGCCTGCAGCCCGACGAGGCCTGCGAATTTGCCAAGCTGCTCGAGGGTGCGGGCATCGACATGATCCAGGTCGCGCAGGCCAACCACACCGGCAACATGGGCGACACCATTCCGCCCATGGGCGCCATGCCCTACAACTGGACGCTGCCCGTGGCCGAGCGCGTCAAGGCCCTGGTCTCCGTGCCGGTGGCAACCGTCGGTCGCGTGGTCTCGGTCGAGGCCGGCGAGAAGATTCTGGAAGACGGCGCGGCCGACATCATCGCCTATGGCCGCTCGCTTATGTGCGACCCCGACATTGCGCTAAAGGCCGCCACGGGCGAGCCCATTCGCGAGTGCCTCAACTGCAACAAGGGCTGCGTTGACGCAATTCAAAACCGCAAGTACATCTCGTGCGTGCTCAATGCCGAGAACGGCGACGAGGCGACCATCGCCATTAAGCCGGGCGAGGGCGACAAGAAGGTCGCCGTGGTGGGCGGCGGTATTGCCGGCCTGGAGGCCGCGCGCGTGGCGGCCAAGCGCGGCTACGATGTGACCGTCTACGAGGCGAGCGATCACTTGGGCGGCCAGATTGTGCTGGCGGCTGCGCCTCCGCGCAAGGACGAGATCATGCGCTCGGTCGAGTACTACGAGAAGATTCTGCCTGGCCTGGGCGTGAAGGTTGAGCTCAACCATGCCGCTACCGCTGAGGACCTCAACGCCGCCGACGCCGCGATTGTGGCCGTGGGCGCGCACGACGTGGTCATTCCCGTTCCGGGTGCCGATTCGGACAAGGTCGTCTCGAGTTGGGACGTGCTGGCCGGCAAGGTGGAGCTTACGGGCCGCGTCGCCGTCATTGGCGGCGGCCTGGTGGGCACCGAGACTGCCGAGTACCTGCTGCAGCACGGCTGCGAGGTAGCGATCGTGGAGATGCTCGATAAGATTGCCGCGGGCGAGTCCGAGACCATTCTGCCGCTGATCATGAGCGACTTTGCAGAGCACAACGTGGAGCAGCACGTGAAGACCCGCCTGACCGCCATTACCGACGAGGGCGTGGAGGCCATTCGCACCACCGAGGACGGCGCCGAGGAGCCGGTGAAGATCGCCTGCGATTACGTGGTGATGGCCGTGGGCTCCAAGGCCAACGCGTTTGACCTGGACGGCGTGACGGTACCCGTGACCTACGTGGGCGACTGCTCGGGCGAGCGCACCGCCGACATCGCGAGCGCCATTCGCACGGCGTATCACGCGGCCAACGAGCTGTAGCCGAGAAAGCCATCGCGTATTGAGTGGGCGGGGAGTGCCGTATCGGTGCTCCCCGCCTTTTTGTCGATAAGAGGTGCTCCTGACCAGCGGATTCAGAAAATCCGAATCTTATGCATCCGAAAATCCGAATCCTTAGAACAGGAAAATCCGAATTATATGAACACGAAAATCCGAATCGCAACCACCCGAAAATCCGAATTTGCTACAGTGGAATAGAAGAATCAGAAAGCAGGAACTGGAAATCTGCGGGGGTGGCTCATGGCGGGCGAGAGGCTACATCGGGACGGATACATCCCACGTATCGTGGATGCGCAAATCGAGCGCTACCTTCGTGTCTTTGGCGCGGTCGAGATTGCGGGCACCAAGTGGTGTGGCAAGACGTGGGCCGCGCTCGAGCACGGGGCGTCCGCCTCGTATGTCGACGAGAATCTCGACCTCGCGCGTGCCGACCCGGCGATGATGTTGCTGGGAGACCGTCCGCATATTATCGATGAGTGGCAGCGCGTTCCCCAGATTTGGGACTACGTTAGACACGAGGTTGACCGCACCCGGGGTACGCGCGGCGCCTATATCCTCACGGGTTCCGCCACGCCCGCGTTTGGCTCAAAGGCGGAGGCGCCCACGCATAGCGGAGCTGGCCGCATCGGCCGCGTCCGCATGCACCCCATGACGCTTGCCGAGACAGGTGAGTCCAACGGCAAGGTGAGCCTGGCGGGCTTGTTTGAGCATCGTTTTGAGCCCTGCCGGTGCAATGGCGATACGCCGGGGCTTGTCGAAGCCGCTTGCCGCGGCGGCTGGCCCGAGGCGATCGATATGGTTTCGGCTGACGCCCAGCTCATCGCCCGCGAATATCTCAACACCACGTTTTCGAGCAGCTTCCCGGCGGTCGGTCTCGACCCCGATATTGCTCGTCGAGTCTCCGCATCGATTGCGCGCAATCTGGGACAGGCAACCACGTATAAAACGATTCTTATGGATATGTTCGGTGCCGAGGAGGAACCCGCAGCGTTTGCCGATGAGACCAAGGTGCGCAGGTACCTGGATGCCCTCAAAGGCATGTTTATTCTCGAGGAGGTCCCCGGTTGGGTTCCCGCCGCGCGCGACAAACGGCGCTTTACCGTCAAGCCCAAGCGCTATCTGGCAGATCCGAGCCTTGCTTGCGCCTTGCTAGGTATGTCCTCGCAGGCGCTGCTTGCCGACTGGCAGACATTTGGTCTGGTGTTTGAGAATTTGGTCATACGCGACCTTTCGGTCTACGCACGTTCGCTCGACCTGCTGGATAGCACGCCCGTGCGCTATTATCGCGACGATTCGGGCCTTGAGTGCGATGCTATCGTGCAGCTAGCCGACGGACGATGGGCCGCCTTTGAGATTAAGGTAAGTGAAGATAAAGCGAGCGCCGGCGTTGAGAGCCTCAAGCGCGTTCGCAAGAAGGTCTGTGGAAATCCTCGTTCACGCACACGCGAACCGGAGTTTATGGCCGTGATTGTGGGGGTGGGTGAGTACGCCCGCGAGGTCGAGGACGGTATCTACGTGATACCCGTTCGCGCGTTGGGGTGTTAAGGGGCGGCATGCCGTGTGTCCGCTGCCCGGTGCCACGGATTGGTGCAAGTGGTCAGGTTTGTTTGCGCTATGTTGGCGCGAAGTAACCTGCCCCCTTGCGCCAAGGGTTTGACTTTTAAGACATCGTTAAGGTTTGCGCCGTGGAGCAAACCGCAGGTCAATGCTATTCTTTTACCTTATCGTATGGTGTTGTATTCTGCCTGAATTCTCTACCTGCGAACAACGGATAAACGCGACCGAGCGGAAAAGGATGGCAAGCCCGCAAGCAGGGCAAACGTAAGCGATGAGTGGCATGGACCGACATAGCGAGCTCCAGCAGCACAAGACAGCGGCCGAGTACCGTCAAGCTGCCGACGAGCACGTGCGGACCCTCAAGGATTTCTGGAAGGATTTCCTGGTGAGCGGTCTGTTTGTGCTGGCTGCCATCGTTGCTATCTTTGCGTGCCTGGCCTGGTTTGCCGCGAACAATCGAGTGAGCGCCACGGGGAGCACGATCGGGGCGAAGGCGGGGCGGTACACGCTGACCGCCGCGGGCGAGGGTGAGTCCGGCGCACACGTGGGCTATTACGAGCGCTCCGAGCGCACGCCCGAGGAAAAGGATGCCATCGATCGCCTGGATACGACCGACGCCATGACGGTAACACTCGGCTCCAACCTGAACAACGAGACCGCAGGCTCTCTGTACCCGGGTGCTCGCGGCAAGATTACATTTACGGTGAAGCCGCTGGTGAGTGACCTGGACGGGGTCACGATCAATCTGTCGCGCTTGCTTAAGGTCACGAACATTGTTGGCGTTGTTGGGGACGGAGGAACGCTGGCGCCCGAGGCGGAGGCGCTCCTTGGCTTGATCAAAGGCCATGTACTGTTCTTTACGAGCTGCGACCAGAACGGGTATTACTCGGGTCGCGTGACGAACAGCCAAATCACGATTCCAAAGAGCAGTTTTTGCGAGGGCGGGAACGAGGCTAAACCGACGAACCAGTCTGTTCCCGTCACGCTGTACTGGGTATGGCCGGAGTACTTTCAGAACTTCGTCCTTACCGGCAACACGAATTACTACAAGAATCTGTTTGCGGCGGCGGGCGACGCAAAGTCTGACTACGGCGCTCTGCAGGCGGACGTGAACGAGCATAAAGCGAACTACTTCTATGGCGCGGCAAACGGCACAAGTGCTGTCAACGCCCCCTTGGTTTCGTCTAGCATGTCCTTCAGCGACACCGCCATCTGCTCGGCGCTGTACAACAATGCCGACGAGCAGATCGGCAATAAGGTCGAATACATCCAACTAAGAATTAGCGCTCAGGAGGGCGTGAGCTCATGAGCACCATGCAAACGCGCCTCGGCGATGCCCGCAATTGGATAGAAAACCACCGCGCGCAGGCCCTTGCGGTCCTGATATTGCTGGCGGCAATCGTTCTTATCATCGGCTTGTCGCTCTCGTGGTTTGTGGGCAGCAAAAGTTTGTCCACGGTGGGCAAGATCCAAACGCCCGCGCAGCTCAAGATCATGGGTCCCAACCAGACGAGCATCGAGCCCATCGAGATTTCGTATGACGAGTCGCGCGGCGATGAGAAGAAAGACGACGGTACCGTGACCGTTCGTCGCGCGCTTTGTGTGCAGAGCGACAATGGCGATCCCGCTGCCGGCGGTCAAGCGTTTGAGCTGCAGGTTGCCAACACAACGAATATCACGGGGCTGACGATCAATGTATATCACGTGACGGTCAACGATCCGAGTAATACGAGCGGCGCTGTGGTCGGCCTCGACGGACTCAATCAGCCGTATTCGTGGAGCAAGAAGGGCGCCCCGATTGAGTTCCATTTTATCAACTCCGCGGACGGGACAAGTGCGTTGGCTAAAGAGCTTGAGGCAAACGACCCGACGTACGGCTCGTACGTGAACGTCCAGAAAAACGCCCGTCCGCTGTATCGGTACCACGTGTTCCAAAAAGACGATCTAGACGGTTGGAATGGCACGAAAGCCAACGATGCCACCAACTTTATTGTTGAGTGCACGTGGAACGCGGATGGCGTAACCGTGGGTGGTGCCAAGGTCTCAAACGTCAAAGAGACCGACATGGTCTACCTAATCGCTCGCGGCACGAGCGGCAACTAATAGCAGGAAGGGAGGGGCGCCAGATGAGGAAAGACAAGAACGCACAAAATGAAATCGCAAGGCCTGCCGGAAAGCACTTTGCACAGGTTGATGATCATGCGGCGAAGTCTGCCTTGGCGGAGTCTGCTGCCCCTAATTCCAAAGTGCGCAAGCGCCTATGGGCGGTTGCGGTGCTGCTATGCGCCGTCGCGATTGTGGCGGGTACCCACCTTACTTACACGGCCTTTTTGGCGGGCGACTTCCTTAAGTCGGTCGCTGTCTCGGGCACGTCACAGGCGCTGTTTGCCTCGGACATGCTTACGGGCTACACGAATGAGACGCTGAATGACGAGGGTATTGCCGTCCGAAGCGTCATCGCCGACACGAGTGGGGAAAACTGCTCTTTTACCTTTCGCATTTACAACCATCTGCTGGGCGACAAGAACAAGGTCAACGACAAGGACGTTAACGCGACGCTGAGCGTGAAGGCGACGGGAACGACAGATTGGAGCATAAGCGGTTCGCCTACGCTGACGGCGGGCGGCACGGTCAACCTTTCCTTTCCTGCCAACAAGGCGACCATGTATACCTATAAGGTTACGTTTTCCAAGGCGGACCTCAACAAGGCCTCCTTCACCGTTAAGGCCCAGGTCGGCTCCAATAGCCCTGGCACCAACCTCAAATGGCTTGCGGCCAAGATTGCGCCTTCCGAGCGTGCAGGGGTGACGGCTTCGGGCGTTTCGGGCGAGTGGGTCGACAAGAACTCGGATACCGATAAG
Source organism: uncultured Collinsella sp. (assembly GCA_900549555.1). Classification (GTDB taxonomy): domain Bacteria; phylum Actinomycetota; class Coriobacteriia; order Coriobacteriales; family Coriobacteriaceae; genus Collinsella. Next base: position 9,271 of record UROO01000018.1, on the reverse strand, counting down.
AACTTGGGCATCAATGCTTTTGATGCCTACAACTATCGCGTGACGGTTACGGGTGCTACGACCAAGGTGAAGCTCATGTGGGGAGACGGGGTCGAGCTCGATCCGTTCTTTGAGGCGAATCACAAGAACGGTAATGGGCAAGCAGCCGTCAGCGGCAACTCGATCACATACGATGCATCTCCTGGCTCGGAAATCATCACCTTTTACCGGAAGGGTGATTCGAAGCCGACCAGCTGGGGAGCCATTGGCGTTACGTGTTCGGCCGCACAGAACTAGCCGAGCGATCCGCAAGCATAGATTTTGAGACCCCGCACGGGGCATGAGATAGAACGAGGTAGGACCAGATGAGAACGGCAAAGCGCATAACAACCGCATGCCTGACTGCGATCATGATTTTCCAGGCGCTCGCGCCTTCCACAGAGGTGTTCGCGCAAGAGCTCGACGCCGTTATGGAGGCATCTGTCTCCGCCGCGCGCGCCGCGGGCAACACGGCGCGCTCCGTACAGGATGCTGTGGCCACCGCGCTGCAAGATGCTGACCAGGCTACATCTGATGATGTCGCAACGACTCCGGGCGCCGACGCTGGCGCTACCGAGGGCGGCGACGGTTCTACCAACGCTGGCGAATCGCAGGACTCCACGACCGATGGAACCACCAGCGGCGATGCTCCAGCGGGGGGCGACGCGTCCCAAGACGATGCGGCTGCCGATGAGGGTGCTGCTGACGAAGAACAAGCGGATGACGCGGACGCGGATGCTGCTGATCAGGCAAACACTGCCCCCACCATCGCTACTGTCGAGGCCCTCAGGCGCGTGTTGGGTGACGGCGATGTCATCACTGACGACTCGGACGCCGTTACGGCCATTACCTTTGAGTCCAACGCCGACCTTATCGCCATCTCCAATACCGATCCCGCCATCTACCAGAACGCGAACATCTCCAAAGGTGGCTCGACCGGCATCGACTTCGACGTGTGCGGCGCGGAGATCGTGGACGGCCTGGGTAGCCTCACGTTCCAGGGCTTCGGCAGCGATGCCTACCCTTTCAAAGGCGCGCTCAACCTCGGCGACAGGACCCTGACCGTCAACAAGACGCTCTTCAACAACATCGAGCTCAGCGACGCCAACAGCACCGTAAAGCTCACCTGGAAGGGTACCGATGCCCAGCCCATCGTGGCCGCAAAGGTCACGGGTGCGGACAAGACGCTTGCTGCCACCGTTACCGTGGGCACGCCCAAAAGCGATGCCGAAAAGGACATCTGCAAGCTAACCTCGCCGCTTGTGGGCGAGGTCACGGGCGCGCTCACGCTTAACGCCACCTATACAACAAGCGCGAACAGCCCCCTGGCAGTCGATATGCAATCGAGCGCAGGCAACATGGGCTTGCTTGTGAACACCCTTGCCGAAAGAGCATCGTTTACGCTTGCGGGCCTTACCCTGCCGGACAACCTCGACGGCACGCCCACCATCAACGCGACAGCCGATGGTGCCAACGCAGGAGGCCTTATCGGCGAGGCGCAGGAGGGTGCCACCGTCGCCCTACCAACTGGCATCGATGTCTCGGCGCTGAGTGTCGCAGGTAAAAACGCGACGGGCGGTCTTATCGGTAAGGCGACTAAGCTCACGCTCACCGTGGGCAAGGATAACAGCGGAAAAGACGCCTCGGGCAAGGCCATTGTCATCAAGCCCGCGTATGCGGTTGGATCGTCATCTGCCGGGACGTATGCAGGTGGCCTTATCGGCGACGCCTCGTTTGCCGACGCATTCACCATCAACAGCGGCATCTTCGACTTTGGCAAGGGCGTGGCGCTCAGTGTGTCCAACACGAGCGCTGCCCCTTCCGCCGGTGGACTGTTCGGCGTACTCGACATATCGAACGGCGATGTGGCCGTCAATGGCGGTTCGTATACAAGCACGCTACAAAACGGCAAGGATGACAACAAGCACGGCAACTACGGCGGCTTGGTGGGTAAGCTGTGGGGGAAGAAGAACGGCGACGCGCTGCATGCCTTTACGGTGCAGGGTGATACTGCGGTGTCGTTCGGCGTGGGCTCCAACGGCAAACTCACCTACGCAGGCGGCCTAGTAGGCTACCTTGGCGAAGGCGGCAGGAGTGCTAACGTGTCCGCCGTGGTCATCAGTGATGCAACAGTGACGTGCTCAACCTCGGGCTACGCCAGTGCAAATGGCAAATACGGCGGCGCCGTGGGCGTCGTGGACACAAACAACGTTCTAGAAGTGCGTGGCCTGAAGGTCAAAACCGCCAGCGGCGCTACCATCGGCGGCACAAACGGCGGCTTTGCCGGAGTCGTTGGGTCGTCGTGGCTCGGCATCGTCAAGTTCAGCGGTATCACCGACCTGTCGGATGCCACCTTCGTGGAAAATGATCACACCGCGCAGCTGATTTATGAGAACTTCAACTCACTGATTTTTGCCGCCGGTAGCGGAAGCGATAGCGGCACCGCCGCAGGCGATACCATGAAATGGCAATATAAGCGCCCCTCTACGCCCGTCAAGATCGATGACGTGTACAGCTACGGCCAAGTCATTCGCTTGGGCAACCCGTTGAGCGAGAACCTCATCTCCATCAACGAAGCGCACCAGTGGAACTTTAGCTCTAAGCTCGTAAAAACTGGCGATGCATTTGCGCTGGCAAGTATCGACGATTTCGCAAAGCTGGCGATTACCTGGCAAACCAACGGCTACTACTCGATGGTTGACGGCGTTACCGAAAACAACCTTAACGGCTTGCAGTCCTCGACCATTACGGTGAACGGCACTATTGATCTCAAGGGCACGGGCCTAACGGGTTTCACGCAGGATCGTGCAGACGGCTCGCAAGTTTTCTCGGGAACGTTGAACGGTGGCGGCACAAATGGCAACGGCACAATTAACCTTGCCGTCGGCGAGCCGTACGGCATGCGCGGTAAAGCTGTGCTCGACGGCAATGACACGAGCAACGGCAACGGTAAAATCTACCGCCACGGCCGCTTGGGCTTGTTCGCGTCCGTCAACGGCGCAACCATCTCCAACGTCACAATCGCTGGCTCCATGAAGTTCGATAACGGTTCGGCTGTCGATGCCGGGTCGCTTGCGGGTGCCATCGTCGGCAACCTGTCATTGTCTGGCGTAACGTGCAAAACGAATATCGCGTGTGATGATACGTTCAGCAACGAAGTGAACATTGGTGGTATTGCGGGCAGCGTGTCGGCGGCTTCTACGGTTGCGTTTGAGGGCAACAGCAAGGCCCAGGCGACCATCACTAAAGCTCAAACGCTTAACGGCAATATGCGCATTGGCGGCGCCATCGGCTATGTGGGCGACTATACCTCGACATTCAATGTTACGCGCCTCGAAGTCGGCGGCAAAATCAAAACCGGCGATTGCACCGGCGGCAAGATTGCCCAAGTCGGTGGCTTTATCGGCTGCATTGTGCAGGGATCGAACGAGAAGAACGTTACCATTACCGGTCTTAGCTTTAGTGAATTCGCTATGACCGTGGGCAAGAACGGCGACAAGCTCAACGGCGCCGGTGGTCTTCTGGGCTACAGCTGGGGCAACGCCATCGTCACCATTGGCGGTGCTGCTGCGAATACCAGCGACAGCACCTACGCCCTCAAAACTACCAACAACACGACCGTGACCGCAAATGTCTCTACCGAGGTCGGCGGCCTCGTATACGCCGCCAGCGGCCACTGGATCATCAACGACTACGCCATCGATCTTTCGAACGCAACCATTAATGCCGATAAGGCAGCGGTGCTTGGCCTGCTCATCGGCCGAGGTGGCAGAACGGAGAATTCCTCAACATATGGAGTAGAAACTTATAGCGGCTTGTACTTGGAGAACAGGGCAAGTTGGGATACTGCATATAAGGTCAATGCTGCTGCGGGCAATGGCGTGAAAATCAACAACACGGCAATCAAAAGCGACGACAGTGATACTTCGTTTGATGAATGGGTTGGCAATGGCACTAAGCCTGCCTATGGCAACGAAGCCGGCAGCAAGCTTATTGATGGCGAATGGAACGTTGTCGTTTCGCTGCATACCAATGACGGTGCCAATGGCGGCAAGCTCAACATGAGTGGAGAGCCGGGAAGTGACAACAGCTATCAGAATCGGTCGGCTTTCGGCAGTAACCACAAAACGAATGCCTGGACGAGGTATTACTACAATCTTGACAAAGCGTATGCTGAGGTAGGCAACAACGAAAAAAATAGCAGCGCAAGCAGTTGGATGGATTCCGCAGAGTACCTACTGCTTTGGTGCGCGTATTTGTATGCGCCCCCTGCAATTCAGACCTATATCATCCCGGGGAATCAGGAAATTTTCAAAGGAAACAATATTGGCACGAGCGACAGCGCGGGCGTGGAAATCAATTTAGATGGATACAGTTTCTATCCTACTGACCCCGCGAAGGGCTCAACGGTTACTGTGAATAATGCAACGATTACGTTCCATTATTCCGACATTAAAGCTGAGCAAGAAGGTAACAAAAAGAATAGCGAAGCCACGCAGCACGAAAATATGCACTGCGCTCTCATCGGAACCCATACGGGCAGCCTCAAGGTTAAAAATGTCACGCTTGCAGGCACCGTGGGCTCTGTTGTGAACGATGAGGGAAGTTCGTCCGGTGCACTTGTGTGCCGCTGTATCTATGGGCCCATCAATGAGACTAATGTGGCGCAGCTCGAGATAGATGGTCTGACACTCGACGGCTTGACGGTCGACGGTGTGAACGGCAATACCAGCTATGCTCCTCTGCTTATCAACGAGATGCAGACATGCGTGAACCTGAGCGCTAAGAATATTTCTTCAACCCTTAGTTATGCGAAAGGGGACACGGCGGCAACCTCGCTCTTCGGCAGACTCGGCGTGGGAAAAAATTCCGATCAGGTGACGGCGAAGTTTGAGCAAATCAGCTTGCCCAGCAAAAAGAACGATACGATCTTCACCCATGCGAGCCTGCTGGAGAGTTTTGGCTACAAAAGCACGGGTACGGGCTCTGCGGACTATACCTTTACTAGGGCTGAAGCCGATGCGGGCAAGGTGACATATGGAAGCGAAATCGATGCCAAGGGGGAGTACTCCGGCAAGCAACTTTGGTATTACGATAAGGCGACGTATGGCACCAACGAAGGGTTTGTAAAGGTAAAGGGCGAGTCGACGGATGCCGAAAGGCCTTGGTTTAGCGACTATCTTCCTTATGTAGCCAAGGGAAAAGTCACCGAGGATGGCGTCCAGTATCACGAAATCAAGGTTAACCAGCGCATCTCTAACCTGATGACGGGATGCGGTACGTATGGCGATCCGTACACCGTTAAGGACGCGACGGAAATGTACACCATCGCTAACTACATCAACAACAGCGTGGCGTTGGATGGCTGGGAAGTCACTATTGCCGCCAATCAATCCGAGCTTTGTATGCGACGGAGCGCCAAGCCAAATACCGACAACGAGGTCGTGTACGTCTATAAGCAGAGCAATCCAAGCGAGAGTAAATGGGAGAAGAAGAACGGCGATGCAACGACCGATCCCTCGCAGACGTTGAGCGACGAAACCATGCACCGCTATGTGCAGAGTGCGTATTACAGCATTGAGCCTCCTGAGGGCAATAAGATTACCGTCGATGCGGCCTCGTTTGGCGGATTTGGCAACAAGGCCAATCCGTTCCGTGGCGTAATTGTTGGCGACCTAGGCAAGTCAACTGCGGCAATTGAGATTGAAAATAACAAGGGCGACCTTCGCGGTCTCATTCCCTATAGCTATGGCAGCGTGGTGCGCAATCTCAACATCAACTATGTGAATGCGCAGGCGACTATTACTTATTCTGATAAGGATGAGGACGGCGTTCCGACAGCGTTTTTCGGTGGCGTTATCGGCTGCATTCTTGGCGGCGATAACATTATTGATGGCGTGGTCGTAAACGATCCAAATAACGGTTCGACAGCGTACGGCTTTACCGTTGTCAGCAACCCCGATGTCAGCAGATCGCATCTTGTTCCCATTGGCGGCTACGTTGGCGCTATTGCGGGTGGCGGCGTGATTTTCCGCCATACGGGCACCTCGTGGCGTGGTGGTACAAAGAACAAAAAGTACAAGCCCATTGAGGAAGATGCCGCAAAGTATGACCAGTACGATAACCCTTACGTTGGCCGCGTGATCGACGGCTATGCCTTTAGCGAGGGCTGCAACGTCGATAACGGTGACGCCAACTACAAAATCAACGAGCTCATAAACAAGGGAACCCCCTGTGTCACCACCACGGGCACCGACAACAAGTACATCGGCACCAACGCTGAGGCGCCCGTGACTACGGTGGAAAACGCCCAGGGCCTTTTGGTGCTCTCGGCTATCATCAGCTCGGGTGCGGGTGCTGGTGCGGCACATACCAACTATGCCGATTATGGCGTGTTCCGCGGCTCCAAGGCGTACTGGGGCAGCGATACGCAAGATCCGGCGATAGAAGGCTACCTGTTTGGCAACAAGAACTATGGCAAGGTACGAAATGCCAGCTACGACAGTGTGGGCAAGCCCGCGGGTGTCGCCAGCGATTTCGAAGCCGCCAAAAATGATGACCAGAAGGCTCCCGGCAAGCAGGGCTGGCACGGACCCCTCGACGCGGACAACGACGTGAACTCGCCCTACCTGGTGGCGTCTTATGCTGCCAACTACCAAACGGGCTACGTGTGCGCGTCGAAATCGATCGGCATGAGCCTGGAGTTCAAACAGGGCGCCCCCTACGATATGACCGGTTACGGCACGGGATATGTGGGCCTTAACGGCCGCTACTATTCCAATGCCTGCGACTCGAACGAGGCGACCACCGACCGCGACCGCATCACGCCGCACGTAGCCACGATCGACGGCAACGGAGCCACCATCACGGTGGGCACCAAAGACGCTGCCTACGGCGCCGTCGAATACGCCGATGACGACTATAAGGTCTCGGGCGTAGGCGGCCTGTTCAACACCGTGATGTTTACCTCCACCAATGTGGGGCAGAGCGTCACCGCGAACGGTGGAGCGCAGGTCAAAGACCTTACCTTTAGCAGCTGCAATGTAGCGCTCACCTATATCGCCGCCAACGGCGGCGCCACAACGGGAACAGCATCGAACGACCTTATCGGCACCGGTCTTTTGGCGGGCGCAACGGCTAACTACGATGGCAACACGTGCGGCGTCTACCGCAACGTGCAGATGAATAACTGCACCGTGTCGGGCGCAAAGAGCGTGGGAGGGCTTCTTGGCAGCTCGGGCCGCGCCAGCCGAAGTACGGACAGTGATGTGACCTATATGGTCAAATTCAGCTCCACGTGGGCACCCATGTATCTCAATGACTGCTCATACACCGGTCTTAACGTCGAGGGCGAGAAGTACGTCGGCGGCTACGTGGGAACGGTCGCCTCGTCGAGCGGTGTGTGGACAACCGCGTCCGAAGGGGTGAGCGAGAAGGCTGTTGGCGAAAATTCGACCCTAACCGCCACGGGAACAAATCTCTACGTGGGCGGTGTGATCGGCTTTGCCAAATCAAGCCATATCTCGGTCAACACCTACATCGGCACCACAAAAGCGGTCATCCCGTCGAGCACGACAGTCATCTCTGGGGTGAATGTGCTTGCCACCGGGGAGAATACCGATAGGTATATGGGCGCCGGCGGCGTGGTCGGGCGCGTCGATGGCGGCGTTATTTCTATGAGCAACGTGCGCATTGATGCCGGGACCGGCACCAAGAACGCCGTCATCGGCGATGGTACCGGAAAGAACTTCAAAATCCGCAATGCGGGCGGACTGATTGGCGAGGTCACGAGCAGCGGCAGCCCTAACACGTACTGGTTCGAGGACTGCAACGTCAAGAACGTTAACATCGCCGGTACCGACCAATGCTCGGGCGGGCTTATTGGCTACTACTTCAGCAATGTGAACATAACCTGCAACAACATCGCAATTGAGAACGCTGCGATCAATGGCAGCTGGAGCGGCGGTCTACTTGGCGCGATTAACAGCGGGTCCGATGTCATCAACGTCACCAACACAAAGGTTTCCAACACCACGTTTGGCGGAACATCCAACGGTGGCATCGCGGGCGACGGCCGCGGCCAGTTTCATCTGGTAAACGTGCTCATGGACAGCAATATCTATAAATCTGACGCTAAGCAGGGTGTGCTCTTGGGCGAGGTCGACACAGGCGGCTATAGCCTTTCCGCAGCGGGCGTGGACGTAAAGCCTGGCAAGGGCAAGACCACGAGCGACCTGCCGCCGATGGTTTACACGACCAATACGGCCGCCGTTAACAAGAAAACCTACATCGCGTTCGGAGACTACAACGACAGGCTCGACGTACCCGGCAAGGACACCACGCTCTACGGTGCGGACGATACCGCTACCACGGCGGCAAGCCCGTACGTGACCACGAGCCCCGTGAGCACGCTGGCGGTGCGTGCCTCCGCCGCCGACGCCACTGATCGCTATCTGTTTGGCGACGGTGCCGCCATTGACACCGCGACGACCATCCAAAGCCAAGCGGGCGAAAGCGTTCCCGGCCGCTACACCTACACCAACATCAGCGGCATCAATGATGACGGTACGTACCAAAACAAGAAAACCTATAGCGCGGACAGCGCAAAGAGCACTTTCAACACCAATAACGTTACTTCGGGCAAGAAGGTTGCAACCGACTTCCCTGTACTCATGATTCCCGGCAACGACACGACGACGGTCGAGAAGTATCTGAACATCGTGACTAACGGCGGCTTTTCCGATGCCCGCCGCCTCAACGACAGCGCCAAGCACGTGACCGCCACCGCCGAGGTCTTCTCGCTTGCCGATAACGGCGCCTTCGTCAAGGACGCAACCGCCTCGCAAACGCCCACGCTCAAGGTGCTCAACAACGGCACGAGCTCCATGGTTTTCCGCGCAAGCACCGACTGGGACAACGAGCGGGGCCGCTTCACGCTGCTCACGGTCACTTTTAGCGAGGCCGGCCAGAGCTACCGCGTGCAGGTGCCCATCATCGTTAAGCGCATGCTCGAGATCGACTTTACCGCCACCTACTCCGAAGGTGCGAACTTCAAGGCTACCGACTATGCGACAAAATACGACAAGCACGTGCTTGTGAGCAGCGGCGACACCATGACCGGCTACCTTACCTGGACCTATGGTAGCGCCCGGGGCGAGCCAGTCGCTTACGGCTGGAACACGCTGCTCGAAGCCGGCGGCTCCATGGGCCCGCTCAACAAAAGCATCACCTTCGGCGCCACGCTGCCCGAGGG
>UROO01000017.1 GCA_900549555.1 uncultured Collinsella sp. | reverse complement strand
ACGAGATAGGAGTCCGTCTCGTGGGCTCGGAGATGTGTATAAGAGACAGCTTGTGCACAACGCCCGGAATCTCGTCGATGACGGTATCGAGCATGGTGTCCTTTTGGCCGAGGACCGTAGCGCCGCTAAAGTCGCTGAGCTTGGTGGCGTTCTGGTAGGGCGAGCCCTCTTTTACGAACAGGCCAAAGTAGCCAATGAAGTACGGATCGGAGAAGCCGACCGACTCCTCACGCTCGGGCGTGGCGCTCATACCGGCGATGATGAGGTCGATCTGGCCGTTGTTGAGCGAATCAATAAGGCCCGAGAAACTCTGCTTGACGGCAACGGGCTCGCCGCCGAGGGCCTTGCAGACGATCTTGGCAATCTGTACGTCGTAGCCGTCGGCATAGGCGCCCTGCACGTTGTCGATGGGGATGGTGTACTCGCTGGCCTCGGAGACCTGCCAGTTGTACGGAGCGTAGGCCGCCTCCATGCCAATGCGGATCTTGTCCTTGCCGATCACGGAATCGGACAGGTCGTCGCGACCGCCGCCCGTCGTGGGCTTAACTACTTCCAGCGTGGAGGGGCGCTGACAGCCGGCAAGTGCGCCGGCGACGACAGAAGCGCTCGCAGCGAGAGCGCTACCCAAAAAGATGCGACGGCTGCATACCGGCTGGGTTTGCATGCCGCGCTGTTGGGGAGAATGCATAATCTGCCTTCCCTGTTGAATCGTACTCTAACGACTTAACAGGATACCGCTCAGCGTTACTTCCAGCAGATGCATATATAAGATGCATATATACAAGTTTACGAACTGAAAACGATTGGTAGTCGTTGGGGACGTTCTTAAACGACTAGTCAAACAAGAACGTCCCCAACGACTAGGCATGAAAAAGGCAAGGCATAGACCTTCTGGTCGTGCCTTGCCTTTTGAATGACAAATTGTCGCTCTGGGTGGCGCGCAGCGTCAACCGGTCCGCCGTTCGTTAGAACGGCGGAACCTCTAGAGTAAGGTGACGCTAAAGCTGCGTTTATCGGTAGCGCCGGGAGCCAAGGTGATGGTGTTGACCTTATGCTCAAAGACGTCGTCCTCGGTGTCCATGGTGGTGTGACCGGTCCAGGGCTCGAGCGCCACAAACGGAGCGTCGTTGGCGGCAGACCACACGCCAATGTACTTAAAGCCCTCAAAGTCGATCTTGACGCCGTGGCCCGACTTGCGGCCGCGCAGCGTGAGCGTGGAGCCCGGGGTATCGGTGAACATGATGGCATCGTTATCGAAGCTGCGGTGCGTGATGGGCAGCACGTCCGAGTTATCGGGAGCCTTGTAACTGCCCTCGAACGTCATAAGACCGTCGGACGTGATGATGGGGGCCTCGTTGGTCCAAGCCTCGGTAAATGCCAGCTCGTAGTCCTCGAACGTCTCGTCCTCGGCACCGGGGGCGGGCACGTTAAATGCAGGGTGGCCGCCCACCGAGAACGGCAGGTCCACGTCGCCGGTGTTGGTGACGGCAAAGGTCTGCGTGAGCGTGGCGTCACCAGTCAGGGCATAGGTCATGTTGAGCTTAAAGTGGAAGGGGAACGCCTTGAGAGACTCGGGCGTGTCAGTGAGCTCGTAGGTAACGGACGAACCGTCCTCCGACACCTCGACGATCTTGTGCTCGACAATGCGCGCGATGCCGTGGCGCGCCATCTCGCAGGTGCCGGCAGCAGACGTCGCCGTGTTGTTGCGCAGCGATCCCACGATGGGGAACAGGATGGGCGCGTGCTTGCCCCAAAAGGCGGGATCGCCCTGCCATAGATACTCGTTGCCGTCGAGGGCAAGGCTCGTGAGCTGGGCTCCCATGGAATCGATGGCCGCGGTGAGGCCGCCGCGCTTGATGGTGGTGACGGTGGACATGCTACTTCCTCCAAAAGTAAACAACGGTGTCGAGGGCTATTGTCCCACTCTTGGCGGCGGGGTTGAGCGGCGGACGCAGTTATTGAGCAATAGCGTAAAGGTCAAACCCGCCCTGCGGCGTGCTATCGACCGTGTCGGGAGCCTGTGAATTAAAACTCACCGGAACCATGCGCTTTGAGGCGCGGTAACGCGTGCCGTCGGTGGCGACGGGCGGCTCATCGACCGTGAGCTCGTAGTCGCCGGGCTTGAGCTCGATGCCGTCACCTTCGGAATTGACGTATTGATACTCGTCGATTGCCTGTCCCTTGAGCGTGCGGCCCACGATATGGACGAGCATTTGGCTGTCGCCGCGCGCGGTATCCCACGTCGCGCCTTCCTTAACCTCGACTGACACATGCACCGAGCGCGTGCGGCTGAGCGATTGCTCGACGGACATCTCGACCTTGGCGGCGTCTTGGCGCTGCTGCTCAACATGGCCCCAGATGCTGCCGATTGCCGAGCAGGCGATAACGCCGGCCATGAAGGCAATGAGGATGGGGCCGAGCGGAGAGCGGCGACCCGCGTCTTCCTCATGAGCCAGGTCGGGGCGATGCGTTGGCGCAGGCGCCTGAGCACCCTGCGCGGGCACGTCGAGAATGCTGAAAGATGCCGTACTGCCGGGGTCGATGGTGTGGCGCGGCTGCGGGGTCTTGGCCGGCGAGATGGACATGTCGGCTGGCTCACCCAGCGTGGCCGTGGCATCGGCCTTTGCCTCGTCGGCCTCGGCCTGAGCCCAGGCCTGTTCAAAAGTCAGGGGCTCGGCGGCATCGGAGGCGGCATCCGTCTCGACGGCATCGTTGCCGGTCTCGTCCTCGTCGCTCGACACGTCACGCGGCGCGGGCTCGTCCCACTCCTCGTCCGGAGCCTCACCCTCGCTATACCACCATTCAAAGTTATCGATATCCATACGGGGCGCCCCTTAGGCCTCGCAAATAAACACTTACTAGTCTTATACCCGCAGACGGCGCCGGAGCTCGCCGACACAGACAGGAAAACCGTCACAACATTCGGCGCTTTTCCTCGTTTTCGAGATTTTCGCCGAATGTTGTGACGGCTTGGGCGACTGGCTGGCAGAGCAATGTGACAAAGGAGCTGCCCCTTTGTCACATTCTGCTAGAGTTGCAGGGATTGAATCCCGCCTATTCATGCGACATTGGAGTGACAACCTTGACCGCCGCAACCACGCCTAAAAGTAAGCCAACCGCCGCCGCGCTCTCCCCCGCGCGCACCAAGCTCTGCCTGGCGCTGCTCGTGCTGTTGGGATTCTCGCTCGGCTGCTCCGAGTTCGTGGTCATCGGTATCGAGAGCGACTTGGCAACGGAACTCGGCATATCACTTGCCACTGCGGGCCAGCTCATCAGCGTGTTCGCGCTCGTCTACGCTATCGCTACGCCGGTGCTTGCGCTTGGCACGGGGCGGTTCCGCCGCTACCAGCTGCTCGTGTGCTACAGCATCGTCTTTGTGCTCGGCAATTTGGTTATGGCGCTAGCACCTAACTTCCAAGCGCTCTTTATCTCGCGCATTGTCCTGGGCTCCGTCTCGGGCGCACTGCTCGCCGTGGGTGTGACGTACATCCCCGAGCTACTGTCCCCGCAGCAAACCTCACTCGCCATCTCGGTCGTGTACGGTGCGTTTTCCGTGGCAATGGTCTTTGTCACTTCGATCGGCAAGTTTGTGGCCGACACGCTCGATTGGCACGTGGCCATGTACGGCACGCTGACCTTTGCCGTTCTGATCTGCGGAGCGCTCGTGGCGTTTATGCCGCGCGCTGGGCAAACCGACGAGCCTGCCACCTTCCGCGAGCAGGCGGGGCTGCTACGCGAGCCGAGCATCATCACCGGCATGCTCATCTTCTTGTTTGGCGTGGGCTCGGTCTATGTGTTCTACGGCTACGTGACGCCTTATCTTGAGCAGGTGCTGGGCATGGGCACGGTCGAAGCCAGCACCACGCTTATGGCCTACGGCGTGTTCTGCCTGATCTCGAACATCCTGGGCGGATGGATTGATGCGCGCTTTGGCATGAAGGCGCTGCTTGTGACGTTTGTGCTGCAGGCTGCGGCGTTGCTCGGGCTGTTTGCTGTGGGCGGCACCATGCCGCTCGCGCTGGTCTTTGTCTTTAGCTTGGCGCTGCTCATGTACCTGTTCTCGGTATCGTGCATCACGCACTTTATGGACGTGGCTCGCAGCCGCCATCCCAAATCGATGGTGCTCGCAAGTTCGGTTGAGCCCATGGCGTTTAACGTCGGCATCTCGTTTGGCACCGCAGTGGGCGGTGCCGTGGTAAGCGGCGTTGGCATTGCGTACGTGGGCGCAGTGGGTGCCGCGTTCTCGCTTGTGGCCTGGGCGCTCACGCTGGTGACGATTAAGCTGGCGCGCTGGGAGCGCAAGCGGGCAAGGGCGTAGGCGTAGATGCGATACTCGAGCTCGATGATGGCGATCGAAAGGAAACCGCATATGCAACGTGTACTGTTTATCTGCCACGGCAACATCTGCCGCTCGACGATGGCCGAGTCGGTGTTTACCGAGCTGGTGCACCGCGCCGGACGCGCGGGCGAGTTTGTCATCGATTCCGCAGCGACCTCAACCGAGGAAATCGGCAATCCGCCGCATCATGGCACGGTCGCCAAGCTGCGTGAAGTCGGGATTCCCGTCGTTGCACATCGCGCGCGTCAGGTGCGTCGTGCAGAGTATGGCAACTGGGATCACATTGTCTATATGGATGCTGAAAACGCGTGTGGCCTGCGTCGCATCTTTGGCGACGACCCCGACGGCAAGATTACGCGCTTGCTCGATTGGACCGATCGCCCCGGCGACGTGGCCGATCCCTGGTACACCGGCAATTTCGATGCCACCTACCGCGACGTGCTCGACGGTTGCACCGCTATGCTCGAGCAACTGTAGGCAAGCGAGGTCGCGGGCCACGCCTTCGGCGCGAAACGAGCGTGGATAATCTCCTGCATACAGATTGAGCGTGGATTTTCTCCCACTTTGAGCGTTCAAGGGCGCCCTAAACGGGAGAAAATCCACGCTCATTATCTCGGGATAGCGGATACGACCAAGGGACTGCCCCCTTTGTCACATTCGGGACTGGCCCTAGACCGGCTTGACCTCCAGCTTTATCCCCTCGGCACGGGCGTCACCCAAAACATCCGAAAGGGCCCAAGTCGCATATAGCGGCAGATAGAGAACGGCTCCGTTGCGCTCAACGTTGCCTCTCGAGAAAACAATTCCGAGCCTTACGCCATATTCGGCAGTATCAAGCACATGACCGAGCGCAGCGTGCGCGTGGTAATAGGAGCCCGATTTGACCTCGATTGGAACGGCCGTCCCATCCGGTCCGTCGACCACAAAGTCCACTTCACCGCGCTTTTTTGTCTGATAGTAGTAAAGCTGGCGATTTTGGGCAGCCAGCTGCTGGGCCACCACGTTTTCGTAAATGCCGCCCAGATTGGGCTCCTTGCTATCAAGATACGCCGCTTGGGCGACTCCAACGGGGTAGCGCGCCATCAACATGCCCGTATCCGATTGATATAGCTTGAACTGCGATGGCCGCGCCGTCTTGAGCAGGGGCGATTTTGGCTCGGTTACGATATCGGCCTTGAGAGCAACGCCGGCATCGACAAGCCAGACAAAATCTCGCTGGTACTTGTCGTAATGCGCCTTGGGGTCAATGGAATTGAGCACGAAGCGTTTGTTTTCGCCCTCGAGCATAATAGGGAGCTGATCGTAAATGCTCTGCACCTGAAGGGCTCGCCCGCTTGCATACTTAGAAATATCCCGCCGGTACTGTTCGTTGAGCTCTGACTGTAGCTGACGAACAGAGGCAAGGTCGCCCCGCGTGTCAAGGAAACGTTGCACGACCTCTGGCATTCCGCCGACAACGGTATAGGTCCTGAAGTTTGCCATCATCGCGTCATGAATGTAATCAGGAATGGGCTTCTCGCTGATACACGCGTCGCGTATCGTTTGGCGAGCTCCCTCGCTCACCCCGATCGCCCAGCAAAACTCCTCAAAATCAAGCGGGAACATCCTAAGCTCGTGAACATATCCCACAGGATAGGACCTAACGCCCTTGAACTGGGTCCCGAGCATTGACCCCGAAAACGCCCAGCGGCACCTCCCATCCTCAACAAGGAACTTTGCCATCGTCATGATGTCGGGGGCCTCTTGGACCTCATCGATAAACACGAGCGTTTTGCCTGGCGCTATCGGCTTTCCCGAAAGAAGCGTCACCCTGCTGATGAAATCATCGGCATTTCGCGCCTCGAGAAGAGCATCTTTTGCCTGGCGATTTTCCATGAGGTTGAGCTCGATGTAGGTTGCATGGCTGGCTTTGCCAAATGCGCGAATCGAATAGCTTTTGCCGATCTGGCGAGAACCCGTAATGAATAAGGCCTTTTGCTCGGCAGACTTCAGCCAACGCTCCAGCTCTGCCGCTATTTTCCTACGCAGCATAGGCTCTCCCCTCAGTGTCATCAAATGAAATGCAAAGTTTTATACGCTTGATTATCGATGAAACGCAGAATTTTTAGAACCTAAAATCTGATGAAATGCAGAGATTTGAGATTATAAGCAAAAAGAAGGGACACCACCCGCGAATGTGACAAAAGAACTGTCCCTTTGTCACATTGCGCTCAGCTACTCGTCGACGACCTCGGCAAGCCAAACGTTCAGCGTATCGACCTCGGGGCAGCAGAACTTTGCCGTACCGGGCTCGTTGCCAGGCACGGTTCCGCCGTAGCGCAGGATATCGATATAGGGAAAGCCCACGTGGCAGGCCATGGCGCACATCTTGCCGCGGTCTCGGTCGAAGTCAAAGACGTCGCCCGGCTTATGACCATGGTGGCAGCGACACACACCCAGCTGATCCACGCAGCTCACGCGGATACGCGGACGCTTGCCCCGCGACGCGCCGAGCGGCTTGTCCCCGCCCGCGGGCTTGGCACCGCCCTCGCCAGCGTTACTCATGGTCGATCACATCCAGGCAGGCCTCGATGGGAAGGCCGGCCGACTTGTCCTCTTGGTCGGCATTGCGCTCGATAAGCTCGGCCACCACACGCATAGCGTCGGTCGTCGCACGTTGCAGGCTCCAGCCGGCCATAACGCGACCCACGAGCACCGACGAGAACGTATCGCCCGTGCCCGGGAAATACACCGGAATCAGCTCAAAGGGAATCGTAAAGTACTCTCCCGCCACATGGTCGTAGCCGATGACGGCACTCGCCCCGTCGACCTTTGCGCTCGTGATGACCACCGACTTGGCGCCCAGCGCGAGCATGGCATCCACGAGCGTACGAGCCTCGTCGGCCGTAATCTGCTCGGCCATAGGCGTATCGGTGAGCAGACACGCCTCGGTATAGTTGGGCACCGCGTAGTCGGCGCACTCGACCAGGCTGCGCATAAGGCCGATGGTCGACTCGGGCACGCCAGCGTAGAGCCTGCCGTTGTCGGCCATGATGGGGTCGACAAACACCTTGGTGCCCTTTTGCGCGCGGCGGTGGCAAAAGTCCGAGATGATGCGTGCCTCTTCCTCGGTCACGATAAAGCCGGTCGAGATGGCGTCGAATTCAAAGCCGAGCTCCTCCCAGATGGCGAGACTCTGGCGGACATACTCCGTGGTGTCGTGGATGTAGAACTTGGGGTAGTTGAGCGTATCGGAAACGAGGGCCGTCGGCAGGTTGTGGATGCGATAGCCCATGTGCGACAGCACCGGCAACATGGCAGAAAGCGCGACCTTGCCGTAGCCGCACATATCGTTGATCAGCAGCAGCTGAGTGTTCTTCATGAGTGTCCCCCTTGGGTCGGGCGCGGCGCGACGGCGCCATAGTGCGAATAAGTGTAGCGCAGGGGGCGTTGCGAGCGGAGGCGAGCGGCGCGACGGGCAAATTGTTGCGGGAAGGTTACGGAAATGGGAGGCAAAATCGCGGCGGTAGCGGCACAGTAGCTGCCATCTATTTACTACCATTCCAAAACTATGCCGGATTACTACGATAAACCGTCAGCCTCCAACCACAACGAATTGCACTCCGGCAAAACCGCAGGTAGACAGCTTGTGATTTTACGAAAAACAATGCCGAGGTCTGATATTTCGAATTCATCGTAGTAATCCGGCATAGTTTTGGACAAAGCAACTTCGAAAGGGTGTCACCGCAGCCCAAAATGATCCCTTTTCCTCCGTCCCCCACGGATCACTCAACAAGAGCGTCCCCAACGACTATCCCAACAAGGGCAACGCCGATGTTTTGGCGAAGTCAGCGAAAACCCGTCAGAGCGAGCAAGGTGCCTTGAAACAAGGCGGCATTGACCTTCTGGTCATACCGCCGAAGTTGAAAGGCAGATTGCCGCTCTGGCGGGTTTGCAGCGTCGAGCCGTTACGCGGTTTGGCAAAACCGCGTAACCACTAGTTTGGTACCTTGACATTGATTTCTCATGCTCCTAGATTAGTTAGGCACAAAACAATCCCTCTACCTAACTAAAGAAAGGAGCGAAGCTTAGATATGTGTGTTGAACCACTCGCCTATCCGCATGAACCCGGCGGCGACCCCTCACGGCCGGCAGACGAGCCCGAGACCCAATCCAAGGAGGACCGTCTCGCCAAAAGAATCCTCCATGGGCTGGGGTTTTGCGGCCATTACATGCATTTTCACGGCGGCGGCATATCTGGCAAGGCGCCCATCGTCTGCCTGCTCGCTAAGCAGCCCACCGGCGAGCTTTCCCAACAGGAACTCGGCATGCACTTCGACCTCAAGCCGGGGTCACTTTCCGAGATTCTGTCCAAGCTCGAAATGGGCGGTCTTATCGAGCGCAACCGCAATCCCAAAGACCGTCGGCAGCTCACCATCCGCCTGACCGAAGCGGGATGGGAAAAGGCCCGCGTTGAGCAGGCAGCCCGCATTCGCTTTAGAGAGCAGGCCTTTAGCGCGCTCACCCACGACGAGCGCGAGGACCTCGCCGAAATGCTCGAGAAAATCCGTGTAACCTGGGAGGAACTGGATGATTAAAACCCTCATGGGCAGCATCCGCGACTATATGAAAGTCACCGTTGCCACGCCGTTGCTCGTGCTTGGCGAGGTGCTCTGCGAGATGCTGATTCCATTTATCACCGCCAACCTGATCGATGCCATCAAAGACGGCGCCACCGTAGCCGAGATGCTTCCCACCGCAGGCTTTTTGGTGCTCATCGCACTGACGTCGCTTGCTTTTGGTGCCGCTGCCGGCGTCACCTGCAGCCATGCGAGCTGCGGCTTCGCCAAGAACCTGCGTCACGACCTGTTCTACAAGATCCAGACGTTCAGCTTTGCCAACATCGATGAGTTCTCGAGCTCCTCGCTCGTCACGCGCCTGACCACCGATATCAACAACGTGCAGCAGGCCTTTATGATGATCATCCGCATCGCCGTGCGCGCGCCGCTGGTATTGATCTTCGCCTTTACCATGGCGTTTATCATGGGCGGCAGCGTTGCCATGGTCTACCTGGTCATCATTCCGCTGCTGGGCTTTGGACTGTTCTTTATCATCTTTAAGGTTCGCCCCATCTTCTCGCGCGTGTTCCACAAGTACGACGCCCTTAACGAGTCCGTCGAGGAAAACGTCACCGGCATGCGCGTGGTCAAGAGCTACGTGCGCGAAGACTTTGAGAAGGAGAAGTTCGCGACCGCCGCGCGCGACGTCCAGATGGACTTCACCCGCGCCGAGAAGCTGCTCGCCTTTAACAACCCCATGATGAACATCTGCGTCAACGGCGCATTTGTCGTCATCATCTACCTGGGCTCCAAGCTCATCATCACAAGCCAGGGCACGCTGTTCGACGTGGGCCAGCTCTCCTCGATCTTTACCTATGGCTTCCAGATCCTTATGAGCCTGATGCAGCTGTCGATGATCTTTGTCATGGTGACCATGGCCGACGAATCGGCGCACCGCATCACCGAGGTGCTGGCCGCCGAGCCCACGATCGCCGATCCCGCCGAGCCCGTGCTCGAGGTTGCCGACGGCTCCATCGACTTTGACCACGTGAGCTTTAAGTATTCCGCGCATGCGAAGCGCCAGGCGCTCGACGACATCGACCTGCACATTACGAGCGGCGAGACCATCGGCATCATCGGCGGTACCGGTTCGGCCAAGTCCACGCTCGTAAACCTCATCGCCCGCCTGTACGACGCCACCGAAGGCACCGTGCGCGTGGGCGGCGTGGATGTGCGCGACTACGACCTGGACGCGCTGCGCCACCAGGTCGCCATGGTATTGCAGAAAAACGTGCTGTTTAGCGGCACGATTGCCGAGAACCTGCGCTGGGGAGACCCGAACGCCACCGACGAGGAGGTCCGCGAGGCAGCGCATCTGGCCTGCGCCGATGAGTTTGTCGACGGCTTCCCCAAGGGCTATGACACCTGGATCGAACAGGGCGGCTCCAATGTTTCCGGCGGTCAGAAGCAGCGCCTGTGCATTGCGCGTGCCCTGCTCCGTCGCCCCAAGATCTTGATCCTGGACGACTCCACCAGCGCCGTCGACACCAAGACCGACGCCAAGATTCGCGCAGGGTTGGCAAGCTATCTGCCCAACACGACCAAGCTCATCATCGCCCAGCGCATCAGCTCCGTGCAAGACGCCGATCGCATCATCGTCATGGAGGGCGGCCGCATCGCGCAGATCGGTAACCACGACGAGCTGCTTAAGACGAGCGAGATCTACCGCGAGACCTTTACCTCGCAAAACAAGATGTCTGCCGAGGGCGAAGGGGCCGTCGAGGCCGACACCGAGGCATCCGTAACGCAAGCTCAAACCCAGGAAGGAGGCGAGGCACATGAGTAAGGCAACGACCGCCGAGCGCGCGCTCAACCGCAAGGGTGGCACCATGTCGCGCCTCATCAAGACGCTCTTTGGCTTCTACCCCGTGCTTTTGCCCCTCGTCGTCGTCGGCGTGGTACTCTGCGCCATCATCAACTCCATCGGCGCGACCTTCCTTCAGAGCGCTCTGCAGATTATTAGCGAATCGTGGCAGTCGGGCGATTGGGAAGCCGCACAGCCCAAGATCGCACAGCTCGTGACCACCCTCGCCTGCATCTACGGCGTCGGCATCCTGTCCTCGCTGTTCTGGAACCGCGCCATGGCCATCGTCACGCAGGGCTCGCTGGAGAAGCTGCGCGAGAAGATGTTCAACCGCATGCAGGACCTGCCGATTCGCTACTTCGACACGCACCAGCGCGGCGACATCATGAGCCACTACACCAACGACATCGACACGCTGCGCCAGATGATCAGCCAGTCGCTGCCCAACCTGCTCATGACGGTCATCGTCATCGCCACGGTGTTCTTTATCATGCTGTACTACAGCGTGTGGATGTGCCTGGTCATTGTGGCGGGCGTCGCCTTTATGACCTTTATGACCAAGCTGCTCGGCTCCAACTCCGCGCGTTTCTTTATTGCGCAGCAGACCGAGCTCGGCGTGGTCGAGGGCCATATCGAGGAAGTCATGAACGGCCAGAAGGTCGTCAAGGCATTCTGCCACGAGTCTGCCGCCGAAGCCGATTTTGACGAGCGCAACGAAAAGCTCTTCGAGGTCTCGCAGAAGGCCAACATGTACGCCAACATCCTCATGCCCATCCTTATGAACCTGGGTAACCTGCTCTACGTGCTGGTCGCACTGGCCGGCGGCATTTTCCTGGCGCTGGGCGTGCCTAACCTGAGCATCTCGGGCATGGCGTTGTCCATCGCCGTCGTGGTGCCGTTCCTCAACATGACCAAGCAGTTCTGCGGACAGATCGGCCAGATCTCGCAGCAGATCAACGCCGTGGTCATGGGCCTCGCCGGCGCCGACCGCATCTTTGAGCTCATCGACGAGAAGCCCGAGACCGACGAAGGCTACGTGACGCTCGTCAACGCGCAGGTGAACCCCGATACTTGGCAGCTCGAGGAGGCCGACCACCACACCGGCATGTGGGCATGGAAACATCCGCACCGCGCAACCGGCGAGATCGAGTACGTGCCGCTGCGCGGCGACCTGGTCATGGACAACGTCGACTTTGGCTACACGCCCGACCACGAGGTGCTGCACGGCGTGTCCGTGTTTGCCAAGCCGGGCCAGAAGGTCGCGTTTGTCGGCGCCACCGGTGCCGGCAAGACGACCATCACCAACCTCATCAACCGCTTCTACGACATCGCCGACGGCAAGATCCGCTACGACGGCATCAACGTCAATAAGATTCGCAAAGCAGATCTGCGCCGCTCGCTGGGCGTGGTGCTGCAGGACGTGAACCTGTTCACCGGCACCGTGATGGATAACATCCGCTACGGCAACCTGGACGCTACCGACGAGGAGTGCATCGCGGCGGCCAAGCTCGCGGGCGCCGACGACTTTATCACCCGCCTGCCCGACGGCTACGACACGATGCTCACCGGCAACGGCGCACAGCTGTCGCAGGGCCAGCGCCAGCTGATTTCGATCGCACGTGCTGCCGTCGCCGATCCGCCGGCAATGATTCTGGACGAGGCCACGAGCTCCATCGACACCCGCACCGAGGCCATCGTGCAGGCAGGCATGGATAAGCTCATGGAAGGTCGCACGACGTTTGTCATCGCGCACCGCCTGTCCACCGTGCGCAACTCCGACGCGATCATCTGCCTGGACCACGGCCGCATTATCGAGCGCGGCAACCACGACGAGCTGATCGCCAAGCGCGGGTATTACTACCAGCTCTACACCGGAGCGTTTGAGCTGGAGTAGCTCAAAACAGCCCCTACGCTCCCAACGGACCTCCCCGAGGGAGACGGGGTGTTTGCTCCGTGCTCAAACATTCTCGCTTCGCTGCGAAACTGCGCGCGGAGCAAACACCCCGTCTCCCTCGGGGAGGTCCTACGCACACAGTCTTTTCTCGCAGCCTGAAAAGAAGTGGTGAGGCCCTGGCCATTTGGCCAGGGCCTCATTTTGTAAGGAGTCAAAAAACCCGTCCCAAATGAGCTAGTTGAGAAGTTGTGCCATGGCGTTGACGAATTTTTGGACTTGGAGGGTGGGCTCGAGCGGGTAGTGCAGAAAGACTGGCACCTCGCGACCGCATAGGAACGGCACGCCCACAAAGGCAGGGTGCACGCCCGACCACGCTCCGCAGGTGAGCACCGCGTCGCCCTTTTCCTCTGCATCGTTAAAGAGCGCAAAGTCAAAGCTATCCACATCGATCACGTCCACACCGCCGTCGGCCAAAAGGTCGATACGTAGACTGTCCATGGCGTCGTTGCCGTGACGGAGCACGCGCAGGCGCATGCCCTCCAGGTCGGCAACCGTGATGCGCGTCTTGCGCGCCAGCGGGCTCGCGCGCGGCACGTCGATATAAAACGGCACGTTGACAATGCGGAGCTTTTGGCAGGCATCGCCCCAGCGTGGGGTCGAAAAACTCGACTGCACCACATCGACCTCGCGACCAAGGCTGCGCATGACGGATTCGCGCTCGTCATAGAGGTCGCTCACTGGCACGATTTCAAAACGCAGCGACGGTTCCAAATCGTGGATGCCCGACCACATCGACAGCGTTTGACGCCCCGGGCACATCATCGACACGCCCAGGCGCACGGCACCGCCGTCACCCGCCGCACGTCGGGCACGGCGCAGGGCGTCCTCGGACTGGCGCATGATCGAGCGAGCGTCGTCCACCAGCAGAGCACCCGCCGGCGTCACCTTGACGCCCGAGTGCGAGCGCTCGAACAACGTGATGCCAAACTCGGCCTCGAAGCCCGACACCTGCTTGACGAGCGCCGGGGTCGACACGCGCAATTTTGCCGCCGCACGCGAGAAGCTACCCAGCTCCGCGGCGGCCGATATGGCCTCAAGTCGTCGATCGTACACGTCAATCTCCCGTTTTCGCGCCCGTGACCGCATGGTGCCACAGGGGGTTGTTTTCGCAGGTCACGCGCTCAATTGAGCATAGACTGCATCGCACAGTGTAAACCTACGGTTAACGTCATTCTAACAATTATGCAATTCACCTGCGCAAATGCAAAGCATACGATAACCTGCGAAAACCACGTGGGTCGATTAATGGGAGCGACCCACAGGGAGGCACAAGAAGGGAAGTTCCTATGAGCAACTGGCTTAAGCTCGAGGGCGATGTCTGCGCCGTGACCGGCGCACTCGGCGGCATGGGCGTCGAGATTTGCCGCGAGTTCGCCCGCAACGGCGCCAACGTCGTCCTGCTCGATCTGGACGAGGAGAAGGTCAAGGCCGCAGCCGCCGACCTCGCCGCCGAGTTTGGCATCCACGCCGAGGGCTATAAGATGAACGCCACCGACGAGGCCGAGGTTCAGGCCGCCGTCGATGCCACCATCGCCGACTTCGGCCGCGTCGACGTTCTCGTCAACACCGCCGGCATCCTGCGCTTCGCAGCCATGGAAGACCTGCCGCTCTCCGACTGGAACGAGGTCATCAACGTCAATCTCACCGGCTACTTCATCACCTCGCAGCGCTTTGGTCGCGAGATGATCAAGGCCGGCCAGGGCCGCCTGGTGCACATCTCGACCGTCGCCAGCCACTCCCCCGAGACGTTCTCGGGCGTGTACAGCTCTACCAAGGCCGGCGTCAACATGATGTCCAAGATGCTCGCTGCCGAGTGGGGCCCCTACGGCGTGCGTTCCAACTGCGTCGAGCCCTGCTTCGTCAAGACCCCGATGTCGGCCAACTTCTACGCCGACCCCGAGGTCGAGAAGAGCCGCAGCCGCCTGATCGCCACGCGCCGCATCGGCGAGGTCAGCGATATCGCCAACGCCGTCATGTTCCTGGCGTCCACGCGCTCGGACTTTACCACCGGCGACGCCATCAAGGTCGACGGCGGCTTCTCCAACATGATGGGCGACCTCACCGCCAAGCCCGGCGGCCGTCGCGCCTATGCCGACAACTACCTTAAGAACAAGGGTGTCGAGCTCTGGTCCGATGAGTCCGGCGTCGCAAAGCCGACTGACCAGTAAACCAACCTAACAGGGAGGCCCCGCGGACACGCCCGTTCCTCCCCCGTATCGATTAGAAAGAGTCCAATGGCTTCCACCAACTCCAACAAGGGTCGCGCCGTCGTGCTTTCCGCCGCGTGCGTCACCATGTTCTTCATCAGCTCCATTGCGCTGTATTCCGTCGTGAGCAAGAACCTGCTCGCCGTCTACCCCGAGTGGTCCAGCGCTCTTACCTGGGCCTTCCCGGTCTTTCAGACCATCATGGCCGTGACGGGCATCTTCGCCGGCCGCATCTCCGACAAGATCGGCCCGCGCAACGTCGTGATCGCCGCCGCCGTGTGCTACGGCGTGGGCTGGTTCATGTCCGGCACCGTCACCGAGCCATGGCAGTTCTACCTGTGGTTCTCACTCGTCGCCGCCGTTGGCAACGGCCTGGGCTACAACCCGGCGCTCACCACGGGTCAGAAGTGGTTCATCGACAAGAAGGGTCTCGCCTCCGGCATTACGCTCGCCGCTTCGACCGCCGGCCCCGCCGTGCTTTCCCCGGTGCTCGCCTCGCTGCTCATCCCGAGCCTGGGCATCTTCGGCGCCCTTAAGGCGCTCGGCGTCATCTTCTTTGTGACGATCGCCGCCTCCGCCCTGTTCCTGAAGGCCCCCGAGGCCGGTTGGCTGCCCGAGGGCTTCGAGGCCCCCAAGGGCGGCGCGCACGCCGGCACCTTCGGTGACCTCACCCCGGGCGAGATGGTCAAGACCCCGCGCTTCTGGGTCCTCATCGTCACCTTCGCCTTTGCCGCCACCGCGGGCACCCTGCTCGTGGGCAAGGTTGCCTCCATCGCCGCCGTCCAGCTCTTCGCCGACCCCACGAGCGCCGCTGCCGTCGCCCTCGGCGGTGTGGTGGTCTCCGTCAACACCTGCGCCAACCTGGTTGGCCGTCTGTCCTTTGGCCAGATCATCGACAAGCTCGGCGCCTACAAGTCGCTGCTCATCAGCCTTGTCGTCACCATCGTCGCGCTCGTCATCATGTCGATGAGCTTTACGCAGAGCATGTTCTTTGTAGCGCTCGCCCTGCTCGGCTTTAGCTTTGGCGCCCTGCTCGTCATCTACCCGCCGCTCACCGGTGGCGCCTTTGGCACCAGCAACATCGGCGTCAACTACGGCATCATGTTTTTGGGTTATGCCGCTTCCACCTGGATCAGCCAGCCCATCACCGCCGTGCTGTATCACGCCGAGGCCGGCAGCGCCGCCTACCAGCAGTCTTTCTACGGCGCCATTGTGATCGCCGCCATCGCCGTCGTGCTCACCGTCTACATGATGGTCTCCGACAGCAAGAAGAAGTCCGCCTAGTTTTACCGATGCGACAAAGGGACAGCCCCTTTGTCGCATTCCACCGGTCACCAGTATTAAGGAGTCGAAATGTCTGAGCTCAACCCCGTCCGCATTGCCGTTATCGGCGCCGGCGCCATGGGCCGCAACCACATCCGCTTTGTCACCGAGGAGCCCGAGGCCGAGCTCGTCGCCATCGCCGACGCCTTTGAGGGCGCCCGTGCCACGGCCGAGGCCGCCGGCGTGCCGTTTTACACCGATCCCGCCCAGATGATGGACGAGGTCAAGCCCGAGGCCGTCATCATCGCCACCCCCAACGACCTGCACCTGGGCGTTGCCCGCGAGGCTGTGAAGCGCAACATCGTGCCGCTGGTCGAAAAGCCGATCTCCAACGACCTCGAGGATGCCCAGGCCTTCGCCGCCGAGGCCGAGACCGCCGGCGTGCCCGTGCTCGTGGGTCAGCACCGTCGCCACAACCCCTTCGTCAACAAGGCCAAGGAGATCATCGAGTCCGGCGAGCTGGGCAAGCTCACCGTGTCGAGCTTCCACTACATGATCTATAAGAACGACGAGTATTTCGATGTCGAGTGGCGCCGCAAGAAGGGTGCCGGCCCGATCCTGGTCAACCTGGTGCACGACGTCGACCTGCTCCGCTACCTGCTGGGCGAGCCCGTTGCCGTCCAGGGCATGCAGTCCAGCGCCGCCCGCGGTTTTGAGACCGAGGACTCCGCCGTGGTCAACGTCCGTTTTGCCGATGGCGCGCTCGCGAGCATGACCATCTCCGACGCCACCGCCAGCCCCTGGAACTGGGAGGCAACCGCTCGCGAGGATCCGCAGTATCGCCCCTTCGACGCCGATGCCTACTTTATCGGCGGCACTAAGGGCGCCCTGTCGCTGCCCCGCCTGCACCAGTTCTCCTACGACGGCGCCTCCAACTGGCACAAGCCGCTGCAGATGGAGATTCCGGCTGTCGACCCGGCACTGCCGCACAAGATGCAGCTCAAGCACTTTGTGAAGGTTGTCCGCCGCGAGGTCGAGCCCGTCGTGACCCCCGCCGATAACGTCAAGACGCTCACGCTTCTCAACGCCATCAAGGAGGCCGCCGAGACCGGCCAGCTCGTCGAGCTGTAATGCCTTAGGGCAGACCGCGGCAAACTCCCCGCCGAGCGCCTCGGTCCGCCACCAACAAACCCCTCTTCTTTGCCCCGCGAGCAGCCTCCTGCCCGCGGGGCATTTTGCTACCTTGCCGACGATTTTCTGGGGCGGGGGCAATTTTGCACCCCGGCTTGATTCGTTCGCCACGAAATGCGTCTATCTACTACGTTTAACCGATCGCCCTCAACCATACCGAATTTCGCGAAATAAAAACCGCAGGTAAACAGCTTGCCGATTTTCGGAAAACCCAGGTATGGTCAGCCCCTGCAGGTAAAACGTAGTAGATAGGCCGTTTTCATGGCGCGGCCCCAAAACAGCCTTTTGGGACGGGTGGTATCCTTGGTAGCCCTGTGCTGCAAACGCACCTTAAACGCAAGGAGTCCCATGGATCTTATCGCCCAGCTCGCCCGCGAGCTCAACCTTAAGGCCGCTAACATCGAGGCAGCCGTCAAGCTCATCGACGAGGGCAACACCATCCCCTTTATCTCGCGCTACCGCAAGGAAGCCACGGGCGGCATGGACGACGTCGCCCTGCGTGCGCTCGACGAGCGCCTGTCCTACCTGCGCAATCTTGAGCAGCGCAAAGAGGACGTCATTCTGCTCATCGACGCCCAGGGCAAGCTCACGCCCGAGCTCGAGCAGCAGATTCGCGAGGCCACGCAGCTCCAGCGTGTCGAGGACCTCTACAGGCCCTACCGCAAAAAGCGCATGACCCGCGCACAGAAGGCCCGCGAGGCAGGCCTGGAGCCGCTTGCCAACATGATCATCATGCAGGCCTCGGCCAAGGGCAGCGCGCTCGACGCCGCCGCGGCATACGTCAACGAGGAAGCCGGCTTCGACACGCCCGAGAAGGCGCTCGCCGGCGCCGCCGACATCGTGGCCGAGACGGTAGCCGAAGACCCCGAGAACGTCGCCGACCTGCGCGCCTTTACGCAAAACACCGCCGACATCATCGTCGAGGCCACCGACCCCGCCGAGAAGACCCCCTACGAGCCGTACTACAGCTATGATGAGCCGCTGCGCCGTATACCCAACCACCGCGTGCTGGCTATCGACCGCGGTGAGCGCGAGGGCAAGCTCCGTGTGCGCGTGAACGTCGACGGCGCCGCCGCCACGGCGCGCCTCGGCAGCCGCTGGCCCCGTCGCCAAGGCGTCTTCGCTCCCGTCTTTGACGCCGCCATCGCCGACGGTTACAAGCGCCTCATGGCCCCCTCGCTGGAGCGCGAGGCCCGCGCCAAACTCACCGTTCGCGCCCAGACCGAGGCCATCAACGTCTTTGCCAAGAATCTCGAGGGCCTGCTCTCAGCTCGCCCCGTGCGCGGCGCCCGCGTGCTCGCGCTCGATCCGGGCTACCGCACCGGCTGCAAAGTCGCCGTCATGGACGAGACCGGCAAGCTGCTCGACCACGGCGTGGTCTATCCCACCAAGCCGCGCCACGACGTCGCCGGCACCAAGCGCGAGCTCGCTCGCCTCGTCAAGAAGGACGGCGTCAACACCATCGTCATCGGCAACGGCACCGCTAGCCGTGAGACCGAGGAAGTCGTCTCGGAGTTTATTGCCGAGCAGGCGCCCAGCCTTCGCTACACCATCGTCAACGAGGCCGGCGCATCGGTGTACTCCGCCTCCGAGCTCGCCAGCCAGGAGTATCCCGATCTGGATGTCACCGTGCGCGGCGCCATGAGCCTGGGTCGCCGCCTGCAAGACCCGCTGGCAGAGCTCGTCAAGATTCCGCCCCAGTCCATCGGCGTGGGCCAGTACCAGCACGACCTTGACCAGACCGAGCTCTCGCGTACCCTGGGCCACGTGGTGGAAGACGTCGTCAACCGCGTGGGCGTCGACGTAAACACCGCGAGCGCAAGCCTGCTGGGATACGTATCGGGCATCACGCCGAGCGTGGCCAAGAACATCGTGGCCTACCGCGAGGAAAACGGAGCCTTTACCGATCGCCGCCAGCTCAAGAAGGTCCCCAAGCTGGGACCCAAGGCATACCTCAACGCCGCGGGCTTCCTGCGCATCAGCGGCGGCAAGAACCCGCTCGACGCGACGAGCGTCCACCCCGAGAGCTACGAGGTAGCCACATCCGTCCTGGAGCGCGCCGGTGTGGCGGCCAGTGAACTCAGCCGCGGCGGCGTGCCCGACATCGAGCGCCGTCTGGGCAGCATCTCGACGCTGGCAAGCGACCTGGACTGCGGCACCCTCACGCTCATCGACATCGTCAACGAGCTCAAAAAGCCCGGCCGCGACCCGCGAGACGACGCGCCCGAGGTGGTCTTTAGCCGCTCGGCGCTTTCCATCGATGACCTGGAGCCCGGCATGGAACTCAAGGGCACGGTGCGCAACGTTGTGGACTTTGGCGCCTTCGTCGACGTGGGAGTGCACCAGGACGGCCTCGTGCATATCTCCAAGCTGGCCAACCGCTTTGTCAAGCACCCCAGCGACGTCGTGCGCGTCGGCGATACGGTCAAGGTGTGGGTGGAGAAGGTCGACCGCGACCGCAAAAAGATCTCCCTCACCATGGTGCAGGGCAAGTAAACGCCTAAAGCAAGGGTCCCCCCGGTAGTGATGTGCAAAATCGCGAGTATTCTGCAAATTCCGCCGTTCCGGACGCCCCGCAGAGACGATAAAGTCAAAAACAGCCCCCGTTTTGGCGCCACCAGAGCCAAAACGGGGGCTGTTCCGTGCTTCAACCAACTGGTAAAAGCCTTTACCCTGCTGAATACTCTCGATTTTGCACGGCGCAGGCGGGGTACCTTTGTCCAAAACAGAATATGGAAGCCAAGTGCCAACTTGCCGGCAGGTTCGTGTCGGCAGCCCCGGCCTTTCCTTTGCCTAGCGCGGCCCTCGCGAAGCGCGTGAGCGATAGGGAAAGGAAAGGCCGGGGCGGACAACCAACGGCGTAGTCAGCGTTAGCGCTACGGCAGGATGTGGAAGCCGAGCGAGGCGATGTCCTTAGCAAAGCCGCGCACGGTGTCGAGCGAAACCTCGTACGGATCGCGACCGATGTTCTTGCGCTTGGCCAGGATGCTGTTGGGCACCGTAATGATCTGGCAGCCGCAGGCTTCTGCCTGGTAGATATTGATGAGCTCGCGCGTGGACGCCCACAGGACCTCGCAGTTGGGCTTGGCGGCGGCCTTCTCGACCGACTCCGTCATAAACGGAATGGGATCGACGCCGGTATCAGCGATACGACCGGCAAAAAGCGAGATGATGGACGGCGTCTCGGCGTCAACGGCCTCGACCATCTCGTCGACCTGCTCGGGCGTAAAGATGGTGGTGACATTGACCTTGATGCCGTCGGCCGAAAGTTTGCGCACCAGCTCGGCGGTGGACTCGCCCTTGGTGGTCACGCACGGAATCTTGACGTAGACGTTGTCGGCCCAGGTAGCGATCTCGCGGGCCTCGACCTCCATGGTCTCGACGTCGTCGGCAAAGACCTCAAACGACACGGACACATCGGTGATGTGCGCCAGGACCTCCTTGGCAAACGCACGGTAATCCGTCACGCCGCCCTTCTTCATAAGGGACGGGTTGGTCGTGAAGCCCTGAACGTTGCCGTTCTCGTACATATCGAGCATGCCCTCGAGGTTTGCACCGTCAGCGAACACCTTGATTGCCATCTGCCTGATTCCTTTCGTTTGCATACGGGCGTTGAGCTGCTAAACACTTTACCTATGTTTATCAAGGCGTGAGCTGCGGTTATTTATCTTCTCGGCGAACGGTATAAACGCTTTAGCGTTTTTGACCACACGCTCCAGCGGCAAAACGATTTTGCAGGACGGGCTGGCACGGGCCGTTCACCGCGGGCGAACGGTATTTTGAACGGCAGAGCACTAAATAAGGCTGAAGTGCCTCATGGCCGTCACGGTACCGTCGTGTGCGACGTCGTCGGTCACGTAGTCGGCGACTGCCTTGACCTCGGGCATGGCGTTACCCATGGCCACAGCCGTCTCCACGGCGGCGAGCATACCCAGGTCGTTGCCCGAATCGCCAAAGCCAAAGGTGCACGCGTTGCCGGTGCGGCCCAGATACTCCAGCGCTCGCGCCACGCCCACGCCCTTGTCGATGCCCTTGGGACTCAGTTCGCGGTTTTCCCCGCCGGTGTTGCACAGCTCAAAATTGCGCTCGATAAAGCCGTCGTCGTTGGCCACGCGAGCAAGGCTGGGCGCGTTAAGGCACACCTTGCCCACGCGCAGACGACCGTCGACTCGCATCTGATCGACGTCGTGCGCCACCGAAGCTCTGGGCAAAAAAGACTACTCGATACTAACTGGTTCAAGTGAATAGGTGGCACCGTTCGTCTCGAACAACGCCTCGCCGCCCGCCGCGGCAATGCGATGCGCCCGCCAACGCAAAGGTCCGGCGGGATGCACCTAGCATCCCGCCGGACCGTCACTCGTTCAGGAGGCAGCCGCGACGAACCCCTAGATCTTCGCAAGCTCCTCGGAAATGACGCGGCAGACGTCCTCAGCCTGAGGCATCACGCCGTACATCTCGAAGAAGCCGTGGTCGCAGCCGCGATACCGAATCGCGGTGACGTCAACGCCCGCATTCTGCAGCCTCTTCGCGAACAGCTCATCCTGATAGCGCAGGTAGTCATACTCGGAAGAGATGATGACCGTGCGGGGGAACGCGCTCACGTCCTCCGCGAACAGGGCAGACACCCTCGGGTCGAGTATCTCCTCCGCATTGCCGTTGGTATACATCAGCGGCAGGTCCTCGTTGGCATTGCGAATGCGATCCACCCTGCTCTGAGCCTCGGCCCTCTGGTCGTTCACGATCTCATAGAGGTCATAGGACCATTCCTCCGGAACGGGGCCGCCATCGACGAGTGGATACAGCTCGACCACGAGCTTGATCCTATCCGCATGGGACCCGTCGAGGACGACGGCATTGGTCAGGCTTCCGCCCGCGGAGTCGCCAGCCACGGCGACCCGCGTCGCATCGACCCCCAGCTCATCCGCATGCTCGACAAGCCAGCCGAGTGTCTTCACGCAATCCTCAACGCCACCAGGGAACATCGTTTCGGGAGACAGGCGGTACTCCGGGTAGATCGCGACGCAGCCTGTTCGCTCCGCGATGTCGCGCAGGCAGTTCTCGTACTGGCCGATGTTGCCCACCATAAAGCCGCCGCCGTGGATGAACACGAGCGCGGCAGAACCGCTCTCATGGCTCTCAGGCGTGAAGACGTGCAGGGGAATGCCCCTGTCGCCAAAGTTCATGACGACGGTCTTCTTGGCAACGCCCGCGCCTCTCACGACGTGGGTCTCCTTTTTGGGCGCAGAGCGCCACGCGATCACGTCCACCGGCCCCGCCGGCGCCGGACCGACAGCGAGCTTCGCGTGGGCGCGCGCATAGACGCGCGGATCGAGCACGTGCTCGCGCTCATCTCCCGGCACAGGCTTCAGTAGGAGCTTCAGCCCGTTGGACTCGACGACCTCCCTAGCTCCACGCTCAAGCACTTCAAGCTCGGAAGTGGGGTACTTCCTCTCCTCGGCGCCCATGGCTAGCCGATTTCCAGCTCGTCAAGCTTGGCGTCAAGCTTGGCCATCTCATCGGCGGAAAGCTCCCACTCGAACGTCTCGCAGTTCTGAATCGCGTGAGCGTCCGTGCGCACGCCAACGAGCGCGGTGCCCACGTACTCCTTCTGGGTGCTCCAGTTCACGGCGACCTGTGCCACGGGCTTGTCATGAGCCTCGGCGATCTCGTCCATGACCTTGAGCAGCTCCTGGACGCGAGAGAACTTGGGCTCCTGGAAGTAGTCGTAGAAGCCGGCGCGGACGTCGCCTTCCTCGAACTTCGGCAGCTCGCGGAACTTGCCCGACAGGATGCCCGCGCCAAGGGAGCCATAGGTGAAGGAGTCAATGCCACGCTCGTAGCCCCACTTGATGAGATCCTCGGAG
Organism: uncultured Collinsella sp.; assembly: GCA_900549555.1. Taxonomy (GTDB): domain Bacteria; phylum Actinomycetota; class Coriobacteriia; order Coriobacteriales; family Coriobacteriaceae; genus Collinsella. The sequence goes on along the minus strand of UROO01000017.1, from coordinate 4,430 downwards.
GAGCGGTCGACCATGGAGTAGGGCGGCTGCTGAACGTCGATCTGAGCGACCTTCTCGCACTCCTCGATCATCTCGGTCGTGAAGTTGGAGACGCCGATGTGGCGAATCTTGCCCTGCTCCTTGAGGAGCTGGAGGGCGCACATCGTCTCGGAGAACGGGGTCTTGACGTCGGGCCAGTGCACGAAATAGAAGTCGATGTAGTCGGTGCGGAGGTTGCGCAGCGAGCTCTCGACCTCCCTCATGATGTTCTTGAATGAGGAGTCGCGATCATATCCGGCGGCGCTGGTGATCAGGCCAACCTTGGTCGAGAGCAGGTAGCTCTCTCGGTCGACGCCTCTGAGCGCGTTGCCGACGACCTTCTCGGACGTGCCGTTGCCATAGCACGGCGCGGTGTCGATGAGGTTGACGCCGTGATCGAGCATGGTGCGGATGGCAGACATGCTGGCGGCGTCATCGTTCTCACCAAAGGAGTCGCCGCCAATCGCCCAGGTGCCCACGGCGAGCTGGGAGACGTCGATGTCGGAATTCTTGAGGTGCGTGTAGCGCATGTTCTCTCCTTCTAATGGGGCGGCACGCGTCGAATGTCCTCGATCGCGTGCCGCCAGGAATTGCCTTGAACAGGCTTCGAATGATCCGGGAACGCCCTACACGATGCCCACGAGGCCGAGGACGAGCGCCAGAACCATGATGCCGACCAGAATGATGTTGACGTTCACGTTCTTCTTGCGCAGGAGCCAGAGGACGACGAGCGTAAGTCCCAGGGGCACGATGCCCTTGAAGATCGAGTCGAGGTAGGTCTGGATCATGACAGGGTCAGAATCCTGAACCGGAATGGACAGGATCGTGTTGAATTGGACGTTCGCCGCGGTCATGGCGCCGATCATCACGAGGCCAACCGTGGAGGTCGCCTTGGTGATGAGCTTCATGAGACCACCCTTGTACATCTCGGAGATGAAGTTGGTGCCCATGCTGAAGCCGAGGTAGGTCATGAAGTATCGGCAGAGGATCGACGGGATGTTGTAGATCAGCAGGAACATGATCGCGCCGAGGGGCGAGCCGCTCATGGCGAGGTTGATGCCAATGCCGGCAGCGATGACACGCAGGACGCCCCAGAAGATTGCGTCACCGATGCCGGACATCGGGCCCATCAGGGAAACCTTGATGCCGTCGATGGACTCGGTGTCGAAGTCTTCGTGCTGCGAGTTCTCCCTCTCCATGGAGGCGACGAGGCCCATGGCGAACGTGCCGACGTTCTGGGTAATGTTGTACCAAGTCGTGTGACGCTTCATGGCTTCGGCACGGGCCTCGGGGTCATCGGCGTAGTAACGGTTAAGCGCGGGCTGGACGGAGTACAGCCAGCCGTCGGCGCCAGCCTTGACGGAACCGCCGGCGCAGGAGGCGAACACGGAGAAAGAGCGCAGGAAAATGCTGTTGAGCATCTTCTTGTCTTCAGGGCTCACATTCTTGGTCAGGTTGCTCATGCGAAGAAATCCTCCTCGTCGCTGGTTACAGAGTCGTTGGAAACGGCCTGGGTGGCCAAGCCCTTCTTGGTGAGATCGAAAATCTCCTTGTCGCGGAGGGCGGAGGCAACCGCGATGATGACGCCGAGAACCGCGATGGCGATCATCGGGAGGCCGAGGTACTGGTAGAGCGTGAAGCCCAGGAAGAAGTAGATGCTGAGCTCGGTGCTCCACAGCATCTGGAGCAGGAGCGCCATACCAACGGCGGGCAGGAGGGCGCCCACGGCGTTGAGGCCGCTCATGACATTGGCCGGAATCTGGTTGACGATAGCGGCAACGGGCTCAGCGCCAAGGTAAACGCCGAGGAAGGCGATGAGGCCAAAGGCGGCGTACTTAACGAACCAGAGAACGAAGTGCTGAAGCGCGAGGCCCTTCTCGTTGCCCTCGGCGGCCATCTTGTCAAAGGTGGCGGCGAAGAAAGCGAGGAACACGTTGTTCATGAAGATCGAGAGGAACGCGGTGACGACGCCAACGGGAACGGCCAGCGTGATGGCGGCGCCTTGGTCGATGCCGGCGCCAACGGTGAAGGCGACGGCGAGGGCGGTCGCGGTAACGGGCTCGGCGGAGATGGCGCCACCGATGTTAACCGCGCCCATGAAGATTGCCTCGAGAGAGGCACCGATGATGACACCGGTCTTGACGTCGCCCATCAGAAGGCCCGCAACGAGGCCGACCACGAGAGGACGCTCGATCATACACTGACCGAGAACCCAGTTGCCGCCGTAGCAAATCAGCACGGTCAACCAGGCCATTACTGCTAACCCAATCATTTGACTTCCTTTCTCTCATTTCATTTGACCGCCTGGCCAAATCCCCTTATTTCTCCGCCGCCTCGATCAGACTCTTGAGAGGAGTCTTGGGATTGGACGGGATAAGCTGATGGAAAACCGGAATACCCTGCTCGCAAAGCTCCTTCGCGGCCTCGAGCTCATCCGGGTTGAGCATGATCGTGGAGTTGAGGGCGACCTTGCTATCCGGATCGGACTTGTCGAAGCGGCCGACATTGGCAACGTTCACGCCCTCGATCTTGCCCGGTGCGCCTTTAACGAGCTCAAGCACGTCACGCACGCAGTTGGTGAGCGCGAAGATGCGCATGGAGTCCGCACGCGGATCGTTCGCGATGCGGCAAGCATCCGGAACATCCTTGACGAGGAGCTTCTGGCCCGCCGGCGTACCCATGGAAAGCGTCATGCGAAGGGCATCGCTCTCCACGGCGTGCTTGTTGGCGACGATGATCCTGGTGGTGTTGAGCTCCTTGGTCCACACCAGGGCGACCTGCCCGTGAATCAGACGGTCATCGACTCGAACCTGAACAATCATTGTTTCCTCTCCTTACTTATTAGTGCTCTCTAATCGAAGAAGTCTCCGTCGGACCCCTCGTTGTCCGCGGCCTTGCTCGGAGGCTCGACGACCTGCATCGTCGCCCTCGCCAGCTCGACGCTCTGCTTGATCGAATCTGCCGTGACCGGCTCAGCGCCGAGGAGCGCCTCGATCACGAGGCCGAGGTTCATACCGGTAACATGGACGATCCCGCGCTTCTCCGGCTCCATGAGGACGACCTTCTGGAAGACGGAGCCACCGTAGATGTCGGTGAAGATGATGGCCTCGTCCTCAGGGCCCACCGAGTCAATAAACGCCTGGATGCGAGGGGTGAAATCGGAGTCGTCCACGTAGCAGTCAACTGCTTCCACCATGTCCGCCATACCGGTCAGGATCTCGATCGAGCTCCTGATTCCGCTTGCGAGGTGACCGTGCGACGCGACAAGAACTTTCTTCATCGAGTCTCTCCTAGAGCGAATAGTGGTTGGGGTTCAGAAGCTGGATCTTGCTTGCGACGAACGCGCGCATGTCGGGGGCGGCGTCCATCAGGAGGCCAATGCCGTTGCCGTCGTTCTTGCCGGAGCTGATGTCCTTCTCGAAGGCGCGGTACATGGAGCGGAAGTACTCCGTGGCGATGTTGAACTTGCTCATGCCGAGGTTCACGGCCTCCTGGAGCTGCTCGTCGGGGATGTCGGAGCATCCGTGCATGACGAGGGGGACGCTGACGGCCTCCCTGCAGGCCTTGATGCGCTCCATGTCGAGGTTCGGGACCTTGACGTAGGGGCCGTGGGCGTTGCCGACGGCGATGGCGAGCGAACCACAGCCGGTGCCCTCGACGAACTCCTCGGCGAGGTTCGGGTCGGTATAGTGGTCGCTGTTCACGAAGTCGTTGGCGTCGGAGCCGTTGCCGACGTGGCCGAGCTCGGCCTCGATGTCAACGTCGAAGATCTTGGCGACCTGGACGACGTCCTTCGTGAGCTGGAAGTTCTCCTCATAGGGAAGCGAGGAGCCGTCGACCATGACGGAGGGGAAACCGGCCTTGACGCCCTTGACGGCGATCTCGTAACCAGCGGAGTGATCCTGGTGGACGGCGACGGGCACGCTCGCGCGCTCGGCGTAATAGCGGGCGGCGAAGGCGATGATGTCGAGGGCACAGTGGTCCTCGAAGCCGGGCCAGTACTGGATGATGATAGGCATGTGCTCATCCTCGGCGGCCTGGATCGCATAACGGATGGTCTCCGTGTTGATGACGTTGATCGCGGGCACGCCATAGTGGTGCTCGGTCGCATGTTGAAGAAGCTCGTTGACCTTGATGAGAGACATCTTTGTCTTCCTTTCACTTGGATAACCATTGGATTGGACAGTTCTCAGCTCGTCAGCTGGTTGAACACGAAGAGAAGCGCGAAGCAGGCAGGCGCTTGCAAAACGCGGTGGAGCCTATGCGGCCGACTGGCCCTCAGGCTGTGGCGCTGCGCTTCGACGCCACAGTACGTACGCCACAAAAGCAACGACCGCAGCAATCGTTGAAGCGAGGGCGAAGGCCTGTCTCTTATACACATCTCCGAGCCCACGAGACGGACTCCTATCTCG
>UROO01000016.1 GCA_900549555.1 uncultured Collinsella sp. | reverse complement strand
TACGAGATAGGAGTCCGTCTCGTGGGCTCGGAGATGTGTATAAGAGACAGGGCGTCGTCGAGTGGCTTGATTTTGTTGTTGCGAACCTCATCGAGTTGGCTCTGGCAGAAGGCGCCCTTGTCGGGGTCTGCCAAAAGGTCGTTGACGTCTTTGGCGGTGTAGAGCTTCTCGTCGCTGTCGTCTGCAAGGACCGTCACCATGTCGTCGTCGGTCGTCTCGGTGCCCTTCGTGTCGTACTTGTACGGAATGGAAAGCAGGCCGATCTCGGCAAAGGCGCTGCCCGCCTCGACGACGCGGACCGGCTTGCCATCGGCCCCCGTCACGTTCTCGTCTAAGTTGATGTGCTCGTGGCCCGCGACCAGCGCATCGACGCCATTGAGCTGTGCGGCAAAGGCCTTGGCGTTGAGCGTGTGCGCGATACAGACGATAACGTTGCAGCCCTCATCCTCGCGCAGTCGCTTGGCCTCGGCATTGATGGCGTCCGCCGCACCCGAGAACGACGTGCCCTTGACAAGGTCCTCGCGCAGCGAGGATCCCAGCGACTCATCCATGGCACCCACGACGCCGACCTTGAGTTTGTAGTCGAATGTGGAGTGATCTTCGCTGTCCTCCCAGGTACGGTCGAGCGTCTTGGTGATGCTCGAGCTCCATACGCCGCTCGTAGACTTCGCGTTCGCGCAGAGCATGGCGAAGGGCGTGCCGGTGGTGCTGTAGCCGGTCATGGTGCGGAGCTTGTCTGCGCCGTAGCTCCAGTCGTGGTTGCCCGGCGTGGTCGCGTCGTAGCCGTCTACATAGAAGGTATCCATGAGCTCGGCGATGCTCTTGCCCTCGCTCATGGTGGCAAAGGACTGCCCGTGGAAGGTATCGCCCGCATCGAGCAGAAGATCGGGGGCGCTGCTTTGGGCGCTATAGAGAACCGCCAGTCCGTCAAAGCCCACAGTGCCGGTGCCCTTGCTTTCGTTGTAACTGTACTTGTAGCTGCCGTGGATGTCGTTGGTGTGCATGACGGCCACGGAGCCGTCAATAGCGGCGGGCAGGCTCCCCGCGAAAGCGAGGCTTGGGATGCCTGCGAGCGCGCCGGCAAACAACGCGGCAACTAACGTAAGGCGGGGGAGTCTTTTCATGGCAGTCTCCTTAGTCCTTAGCCAGAATGTCTGGTTGAATATCGGATTATCGACATAATATGTGAAAACCGCCACAAGGGCGTCTGTCCCTTTGCGGCGGTTTTGATGTTTGCGCAGATAAAACCTGCCAAAATTAACATCCCTTTTTGGCAGGTTTTAGCTCAGCAGCATGCGGTCGTTGGCGAGCTCGCCGCCCGAGACCTCCTCGAACTTCTGCAGTAGGTCGGCGACGGTGAGCGACTTCTTCTCATCGCCTGCCACATCGTAGATCACGTGGCCCTCGTGCATCATGATCAGGCGATTGCCCAGACGGATGGCGTCGTTCATGTTGTGCGTGACCATGAGCGTGGTCAGGTGGTTCTCGTCGACGATCTCCTCGGTCAGGTTGAGCACCTTTGATGCCGTCTTGGGGTCGAGGGCCGCCGTGTGCTCGTCGAGCAGCAGCAGGCGCGGCTCGGTGAGCGTGGCCATCAGCAGGGTGAGTGCCTGGCGCTGGCCGCCCGAGAGCAGACCGACCTTAGCGTTGAGACGTGTATCCAGGCCAAGTTCCAGGCGCTTGAGCAGCTCAACGTACTCGTTCTTCTCGGTCTTGGTGACGCCCCATGAAAGGCCGCGATGCTGGCCACGGCGCTTGGCGAGGGCCAGGTTCTCGGCAATCTGCATGTCGGCTGCGGTGCCGCGCATGGGGTCCTGGAACACGCGGCCCAGGTACTTGGCGCGCTGCGACTCGCTCAGACGCGAGATGTCGGTGCCGTCGAGCTCGATAACGCCCGAATCGAGCGGATACACGCCGGCGATCATATTGAGTAGCGTGGACTTGCCGGCGCCGTTGCCGCCAATCACGGTTACAAAGTCGCCATCGTTAAGGGTGAGGTCGACACCGGTAAGAGCGCGCTTCTCGGTGACGGTGCCCTTGTTAAAGGTCTTTTTGACGTGCGAGAGCTTAAGCATCTGCCTCATCTCCCCTCGTGTAGGAGCTGCGGAGCTTGTAACGCTCCCAAACCACAGGCACGCACAGGGCAACGGCGACGATCACGGCGGAGAGCAGCTTCATGTCGTTGGCGTCCATGCCCAGCTGCAGCACGATGGCGCGGATGAGGAAGTAGACCACGGAGCCAAAGACGGCGGAGGCCAGACGGACGGAGAACTGAGTGAGTCCGCCGGGCAGCAGGCGGCCGAGCACCTCGCCGATGACGATGGCGGCAAGGCCGATAACGATGGCGCCGGTGCCCATGCCAATGTCGGCATACTTTTGGCTCTGGCAGATAAGCGCGCCAGAGAGGCCGATGAGGGCGTTGGAGAGCACAAGGGCGATCATCTTGGTGGAGTTGGTGTTGACGCCCAGGGCGCGGATCATGTACTCGTTGTTGCCGGTGGCGCGCAGTGCGGAGCCGATCTCGGTACCAAAGAACCAGTACAGGATGGCGACGATTGCCACGGCCAGCACAATGCCCAGGATGATGGCGACGGTGGACTGCGGCAGACCCGTCATGTTGCTGACGGCCGAGAACACGGTGCCCTTGGCGAGGATGGGCGTGTTGGACTTGCCCATGATGCGCAGGTTGATGGACCACAGGCTGATCTGGGTGAGGATTCCGGCAAGGATTGCGGGGATCTCGAAGACGGTGGCCAGGATGCCCGTGACGGCACCCGCGATGGCACCGGCGCACATGCCGGCAAGCACGGCGAGCAGCGGGTCGACGTTATTGTTGACGATGAGTACGGCGCAGACACAGCCGCCGAGGGCAAAGCTGCCGTCGCAGGTCATATCGGGGATGTCGAGCAGGCGGAACGTGATAAACACGCCAAGCACCATAATGCCCCAGAGGACGCCCTGCGAAACGGCGCCCTGCAATGCAATGAGCATGCTTCATACCTCCTAGGATAGGGTGGACACGTGAGTCACCATGATAGCGGTAACAATGCATAAAAGAGTTGCGGACGGATGTTTTGTCTCATCCGAAACAAGCAGGGCGAACGCCGGTCTTTGGCGTTCGCCCCTATGGCTCAGATATTGAATAACACGGCAACGGTGCGAGTATGGGCCCTAGGCGCATCGCCGTGCATGCCGCTACTCGTCCAGAGCGGAAAGATCGATGCCCAGAGCCTCGGCCATCTCGTCGTTCTTGACGACGACCAGATCCTTGCTCGAGAGGTGCTTGATCGGCATATCTTCGGGCTTGGCCTCGCCCTTCAGAATCTTGACGGCCATCTCGCCCGCGGCGTAGCCCAGGTCCTCATAGCTGATGGAGAGGGTAAACAGGCCGCCGGCCTTGCACATGCCCTCCTCGCCGGTCACAAAGGGAAGCTTGTTCTCCTTGCAGATCTGACCGACCAGCGAAGCGCCTGCGGCGATGGTGTTGTCGGTGGGGGAGTACAGCGCGTCGACCTTGCCCACGGCAGACTCGACGACGGACTGAATCTCGTTGGAGCTCGAGACGGTGAAGTCGGTGTACTCGAGGCCCAACTTGTCGAGCTCCTTCTTGGCGGCCTTGATCTGGACATCGGAGTTGGACTCGGCGGTGCAGTAGAGCAAGCCGACCTTTTTAACGTCGGGCAGGACCTTCTGCATCATCTCGAGCTGCTCGGCGACTGGGGTGAGGTCGGAGGCGCCCGTGACGTTGGTGCCGGGCTTGTCGTTGTCCTGGACCAGGCCGGAGGCGGCGTAGTCGGTGATGGCGCAGCCCACGATGGGGATATCGGCCGTGGCGCCGGCGGCAGCCTGCGCGGCAGGCGTGGCGATGGCGTAGATTAAGTCGACGTTGTCGCCCACAAACTTGTCGGCAATGGACTTACACGTGGACTGGTCGTTCTGGGCGTTCTTCTTTTCGATCTTGACCTTAAGGCCGCTCTTCTTGATGGCCTTGACAAAGCCGTCGCGGGCGGCGTCAAGTGCGGAGTGCTCGGTGAGCTGCAGAACGCCGATGGTGTAGTCGGAACCGGCGGCTGCGGAGCCGGAACCAGAGTTGCCGCCGCATCCGGCGAGCGGGGCGAGCGCGAGCAGGCCGGCGGAGACCAGAAGGCTCCTGCGGCTGATGGTGATATCCTTCATATCGTTACCCCCAGTATAGAAATGGCTGGAAACACTGCACTCAAACAAAGTGCAAGTGGCTCTATAGTAGCGCCGATGTCCATTTTTACAATAACCTGGCGGGTTTTTTAATTCAGAACCGGATGGGCGGCACGAGTGGTCGATGTGCGGCGGGGGTTCTTATGCGGCGGAGGCGTCGTCGTCCTCGTCCAGGGCGGCGAAGAGCTTCTTGCCGTCAAGGAGACGTGTGGTGACGTTTCTCATCCGGCCAATCTCTACGGTACGCAGCGTGTCATCGGCGCCTCGGGCGTCATAGACCGTTCCCAGCAAATACGAGATGCCGTCTCGTTGCTTGATGGCAAAGGGGCGGAGCGTCATCCGTGCAACTTCGGTTTCGCCGCGTGCCGTGACGCTCGAAATATCAAAACTCACCGTGGTTCCGTGGTCGATGGCCTGCTCGATGAGCTCGCAGGCGTCGATGCGCTTGACGGGCGTGTGCCTGGCCTTGGTGGATTTGCCGCCGGCACTTGGAGCGGGCTCGGGCGCATCGAGGTAGCCGCGAACATCGGCGCTCGCCATGGCGACCAAGTGCTGCGCCATGCTTTTTCGAATGACGATGGGCGTGGAGCGGTTGCGCATGACCATGCCGTGGAGCCGGATGATCTCCTCGTCGGTGAGCGGACGGGTCAAGAGCCGATAGCCCACGCCGCGTTTGTACTCAATTTCGTATCCGGCATGGCGAAGCGCGGAGATGGCGGTGTAGATGCTGCGCCGCGCCGCCGAGATAGGCATGCGGGCGGGGTCGTCGGGATGGGCGAGGCGCCGGATCAACTCATCGGAAAGCATGGCCTTGTCCTCGCCGGTGTTCTCGCTTAATAGTTGCAGGATACGAACGGCGCGATAGGCTGCCATCGAGGCGGCGCCTCTCGTCGTGGTGTCGTAGGTTTCAACAGCGGCTTCGGTCATGGTGCCCACGTCCTTTCCGTTTTGGGTGGCGACGGTATGGAGCCTAGGACGCGGGGTTTTCCCAGGGGCGCAGGGCGCTCTGGGCGGTCGATAGTCGTCGGCAAACGGCGGTTCGAGTTTTCAACAGCCCTGCTCAACTGACCAAAAACTTGCCAAAAGCTTGACGGATGCTGTTGAAAAAAAGCGTCTCTCGACCGATGTCGAGAGACGCTTATGCGATGAGCGTTGGCGTGTGACGACGCGAGCTAGCGTCCGACGATTAGAAGTCGGCGTTGCCCACGGTGCGCGGGTGCGGCAGGACGTCGCGGATGTTGCCCACGCCGGTGAGGTACATCACCAGGCGCTCGAAGCCCAGACCGTAGCCGGCGTGCTTGCAGGAACCGTAACGGCGCAGGTCCAGATAGTACTTGTACTGCTCGGGATTCATGCCCAGGTCCTTGATACGGGCCTCGAGCAGGTCCAGGCGCTCCTCGCGCTGGGAGCCGCCGATAATCTCGCCGATACCGGGAACCAGGCAGTCGGCGGCGGCGACGGTCTTGCCGTCGTCGTTCATACGCATGTAGAACGCCTTGATCTCGGCCGGGTAGTCGGTTACGAAGGTCGGGCGCTTAAAGTGCTCCTCGGCCAGGAAGCGCTCGTGCTCGGTCTGCAGGTCGATGCCCCAGCTCACGGGGTAGTCAAACTTGTGACCGGCGGCGACGGCCTGCTCCAGGATCTCGACGGCCTCGGTGTAGGTAACGCGGGCAAAGTCGGAGTTTGCCACGTGGTCCAGGCGTTCGATCAGGCCCTTGTCCACAAACTTGTTGAGCATGTTGAGCTCGTCGGGGCAGGTGGCCATAACGTCCTTAAGGACGTACTTGAGCATGGCCTCGGCGTTATCCATGTAGTCGTTCAGATCGGCAAAGGCCATCTCGGGCTCGATCATCCAAAACTCGGCGGCGTGGCGCGTGGTGTTGGAGTTTTCGGCGCGGAAGGTGGGGCCAAAGGTGTACACGTCGCCAAAGGCCATGGCAAAGTTCTCGGCATTGAGCTGGCCGGACACGGTCAGGCTTGCATGCTTGCCAAAGAAGTCCTGGCTCCAGTCGACCTCGCCGGACTCGGTGAGGGGTGGATTTTTGGGGTCGAGCGTGGTCACGCGGAACATCTCGCCGGCGCCCTCGCAGTCACTCGTGGTGATGATGGGGGTGTTGACGTAGACAAAGCCCTGCTCCTGGAAGAAGCGGTGGATGGCGGCAGCCGCGACAGAGCGGATGCGGAACACGGCGCGGAACAGGTTGGTGCGCGGGCGCAGGTGCTGCTGGGTGCGCAGGAACTCGACGGTTGCGCGCTTCTTCTGCAGCGGGTAATCCGGGGCGCTGACGCCCTCGACCTCGATGGAGGTGGCAGAAAGCTCGAAAGGCTGGGGCGCATCGGGGGTCAGCTTGACGGTGCCGGTGCAAATGAGTGCGGCCGAGACGTTTTGATGGGCGATCTCGTCGTAGTTGTCGAGCGCCTCGCGGTTCATGACGACCTGCAGGTCGCGGAAGCAGCTGCCGTCGTTGAGCGTAACAAAGCCAAAGTTCTTCATGTCGCGGACGGACTTGACCCAGCCGGCGACGGTGACAGTCTGGCCGCCGAGCGACTCGGCGTCGGCGTAGAGCTGCGCGATTTTGGTGCGGTTCACGTATCCTCCCATAGCGGTTGAATGATAGTTATCCATACAGTTCGATATTCTAGCAGCTCGGCTCATTTGGGCTATACAGATAAGGCATTGGCGGGATGGTTTTTCAAACGAAAAGCGCCTGCGGCCAAATGGTCGCGGGCGCTTGACGAGGTGCCTTTTGGCTGTGTGGCGCGGGGCCTGACTACTTGGTCTTGGCAACCAGCAGCGGGTCGCCCAGCTTGACGAGCGGGTTGCCGCCGATAAGCGTTCCAGACTCGCCGACATGGTCGATGCTCTTAAGGCGATCGAGCTCGGAGACGATGACGGTCACGATGTCCTCGTGACCAGCGGCCTTAATGGCCTCGCGGTCGAAGCTGATGAGCGGCTGGCCTGCCTTGACCACATCGCCCATCTCGACAAAGCGGGCAAAACCCTTGCCGTTCATTTCCACGGTGCCCAGGCCAACATGGATGAATACGCGAAGACCGTCCTCGGTGATCATGCCAATGGAGTGGTTGGTGACGGTGGTGGCGCCGATGCGGCCGTTGGCGGGCGCATAGATGGTGCCGGTAATGGGCTCGATGCCATAGCCCTGGCCAAGCATGCCCGAGGCGATCGTCTCGTCGGGGACCTCGTTCAGGTTGACGAGCACGCCGTTGACGGGGGCATAGATGACGCCTTCGCGGGTGGCGAAGCTTGCTGCGGGCGGAACGGACGCCTCGCCCGTCGAGGTGAAGGTGGACTTAAGCGAATCGAGCAGACCCATAGTTGCCTCCAGCTTAAATAGGCGCATATCGCGCGTTTGGTTTGCCGGAAACGTTTCATATGTGTTTCGCGGCTTGGTCAACGTCCCCTATTCTACGCTGCTCAGCGATGGTCCTGAGCTGGGATTATGTGATATATCAGTTGATGGGAAGCTTGTTGCTGAAGTGTTTCTGTGCCACGGGCTCAAGTGGGGTACGCTTGAAGACGAAAAACAAGGGCGCATAATTTGCGCGAAGGGAGCACATATGATTGTCGAGAACCACGCGCTGTGGGGCGAGGAGCCGACCGAGGAATATCCAGCGACGTTTACGTATTTGGGTGCCGAGCCGCTGCCCGATAAACCGAATGGCCGCCGCCCTGCCGTGATTATCTGCGGCGGAGGTGCGTTTACGCATATCGCCCCGCATGAACAGGATCCCGTGGCGTTTGCGTTTTTGGATCACGGTTACCAGGCCTTTGTGCTCAACTATGTGACGAGTGGCACGGGTGACGTGAGCTTTCCGCACCCCCAGGCAGATCTTGCCAAGATGGTCGCCACGGTTCGTGCGAATGCCGACGAGTGGCATGTCGATCCCAAGCGCGTGTGCGTTGTGGGCTTTTCTGCGGGCGGTATGATCTGCGCCTCGCTGGCAACACAGTGGAAGACCGGCCCCTTCGCGGGCCTGGCAGGGGCGCGTCCGGACGACATTCGTCCCGATGCCGTGGTGCTGGGCTATCCGCTGCTCGACTTTGCATATGTGCGCGACATGCAGACGCGCGATCCGCGCATTGACTTGCGTGTGCCCAAGACGGGCGGCAAGACGGGGCGCGATCTGCTCAACGACTACCTGTCGATGGTGACGGGTGGCGAGGCAACTGACGAGCACCTGGCCGATATCTGCCCCACCACACATGTTTCGCGCCAGATGCCGCCGACCTTTGTGTGGGGCGTGTCCGATGACAAGACGGCGCCGATCGCGCAGGTCTATCCGTTTGCGCAGCGCATGGCCGAGGAGGGCGTCGCATGCGAGATGCACGTCTTTGACCAGGGCGGCCACGGCCTTTCGCTCGGCAACGCCAACACCGCGGTCGACAACGAGGACAAGCAGGCGGCTGTCCGTCCTTGGATTCGCCTAGCCTTCCGCTTCCTGGAGCGCCACGGGTTTTAGTTACGGCGTTTTACCAAACCGCGTAACCAGCCGACGCTGTAAGCCCACCAGAGCGGCAATCTGTTAATTGAACGTCACTATGCGTTCGCGCTATCATGCGTGGTTAAATGGTTAGCCATGGCAAACGGTTAGCCAAGATAAACAAAATGCAACGCCCTGTGGGCGCCGGGGGAGGAACGCGGACGTGAGACTCGATACACTCGAGATTGGAAAGGATGCCGTTGTCGCATCGGTGGCATCGGACGATCAGGCACTCCGACAGCATATTTTGGACATGGGCCTAACGCCGGGCACCGAAGTCACCATGATGAAATACGCTCCTATGGGCGACCCGCTCGAGATTCGCCTGCGTGGCTACGAGCTGACGCTGCGCAAGGACGATGCCGCTCGCATCGAGCTCGTGGGCATTCACGACACCGATACGGGTCCGCGCGCTAACGCCGCAATCGGCACAACGGAGCATCCGGCCCTGGGCGAGGGGACGTATTCGCCCCGCGCGGCAAAGACGGCCGTGCCCGAGGGCGCACCGCTGCATTTTGCCCTCGCCGGCAACCAAAACTGCGGCAAAACCACGCTGTTCAACCAGCTGACCGGCTCCAACCAGCATGTCGGTAACTTTCCTGGCGTGACGGTCGACCGCAAAGATGGCACCATCCGCAACCACCCCGAGGCAAGCGTTACCGACCTGCCCGGCATTTATTCTCTGTCGCCGTACACGGGCGAGGAGATCGTAAGCCGCGAGTTTATCCTGGACGAGCACCCCGACGCCATCATCGATATCATCGACGCCACCAACATCGAGCGTAACCTGTACCTGACGCTGCAGCTTATGGAGCTCGATCGACCCATGGTCATCGCGCTCAACATGATGGACGAGGTGACGGCCAACGGCGGCGCCGTGGACGTCAACCTGCTCGAGAGCCTGCTGGGCGTGCCTGTTGTTCCCATTAGTGCTGCCCGCAACGAGGGCATTGGCGAGTTGGTGGATCATGCCTTGCACGTGGCGCGGTTCCGCGAGCGCCCCGGTCGCCTGGACTTCTGCGCGCCCGATGGTCCGGACGGCGGCGCGCTGCATCGCTGCATTCACGGCATCGCCAACCTTATCGAGGACCATGCCGCGACGGCGCACATTCCCGTGCGTTTTGCGGCGACCAAGCTGGTTGAGGGCGACGAGCTAGTGACCGAGGCGCTTCACCTGGACCGCAACGAGCTCGACGCCATCGAACACATCATTACCCAGATGGAGGGCGAGGCCGGCACCGACCGCCTGTCCGCGCTGGCCGATATGCGCTTTAGCTTTATCGGCGACGTGTGCGGGCGCTGTGTTGTCAAGCCGCACGAGAGCCGCGAGCACGTGCGCTCCGTCAAGATCGACCGCATCCTGACAGGTCGTTACACAGCCATTCCGGCGTTTCTGGTGATCATGGGCCTTGTTTTTTGGCTGACGTTTGGCGTGATCGGCGCGGCGTTGCAGGGACTTATGGAGGACGGCATTGCTGCCATCATCGCCTCGGCCGATGCGGGTCTCAAGGCGTTCGGCACCAACGACGTGGTGCGCTCGCTGGCTGTCGACGGCGTGCTTACGGGCGTGGGCAGCGTGCTGACCTTCCTGCCGATTATCGTCGTGCTCTTCTTGTTCCTCTCCATTCTGGAAGACTCCGGCTACATGGCACGCGTAGCCTTTGTCATGGATAAGGTGTTGCGTCGCTTTGGCCTGTCGGGCCGCAGCTTCGTGCCCATGCTCGTCGGTTTTGGCTGCACCGTGCCGGCTATCATGTCGACCCGTACGCTCCCATCCGAGCACGACCGCAAGATGACGGTCATGCTCACGCCGTTCATGAGCTGTTCGGCCAAGTTGCCGGTCTACGGTTTGCTGTGCGGGGCGTTTTTCCCGCAGGCGACAGTTCCCGCCATGGTCTCGCTCTATCTGATTGGTATCGTGGTCGGCTGCATCGCGGCTTTGGTGCTCAACCGCACGGCATTTAAGGGCGACCCGGTGCCGTTTATCATGGAGCTTCCCAATTACCGTCTGCCGAGCGTCAAGACGACGGTGATGCTGGCATGGGATAAGGCCAAGGACTTCATCACCAAGGCCTTTACCATTATCTTTGCCGCGACCGTAGTCATCTGGTTCCTTCAGACGTTCGATATCCGCTTTAATGTGGTCGCCGATCAGTCGCAAAGCCTGCTTGCGGGCCTCGGCAGCATCATCGCGCCGGCGCTGGCGCCGCTTGGGTTTGGCGACTGGCGTGCATCCACGGCGCTCGTCACCGGACTTATCGCCAAGGAGAGTGTCATCTCGACCCTCACCGTGCTTTTGGGTGCAACGTCGCCCGCGGCGCTGTCGACCATGTTTTCGCCGTTCACCGCCTACGTGTTCTTGGTCTTTACGCTGCTGTACCCGCCCTGCGTGGCGTCCATCGGCGCCGTCAAGAGTGAGCTGGGCGCGCGCTATGCCGTTGCCGTGTTCGCGTTTCAGGTGGCAGTCGCCTGGATCGTGGCGTTTGTCGTGCATTCGGCGGGCATATTGCTGGGGTTGGCTTAGTTATTTATTGACGGCGCAACCTCTGTGTATCGAATTGTTTTCGGCCCCGCATCTGTTGCTGACAGATGCGGGGCCGTTGCTATATAATCGCCTCCGCTCAAAATGATTGGAGACGTTATATATGAGTCAGGCAAGGCAAGACGGCATCACGCTCAGGCAGTGGCTCCCGCTCGTCGGGCTCACCTGCTGTGCGTTCGTGTTCAACACGTCGGAGTTTATGCCCATCGGCCTTTTGACTGACATCGCCGCGTCGTTCTCGCTCACCGAGGCCCAGGCGGGCATCATGATCTCGGTCTATGCCTGGGGCGTCATGCTGCTGTCGTTGCCGCTCATGATGTTCGCTTCGCGTTTTGAGTTCAAGCGGATGCTGCTGGGCGTGCTGGCCGTGTTCTCGCTCGGTCAGTTCCTGTCCGCTGTGGCGCCGACCTATCCCATCCTGGTCTGCGCGCGCCTGGTGGTCGCTTGCGCACATGCCGTGTTCTGGTCAGTCGCCTCGATTATGGCCTCGCGCCTGGTTGACACTCGCCACGGCGCGCTCGCCATCAGCATGATCGCTACGGGCTCGTCCATCGCGCAGATCTTTGGCCTGCCTCTCGGTCGCGCCATTGGCTTGGCCGTGGGCTGGCGCATGACGTTTGCCGTGGTCGGGGGCCTCTCAGCCATCGCGGTCGTCTACCAGGCAGCGGTGTTCCCGGCCATGCCGGCGGGTGAGCGCTTTACCGTCAAACAGCTGCCCGAGCTGCTCAAGAACCCGCTCCTCATCGCGCTCTACGCAGTCACGGTCTTCATGGCGACCGGCTATTACGCAAGCTACAGCTATATCGAGCCCTTCCTGGCGCAGGTCGCGCACGTCGATGCGGGCGCCATCACCATGACGCTGACGGCGTTTGGCTGCTCTGGTTTGCTCGGAAGCTGGCTGTTTGGCCGCCTGTTCGATGGGCATCGCTTCCCGTTCTTGGCTATCACGCTCTCCGGCGTGCCGGCGGCCCTGCTGCTCATGGGTCCGGCCGCATCGTCGCTCGCGGCAGTGCTTGCCGCCTGCGCACTGTGGGGCTGCTGCGCCACGGCCTTTAACGTGGCGTTCCAGGCCGAGCTCATCAAGAACACGCCGGCGGATTCGTCGGCTGTCGCCATGTCGATCTTCTCGGGCCTGTTCAATCTGGGTATCGGCACGGGCACCGCAATCGGCGGCGCCGTGGTGTCGGGCCCGGGCATCGCTTGGATCGGCTACGCGGGCGGCACGATCGCCGTCGTGGGCGTCATCCTCGCCATTACCGTACTGTTCCCGGCCATACGCCGCGCAAAGCCCGTCGCCTAATCACGCCCCCTCATCAGTTGCGGTGGAATAGTTCCTGTTTAAGGCCTCTGAAGGCCCAAGCAGGAACTATTTCACCGCAACTTATTTTGGGGGAGGGGATGCGCGGCGGGCATACAATGGATGGCGTTGTGTTGAGCTTACCGGGAGGCTGCTATGTGGGCATACGAGACGACGTTCTATCAGATCTATCCGCTGGGTTTTTGCGGGGCTCCGCGCGAAAACGCCGCGCCCGTTGCCGAGGATGAGCTCGCCCAGGCTGCCAACGCCGCGCCCAACCCCGATGCGCCCATCATGAAAATCGCCCAATGGGCCGACTACCTGCAGGAACTTGGTATCGGTGCCGTCCTCATCAACCCGCCTCTCGAGTCCGATAGCCACGGCTATGATACGCGCAGCCTGCGTCATATCGACCGTCGCCTGGGTGGGGATGCCGATTTTGCCGCCGTGTGCGAGACACTGCACGCCCATGGAATTCGCGTGGTACTCGATGCCGTCTTTAACCATGTGGGCCGTGGCTTTTGGGCCTTCCGCGATGTGCAGGAGCGCAAGTGGGACTCGCCCTACAAGGACTGGTTTCACATCAGTTTTGACGGCGACTCCTGCTATGGCGACGGCTTTTGGTACGAGGGCTGGGAAGGCCATTTTGAGCTTGTGAAGCTCAACCTGCAAAACCCCGCTGTGGTCGATTACCTGCTTGAGTCTGTGCGTCACTGGGTCGAGGTCTTTGGCGTTGACGGTCTGCGACTGGACGTCGCCTATATGCTCGACCGCGACTTTATGCGCCGCCTGCATACTTTTACCCGTGAGCTCAAGCCCGACTTTGTGCTGATTGGTGAGACGCTCCACGGCGACTACAACCAGATCGTCAACGACGAGATGCTCGACTCCTGCACCAACTACGAGTGTTACAAGGGCCTGTACTCCAGCTTTAATTCGGTCAACATGTTCGAGATTGCTCATTCGTTGCATCGCCAGTTTGGCGGCGATCCGTGGTGCATCTACCGCGGCAAACATCTGCTGTCGTTTGTCGACAACCACGATGTGCCGCGCCTGGCGAGCATCCTCACCGACAAGTCCTGTCTACGTCCTGCCTACGGCATGCTCTTTGGCATGCCGGGCATCCCGTGTGTCTACTATGGCAGCGAGTGGGGAATCGCCGGCGAAAAGGGCGGCCCCGATGGCGACTGGACGCTGCGACCTGCGCTCGATGAGCCTGCGCCCAACGAGCTGACGGCGTTCATCACGCAGCTCACGCACCTGCGCTCGGCCGACGACGCGGCGGCCCGTGCTCTCAACTACGGTGCCTATCGCAACGTGGTGATCCAGAACAAGCAGCTGCTGTTCGAGCGCGCCTGCGACGACGCGACGGTGCTTGTGGCGGTCAATGCCGTGAACGAGCCCTATACCTTTGGAGCCGGCGAGCTCAACGGCTCCTTCGTCGACCTGCTTGCCGACGATGCGCCCACGGTCGAGCTGGCTGGCTCCCTTGAGCTTGCGCCCTACGAGGCGCGCTATCTGTTGAGGGCCTAGGCCATGGCTGCGTCCGACGAGGGCTATCAACATATTGAGCATGGGTTTGAGCCCGTGTTCGACCAGCACTCGCGCGTTTTGGTGCTCGGGTCGTTTCCCTCGGTGCTTTCGCGCGCCAATGCCTTTTATTACGGCAACCCTCAGAATCGCTTTTGGCGTGTGATGGCCGCGTGCCTCGGTGTGTCTGTGCCACCCAACGAGGGCGACCCTTTGGCGGACAGCGAGTCCGCGACGCTCGACGCCTCGATTGCTGCCAAGCGATCCATGCTGCTGAACGGCGGCGTAGCCCTGTGGGATGTGATTGAGAGCTGTGACATTAAGGGCTCGAGTGACGCGAGCATTCGCAACGTTGTGCCGGCACATATCGAGCGCATTACCGGCGCAGCTCCCATTGAGCAGGTGATATGCAACGGAGGTACGGCGGGGCGCCTCTATAAGCGCTATCTACAGGAGCGGACGGGTCTGTCCGCTGTCGTATTGCCGTCAACTAGTCCCGCCAATGCCGCCTGGCGTCTGGAGCGTCTTGTTGAGCGTTGGCACGAAGCCGTTGACTGGGCCGCTCTCTAATTTAGATATCTGATTGGGCACGGGCGCCGAGGCGTTTCAGAACGCCTCGCCAGATCGGCGCGGGCACGGCTGGCTCGGCGCAAACCATGCCGTCGACGTTGACGTTGACGGCATTGCCGCCGCCAAGTCGCTGCGCATGCTCGACGGAGCAGCCCATGCGAACGGCGCCTACGAGCTTGTCCATCGCTTCGGAAAATGGCCGGCGCAAGAGGCCCATACGCGGGGAGTGGCGAAGCGCCGCAATACCGCTGCCGGCACAGACGACAACGCCGCCGCACCACAATTGGTCATGGCGCTCACATACCTTGTGCAGACGAACGGCGGTCCCGCGCGCCTGCTTAGCGCCCTCTTGTGCGGCTCGAATCGCGGCATAGACGCGCGTTCCCGTACCGCCAAAGCGTTCAAGCGCCTGCTCGATGGCTGTCAACGTCTCATCGTCAGCCATATCTTCAATGGCCAGCACGATGCCATCGGCAACGCTGCCGGCGTCATTTGCCTTCAAGTCGACTGGGCGGGGGAGCGTGGTGCCAGAAAGCTGAGTATAGGCGGCGATGGCATCCTGCAGATCCCAGAGCAAAAACTCAAGATCGGCGCTATCGGGAATGCTGATATACGCAATGGTTCGCAACGTTTTTGGTACATCGCCGCGTGTGGTCGTCTCCATGCCGCCTCCTTTCCGGTTGGTTTCCGTTTAGGTTACACCGTCTGGCGGTGCCTCGCCGCGCTATCCTAGTGCAACCCTTACGAAAGGAACGCCATGCGTCTGCCCATGAACACCTCGCTTGCCACGCTCAAGCCCTCCGGCATCCGTCGGATTAACGCGCTCGCTGCCCAGTACCCAGGATGCATTGCGCTCGCGCTCGGCGAGCCCGATTTTTCCACGCCCGATATGATTAGCGCCGAGGTGACCGCTTCGTTGGACCGCGGCGACACGCACTATCCGCCCAACAACGGTCGCCCCGCTCTGCGCGAGGCGCTGTCTGCCTACATGGGGGATGCGGGCCTTACGTTTTCGGCCGACGAGGTCATCCTGACCGACGGCGCGACCGAGGCCCTGTCGGCAACACTCATGGCTATGCTCAACCCCGGCGACGAGGTCATTATCCCCACGCCGGCCTTTGGCCTGTACGAGAGCATCGTCGTGGCCAATCACGCCAAAGCGGTCTTTTTGGATACGGAGCCTGCGCAATTCCAGATTGACGAGGACGCACTTCGTGCCTGTGTGACGCCGGCGACCAAGGCTATCGTCATCTGCTCGCCCAACAATCCTACGGGATGCATCCTCGACGCGGCATCGCTCGACGCCGTGGCACGCGTGGCGGAGCAGGCGAGCATCTACGTGGTCTGCGACGACGTATATAACCGCCTGGTCTACGTGGACGGCTACGAGCGATTTGCCCAGCGTCACCCGGAGCTACGCGAACAGACGGTGGTCATCGAGAGCTTTTCCAAGCCCTGGGCCATGACCGGCTGGCGCTTGGGCTGGCTCGCAGCGGCAGTCCCCGTCATCGCCGAGATCGCAAAAGCCCACCAATACTTAGTATCGAGCGCCGTCTCCTTTGAGATGGGCGCCGCAGCCCGAGCCCTGACCGTCGACCCAACCCCCATGCTCAATGTCTACCGAGCCCGCCGCGAACGCGTGCTCGCATCCTTAAACGCCATGGACCTCGACGTAGTGGAACCGGCAGGCGCCTTCTACGCCTTCCCCAGCATCAAACAATTCGGCCTAACAAGCGAAGACTTCTGCATCAAAGCCATCAAAGAGGCCAACGTAGCCCTAGTCCCCGGAAACTGCTTCGGCGCCGAAGGCCACATCCGCCTAAGCTACTGCGTCTCCGACGAAAACCTGGACGAAGGCCTCCGCCGCCTGTCCACCTTCATTTCAACCTTGTAGTCCTCAGGGACGCAACACATCAGCCCACCGACATAAGGGTTATGCGTGGGGGCGTCAGCCAACGTAAAACCGGGCTGCCCCATAGTTGACGCAGGCACGCGCCGCCGAAGGCCAGGCGCAAGGTTTCCGTAGATTCCGCACGAGCCGGAAAGCACTTAATGTGCTTTCCGAGCGAGCCCAGGACCTGACCGAGCGGAAACCTTGCGCCTGGCCTTCGGCGGAGCGTGCCGGATGGTGGAATTGTGTGCAGCCCGGTTTTCCGTTGACCGACGCCGGGGTCCCCGCCATAATACTTTCGGTTCACGCACGAATCCGCTGCCAGAGACAGCCGGTGCAAACGGGCATTGCCCGCGAGCTTAATGGGATATCCCGCCAGCCGAGGTGGTCGAGTAGATATGTCTTCTCGCCCCCGTCGCTCATGCAGCGCGGGGGCTTTCTTTTTGGACATGCCCCCGTCACGTCCTTGTGGCGGACCGTGCCCGGAAAGAATTCGAGGAGGTGTAATTCATGCCCCAGCAGTACAAAATCGACAAGGTTGCAGAGATCGAGTCCCGTATCGCCGAGAACGCCGGTCTGTTCGTCGTCAACTACAACGGTCTGACGGTTAAGCAGGCTCAGGAGCTGCGTCATCAGCTTCGCGAGTGCGGCGCCGAGATGAAGGTCTACAAGAACAACCTGGTCAAGATCGCTCTCAAGAACCAGGAGCAGCCCGAGCTCGACGAGATCCTCGCCGGCCCCGTCGCTTATGTGTTCTACGAGACCGAGCCGGTCGAGGCCGCTAAGACCCTTAAGGACTTCTCCGCTAAGTCCAAGGGCGTCCTTGAGATCAAGGGCGGTATCTCCGACGGCAAGGCCGTTTCCGCTGATGATGTTAAGGCTATCGCCGAGCTGCCCACCAAGGACCAGCTTCTCGGCCAGATCGCCGGTCTCATCTCCGGTTTCGCTCGCGACATCGCTGTCTGCTTCAACGGCGTTTCCTCTGGTCTCGCTCGTTCGATCCAGCAGGTCTCCGAGCAGAAGGCAGCCTAGTCGCTGTATTCACCCGCGGCGGCAACGCCGCACCCCTGGCGCATTCGCGCCGTGTTTTAACTGATCTCCGTGCACAGACACGGAAACCGAAAGGACTTAGAAATGGCTAAGCTTACCACCGATGAGATCATCGATGCTCTTAAGGAAATGACCCTTCTCGAGGCTTCCGAGCTCGTTAAGGCTATCGAGGACACCTTCGGCGTTTCCGCCGCTGCTCCTGCCGCTGTTGTCGCCGCTCCCGCTGCTGGCGCTGCTGAGGCCGAGGAGAAGACCGAGTTTGACGTCGTGCTCGAGGGCTTCGGCGACAACAAGATCCAGGTCATCAAGGCCGTCCGTGAGCTCACCAACCTTGGCCTGAAGGAGGCCAAGGAGGTCGTCGAGGGCGCTCCCAAGGCTGTTCTCGAGGGTGCCAAGAAGGAGGACGCCGAGGCTGCCAAGGAGAAGCTCGAGGCTGCTGGCGCTGCTGTCACCCTCAAGTAATCAGGCTTTCTCGCCAGATTTCTTTGCAGACGGGGTTCGCATTGCGAGCCCCGTCTTTTTCGTTTTGATCCCTCTATTTTGTTGGCTCGGCATACAAATTGCTGCCGCTTGCGGTGCTTTGGGGTCGCTACCGTTGGGCGATAAAATTGCACCATTCGAGCAATAATTTGCGTTGACCTGCTGAAGAATGGCGCTTGCCTACATTAACGTTAATTAACGGCGGTAAGATAAACCGGTATCGCAATTTGGTCTGCGGCCGCCGTGCCGCACGCACAGGGCGCATCCTGCGCCTGCGAAAGGATCCCTGAATACTATGAAGGCAATCATCCCCGCCGCCGGTCTTGGCACGCGTTTTCTGCCTGGCACCAAGTGCACGCCTAAAGAGATGCTGCCGGTGCTCGACAAGCCGGTCATCCAGTACGTCGTCGAGGAGGCGCTCGACCCCGAGGAGGTCGACGACGCCATTATCGTCACCTCTCCCGGCAAGCCCGAGTTGCTGAGCTACTTCCAGCCCGATCGTTCGCTCGAGAACCTGCTGCGCGAGCGCGGCAAGGATGCTTATGCCGACGCCGTCGCCCATGCGGGCGGTATGCCGGTCGACTTCCGCTATCAGTACGAGCCCAAGGGCCTCGGTCACGCCATTCGCTCTGCCGCTGACGCTGTGGCGGGGGAGAACTTCCTGGTTCTTCTGGGCGACTACGTTGTGCCCAACCGCGACATCTGCGACAAGATGCTTGCCGTCTCCAAGGAGCACGGTGGCGCTTCTGTTATCGCCGTTGCCGCGTGCGCTCCCGAGGAAGTCAGCCGCTATGGCGTTATCGCCGGCGATCGCGTGGGCGCTCTCGAGGGCTTCGAGAATGCCGCCGACGACGAGCCCGGTGCCGTTTGGCGCATCGGCGGCCTGGTCGAGAAGCCCGCTCCCGAGGCGGCTCCGTCCAACCTGTACATCGTCGGTCGCTACCTGCTGAGCCCGTTGGTCATGGACCTGCTGGCCGATCAGCAGGCCGGTAAGGGCGGCGAGATCCAGCTGACCGACGCCATGGCCCGCTCGCTCGACCGCGAGGCCATGTACGCCGTCGTCATCGACCCGCTGTCGGGCTACGATACCGGTACCCCGTCTGGCTGGATGGCCACCAACGCCCTCATGGCTGCAAGCGATCCTCGCTTTGCCGGCGCCTTCTGGGATGCCATCGACGAGCGCGGCGGTTTGATGCGTAAGTAAGCCTTCGGGCATCGACATTTACGGGTGCGGACTTCGGTTCGCGCCCGTTTTTTATAAGAGCTGCGATTGCTAGCCCTCTGTTCACAGAAAATATATGAACAGGTGTTCGATGCACATCCATCTACCTGCATGTTTTCTGTCGAAAAACTTTGCTACTCCAAAAACTCAATCACGTCAAGGCTTTTCTTGCTCAACGGTCGGTACCTGATAAACTATTAGGTTGCGATAACTGGCGAAGCTATGCCTCGCCAATCCACCGAGCATTTCCGTGAAGGAGGAAAAACCTGGTGACCTACGCATACACTGCCACTGAGCGCAAGCGCGTCAGCTTCGGGAAAATCCCGGAGGCCATGGAGCTCCCCAACCTTATCTCTGTTCAAAGGGAATCCTTTGAGCGTTTTAAGGACGAGGGCCTTCGTGAGGCGTTCAAGGAATCCAGCCCCATCCAGAGCCAGAACCATGTTCTCGAGGTTACCTTCGGCGAGCATCAGTTCGGCGATCCCGCGCACACCGTCGAGGAGTGCCGCGAGAAGGACATGACCTATCAGGCTCCGCTTCTGACCGACGTCCGTCTCACTAACAAGGAGACCGGTGAGATCAAGGAGCAGCTCGTCTTTATGGGCGACTTCCCCATGATGACCGATCAGGGCACCTTTATCATCAACGGTACCGAGCGTATCGTCGTCTCCCAGCTCGTCCGTTCCCCGGGCGTGTACTACAGCTCCGAGATGGATTCGGGCAAGCAGATCTACAAGGCTCAGATCATCCCGTCCCGCGGTGCCTGGCTCGAGTTTGAGGTCGACAAGCGCGACCAGCTCATGGTCTCCATCGACCGTAAGCGCAAGCAGAGCGCCACGATGTTCCTGCGCGCCCTTGGCATCGCCGTCACCAACGACGATATCATCGAGCTGCTCGGCAACTCCGATGTGATCAAGCGTACCCTCGAGCGCGATACCGCCCTTACCCGCGAGGATGCTCTTATCGAGATCTACCGTCGCCTGCGCCCGGGCGAGCCTCCCACCGTGGATGCTTCCCGCAGCCTGCTCGAGGGCCTGCTCTTCAACCCGCAGCGCTACGATCTGGCCCGCGTCGGTCGCTACAAGGTCAACAAGAAGCTCAATCTCACCACCGAGGAAGAGGTCACGGTGCTCACCGACGAGGATATCGTCGCTACGCTGCGCTACCTGCTGTCCCTCGCTGCTGGCGAGCAGGGCTTCAAGGTCGACGACATCGACCACTTTGGCAACCGCCGCATTCGCACCGTCGGCGAGCTCGTCGCCAACCAGTTCCGTATCGGCATGAGCCGTATGGAGCGCGTCGTCCGTGAGCGCATGAGCTCCCAGGACATCGACGAGATCACCCCGCAGTCGCTCATCAACATCCGTCCGATCGTGGCCTCTATCAAGGAGTTCTTCGGTTCCTCGCAGCTCTCGCAGTTCATGGACCAGGCGAACCCCCTAACCGGTCTGACCCACAAACGCCGTCTGTCCGCACTCGGCCCTGGTGGTCTTGCCGGCCACAAGTCCGGCTCCAGCCGCCGCACCAACGTGCCGACGGCCGTCCGCGACGTTCACAACTCGCACTACAGCCGCATGTGCCCGATCGAGACCCCCGAAGGCCCCAACATCGGCCTGATCGGCTCGCTCGCCCTCTACGCCCGCGTCAACGAGTACGGCTTCATCGAGGCCCCGTTCCGTCGCGTCGAGAACGGCGTTGCCACCGACCAGATCGACTGGATGACCGCTGACGAGGAAGAGAAGCACGTCATCGCGCCGGCCAACACGCCGCTCGATCCCAAGACCAACGAGTTCATCACGACCGATGCCGAGGGCAAGATCGTCCGTCCGCACACTGTGATCGCCCGTACCCGCGACTTCGACGGCTCCTTCGGCGCTCCCGCCGACGTGCCTGTCGAGGACGTCGACTACATGGACGTCTCGCCGCGTCAGATGCTCTCCGTCGCAGCCACGCTGATTCCGTTCCTCGAGCACGACGACGCCAAGCGTACGCTCATGGGCGCCAACATGCAGCGTCAGGCCGTGCCGCTGGTTCACCCCGCCGCTCCCTATGTCGGTACCGGCATGGAGCGTCGCGCCGCCCTGGACTCTGGCGAGGTTACCCTGGCCAAGAACGCCGGCGAGGTCATCTATGCCGACGCCTCCAAGATTATCGTCAAGCATGCCGGCGGCATGGACGAGTATCACCTGGCCAAGTACCAGCGCTCCAACCAGTCCACCTGCATCAACCACCGTCCGCTCGTGCGCGTCGGTGACACCGTTGAGCAGGGCGAGCCTCTGGCCGACGGTCCTTCGACCGATCATGGCGAGCTCGCACTGGGCCAGAACCTCACCGTGGCATACATGCCGTGGGAAGGCTTCAACTACGAGGACGGTATCGTCGTGTCCGAGCGCCTGGTGGCCGAGGACCTGCTGACGACCATCAATATCACCCGTCACGAGATTGACGCCCGCGACACCAAGCTCGGCCCCGAGGAGATCACTCGCGAGATCCCGAACCTCTCCGAGGACATGCTTGCCAACCTCGACGAGGACGGCATCATCCGCATCGGCGCCGAGGTCGGCCCTGGCGACATCCTGGTCGGCAAGGTCACGCCTAAGGGCGAGAGCGCTCTGACCGCCGAGGAGCGCCTGCTGCGCGCCATCTTCGGTGCCAAGGCTCACGATGTTCGCGACACCTCCCTTAAGATGCCTCACGGCGCTTATGGCCGCGTCATCGACGTCGTCCGCTTTAGCCGCGAGAACGGCGACGACCTGGCCCCCGGCGTCAACGAGCAGGTGCGCGTCTACGTCGCCCAGCGTCGTAAGATCCAGCAGGGCGATAAGATCGCCGGTCGCCACGGCAACAAGGGCGTTATCTGTAACGTTCTGCCGGTCGAGGACATGCCCTACATGGCTGACGGTACCCCGATCGACGTTATCCTCAACCCGCTGGGCGTTCCTTCGCGTATGAACGTCGGCCAGCTGCTCGAGTGCCACCTTGGCTGGGCTGCTGCCTGCGGTTGGGATACCGAGGATGCCGACTCCGACAAGTATGTCCCCGGTCCGTTCTTCGTCTCGACGCCCGTCTTCGACGGCGCCAAAGAGGACGAGATCGCCGAGGTCATCCGTCGCGCCAACAAGAACATGCTCAACAAGGCCACTGCTGCCTTTGGCGATCACATGCGCCCCGAGTTTGTCACCCAGCTTGACGAGCGCGGCAAGACCCGCCTGTTCGACGGCCGCACCGGCGAGGAGTTCCGCGAGCCCATTACCGTGGGTACGTCCTACATCCTCAAGCTCGGCCACATGGTCGACGACAAGATCCACGCCCGTTCGACCGGCCCTTACAGCCTGGTTACCCAGCAACCGCTGGGCGGCAAGGCTCAGTTCGGCGGCCAGCGCTTCGGCGAGATGGAAGTTTGGGCACTGTACGCATACGGTGCTTCCAACGTCCTGCAGGAGATCCTGACCGTCAAGTCCGACGATACCGTGGGCCGCGTCAAGACCTACGAGTCCATCGTCAAGGGCGAGAACGTCCCGGTTCCGGGTATCCCCGAGTCCTTCAAGGTTCTCGTCAAGGAGATCCGTTCCCTCGCACTGGACATCGAGCCCATGCACGATGCCGACGAGGACGCCTCCGCCCCTGTGACCGCCGAGGAGACCTCTGCTCTCGACGACCTGGCTGCGCTCGCCGGCGTTGACACCGACGTCGAGGCCCAGGATGCCGAGACCGCCGAGGCACCCGAGGTTGTCGCCGCCACGACCACTGATAAGGAGTAGTTGACTGTGGCAGATTTCGAAGCTACTGATTTTGACTCGGTAAAGATCTCCCTTGCCTCCGCCGACCAGATCCGTTCCTGGTCGCACGGTGAGGTCAAGAAGCCGGAGACCATCAATTACCGTACCCTCAAGCCCGAGAAGGACGGCCTGTTCTGCGAGAAGATCTTCGGTCCCGCCAAGGACTGGGAGTGCTCCTGCGGCAAGTACAAGGGCATCCGCTTTAAGGGCATCGTCTGCGAGCGCTGCGGCGTCGAGGTCACCTCGGCCAAGGTTCGTCGCGAGCGCATGGGTCACATCGAGCTCGCCGCTCCCGTGTCCCACATCTGGTACTTCAAGAGCCCCACGAGCTTCCCGATGAGCCGTATGCTCGACATCAAGTCCAAGGATCTCGAGAAGGTTCTGTACTTTGCCAGCTACATCATCACCGAGGTCGACTACGAGGCTCGCGAGGCCGACGCTGACGACTTGCGCGAGGAGCTCGCCGCCGATCTGGAAGAGATCGATGCCGAGTGCGCCCGCCAGATCGAGTCCCTCAAGGAGCAGGGCAACCCCGAGAACTTTGACGAGTTCTCCGACGAGGAGCCGCTGACCCCCGAGGAGATCGCCTCTGACATCGTCGACATCGAGGAAGAGTGCAAGGACGAGAAGCAGCTCCGCACGGACGCCTTCAACGCCTTCATGAAGCTCACCGAGCGCGACCTCATCTCCGATGAGCCGCTGTTCCGCGAGATGACCCGTTACTACTCCATGTACTTCAAGGGTGGTATGGGTGCCGAGGCCGTCCGCGACCTGCTCGCTGCCATCGACCTCCCCTCCGAGGCCGAGAAGCTCAAGGCCATCATCGCCGACGAGGACTCCCAGAAGCAGAAGCGCGAGAAGGCCGTCAAGCGCCTCGAGGTCGTTGACGCCTTCCTGAAGGGCGGCAACAGCCCCGCGAACATGATCCTGGATGTCATCCCGGTCATTCCGCCCGATCTGCGCCCGATGGTCCAGCTCGACGGCGGCCGCTTTGCCGCGTCCGACCTCAACGACCTGTATCGTCGCGTGATCAACCGTAACAACCGACTCAAGCGCCTGCTCGACCTGGACGCTCCTGCGATCATCGTGAACAACGAGAAGCGCATGCTCCAGGAGTCCGTGGACGCCCTGTTCGACAACGGCCGTCGTGGTCGCCCGGTCTCTGGCCGTGGCGGTCGCCCGCTCAAGTCGCTCGCCGAGGCCCTCAAGGGCAAGCAGGGTCGCTTCCGTCAGAACCTGCTGGGTAAGCGTGTCGACTACTCCGGCCGTTCGGTAATCGTTACCGACCCCAAGCTGCTGCTGCACCAGTGTGGTCTGCCCAAGACCATGGCGCTGGAGCTCTTCAAGCCCTTCGTCATGAAGCGCCTGGTCGAGCTCGGCAAGGTCGAGAACATCAAGGGCGCCAAGCGCGCTATCGACCGCGGTGCCACCTTTGTGTGGGATATCCTCGAAGAGGTCATCGACGGCCGCGTCGTGCTGCTCAACCGTGCACCGACCCTGCACCGTCTGTCCATCCAGGCCTTTGAGCCGGTGCTGGTCGAGGGCAAGGCTATCCACCTGCACCCGCTGGTCTGCTCGCCCTTCAACGCCGACTTCGACGGCGACCAGATGTCTGTCCACGTGCCGCTGTCCAGCCAGGCTCAGGCCGAGGCTCGCGTGCTCATGCTCTCTGCGAACAACCTGCGCTCGCCGGCATCCGGCAAGCCGGTTAACATCCCTTCGCAGGACATGATCATCGGTGTGTACTACCTCACCCAGGTCCGCGACGGCCTGCCCGGCGAGAACCACGTGTTCGCCAGCTTCGACGACGCGCTGCACGCCTATGACTGCCGCTCCGAGGTCGACATGCAGGCCAAGATCCAGGTCCGCGTGTCCGCTGCCGATGCCAACGTCATCAACGAGGACGGCACCCGTATCTTCCGCGTCAAGAACGGCAAGAACGAGTTTGTCGACTACGACGTCACCGGCAACAAGACCGCGCGCTTCGAGACTTCTATCGGCCGCATCATCTTCAACCGCCAGTGCCTGCCCGAAGACTACGAGTTCATGAACTACAAGATGGTCAAGGGCGATGTGGCCAAGCTGGTTGCCGACTGCTGCGATCGTTACCCCGAGGCCAAGGTCGGCCCGATCCTCGACGCCATCAAGTACTCCGGCTTCCACTACGCTACCCGCGCCGGCCTCACCATCTCGGTGTGGGACGCTCTCATCCCTGCCGAGAAGCAGGAGCTGCTCGATCGCGCCCAGGCCAACGTCGACCAGATCAACGAGTACTTCGAGGAGGGCTTCATCAACGAGACGGAGCGCCACATCGAAGTCGTTAACGAGTGGACCGCTTGTACCGACAAGGTCGCAGCGCTCATGCTCGACTTGTTCGACGAGGAGAACCCGCTCTACATGATGGCCGACTCCGGCGCCCGTGGTTCTAAGACCCAGCTGCGTCAGCTCGGAGGCATGCGTGGCCTTATGGCAGACATGTCCGGCGAGACGATCGACCTTCCCATTAAGGCGAACTTCCGCGAGGGCCTGCTGCCGCTCGAGTACTTCATTTCGACCTACGGCGCCCGTAAGGGCCTGGTCGATACCGCATCCCACACCTCGGACTCTGGTTACCTGACCCGTCGTCTGGTCGACGTGGCCCAGGACGTCATCGTCCGCGAGGAGGACTGCGGTACGCACGAGGGCGTTACCTACAACCTCATCATCCCCGGCACCACCGACCTCAACACCGACCTCGTCGGCCGTTGCTTCATTGAGGACGTCGTGGCTCCCGATGGCACCGTGCTCTTTGAGCAGGACGGCTACATCGAGAAGGTCGCCGACATCCAGAAGATGGTCGATGCGGGCCTCAAGAAGGTCAAGCTTCGCGCACTGCTCACCTGCCGCTCCAAGTACGGTGTGTGCCAGAAGTGCTACGGCTGGGATCTTTCCACCCGTCGTCCGGTCGCCATCGGCACCGCGGTCGGCATTATTGCTGCCCAGTCCATCGGCGAGCCCGGTACGCAGCTTACGATGCGTACCATTCACTCCGGCGGCGTCGCTGGCGTCGACGATATTACGCAGGGCCTGCCTACGGTCAGCCGTATGTTCGATATCGTCGGCAACGTCAACGAGAAGATCCTGGGTCGCGAGGCCGAGCTGGCTCCGTACTCCGGTCACCTCTCGATTAAGCCCGAGAAGTCCGAGTACGTGCTGACGCTCACCGACTCCGAGGACCACACCCGTGTTCTCGACGAGCGTCGCGTCCCCGCTTCGGTGCGCTTTATGCCCGAGATCGAGGACGGCTGCGAGGTTCGCGCCGGCGACCAGATCACCAAGGGCTTCGTCAACTTCCGCAACCTGCGCAAGCTGACCGACATCGAGTCGACGATGCACACCTTCGTCGAGAGCGTCAAGGACGTCTACACCAGCCAGGGCGTCGACCTGAACGACAAGCACATCGAGGTGCTCGCACGTCAGATGCTGCGTCGCGTTCAGATCACCAACCCCGGTGACTCCAAGTACCTGCTTGGTCAGTACGTCGACCGCTACGAGTTCGCTGACGAGGTCGAGCGCGTTGCCCGTCTGGGCGGTCAGGCTCCCGTGGCCGAGCCCGTCATCCTGGGTACGCTCAAGGTCGCGTCCAACATCGACTCCTGGCTGTCGAGCGCTTCGTTCATCCGCACCGCCGGCGTCCTTACCGAGGCTGCCATCGAGGGCAAGGTCGACCACCTGCTCGACCTTAAGTCCAACGTCATCGTCGGTAAGAAGATCCCTGCTGGTACCGGCCTTAAGCCGTACGCCAACGCCAAGCTGACGTATCGCACGGCCGACGGCTATGTTGACATCGACGGTCCGGCTTCGCCCAACGCCAAGTCGCTGCCCGAGTGGGCTCCGGTTGAGCTCAAGGACCTGGACGAGCAGCTCCCGCAGCAGCTCGACTGGGCCGGCTACGACGAGTTCGGTGGTGCTGACGGTTCGTTCACCCGCAACGGCCATACCATCTCCGCCGAGAAGGCTCGCCTGTACCTGTTCGACGACCTGGGCGTGTCGCAGCGCTGGACCAACAAGTTCAGCGAGGTCGGCATCGAGACGGTCGGCGACCTGGTCGGCAAGTCCGAGGAGGATCTGCTGCGCATCGATGGTATCGGTGCCAAGGCGATCGAGGAGCTCCGTGACGGCCTGGAGGCCCACGACCTGCTCTACATCCTCGAGAACAACGACGACGTTGCCGACGAGGAAGACCTCTCGCAGCTGCTGCAGATGGTCTTTAGCCCCGACGGTCCGGACGATATCCTGCTGGGTACCTCCGCTCCGACGCATCACGCCGACGCCGACGAGGAGCTCCTGGGCGCCCCGATCGACGACAAGAAGGCTCCCGCCAACGGCGCGATCAACGAGGACATGGCGTCCCTCGACGAGCTGCTCAACCAGCTCGTGGACACCGATGACGCCGAAGAGGCCAAGGACAACGACGAGGAGTAACTAGTTCCGCCGTTCTAACGAACGGCGGCAATCTCCGTCGCTGTGCGGCCCCCAGAGCTACAATCTGTCATTCAAAAGGCAGGGCATGACCAAAAGGTCAATGCCCTGCCTTTTTCATGCCACCTTGTACGCTCTGGGGGCCGCTCGCTTGCGTATGCTCAACCTGTTGCGTTTCACAATGATCTGTTGGGGACGGAGGAAAATGGATCATTTTGAGTTGTGATTCGGAAGTATGCGGCAAAATCCCGATAGTCCGACCACATTGCATATGCTCAAGCGTTCTACCTGCGGGTTTGTTGTCGCAAAACCCCGGTGTGCTCGGCAGGTCCAGAATTTGCCGCATACTTCCGAAAACGCCGCCGATTTCCATGCGACAGATGAGAGCAGATCATCGCTGGAGTGCGACGTTTCCCCAGATAAAACCGACCAAAATAAACCTGTCCCTTTTTGGCAGGTGGCGTTGCCCCGACGAGCACGTCGGATTCCCGGGCCGGGCGGCCCAGGTTTTAAGTTTGTCGCGAGTTCCGCACGCAAAAGAAAGCACTTAATGTGCTTTCCGTCTTGCGCAGGACTGTAGCTGTCTCTTATACACATCTCCGAGCCCACGAGACGGACTC